>CAZZZA010000043.1:0-20644 GCA_964658455.1 uncultured Lichenihabitans sp.
CAACTTCGCCGCCGAGCTGGCCGGCGCCCGGCCGAGGCGGCCACCGCCCGTGCCGGACGGCGCGCCGCTGCTGCTGGCACTCGGCCGGCTGCACCGCAACAAGGCGTTCGACGTGCTGATCCGGGCGATGCGGCTGCTGCCCGGCGTGCATCTGCTGATCGCCGGCGAGGGTCCGGAACGGGCGGCGCTGGAGGCGCTGGCGCGGGCCGAGCGGGTGGCGGAGCGGGTCCACATGCCGGGCTGGGCCGACGAGACCGCAAGCCTGATCGCCGGCTGCGACGTGCTGGTTTGTCCGTCGCGCCACGAGCCGCTCGGCAATGTGGTGATCGAGGGTTTCTCCGGCGCCCGTCCGGTGGTCGCGGCCCGGGCGCAGGGGCCGGTGGAACTGATCAGCGACGACGCCGACGGGGTGCTGGTGCCGATCGACGACGCGCCGGCGCTGGCGGCCGGCATCGCCTCGGTGCTGGACGATCCGGCGCGCGCCGCGCGTCTGGCCGCCGCCGGCCGCAGGCGTTACGAGACCGCGTTCGCCGCCGGCCCGGTCCTGGCGCGGTGGCGAAGCTTCCTGGCCACGGCGGAGAAGATCTGATGTGTGGTATAGCGGGCTTCGCGCTCGCGCCGGGCGCGGCGCTGAGCGGTTTCGACGGCTCCGGGCTGACCGCCCTGGTGCGGGCGCTGGCGCATCGCGGGCCGGACGGGGCCGGACACAGCTTGGTCGGCCGCGTCGGGCTGGTGCATACCCGGCTGGCGATCATCGATCTCGATGGCGGCGACCAGCCGCTGTTCGCAGGGCCGGCGGCGCTGATCGCCAACGGCGAGATCTACAACGATCTCGCCCTGCGCGCGGAACTTCCCGAAGTCCGGTTCTCCAGCGGCAGCGATTGCGAACCGCCGCTGCATCTGTGGCTGCGCGACGGGCCGCGCTATGTCGACCGGCTGCGCGGCATGTATGCGATCGCGATCCATGAACGCGGCACGCACAACCTGACGCTGTCGCGCGACCCGTTCGGCATCAAGCCGCTCTACGTCGCCGAGCGCGAGGGCGGCATCGCCTTCGCCTCCGAGCCGCAGGCGCTGCTGTCGGCGGGGCTGGTCGAACGGCGTCTGCGCCCCGCCGCACGCGACGAGCTGCTGCAGCTGCAGTTCGTCACCGGCCGCGACACCATCTTCGAGGGCATCCGACGCGTGCTGCCCGGCGAGACGCTGAGCATCGCCAGCGGCCGGGTGATCGACCGCAGCAGGCTCTCGATGTTTCCCGAAGGACCGGCCGAGGAGATCGGCGAGGCCGAGGCGCTGGTGCGGCTGGACCGGGCGCTGCATGACAGCGTGTCGCTGCACCAGCGCGCCGACGTGCCGTACGGGATGTTCCTGTCCGGCGGCATCGACAGCGCCGCGGTGCTGACGGTGATGGCGCGCCTCGGGCGGGCGCGGGTGCAGGCCTTCACCGCCGCGTTCGATGTCCCCGGCGCGGCCGACGAGAGCGCGCAGGCCGCGATCCTGGCGCGCGCCGCCGGCGCGGACCACGAGGTGCTGCGGATCGACGAGGCGATGGTCTGGCGCCATCTGCCGGAGATCGTCGCCAGCATCGACGATCCGGTGGCCGACTACGCGATCATCCCGAGCTGGCTGCTGGCGCGGCGGGCGCGGCGCGACGTGAAGGTGATCCTGAGCGGCGAGGGCGGCGATGAGCTGTTCGCCGGCTACGGACGCTATCGCAGCGCGATGCGGCCCTGGTGGATGGGCGGCCGGCCGATGCGCCGTCGCGGCGCGTTCGACGGGCTGGGGGTGCTGCGCGGCCGCGGCTGGGAATGGCGCAGCGGCATCGCCGCCACCGAGCTGAGCCATGCCGGCGGCCGGTCGCGCCTGGCGTCGGCGCAGGCCTCCGACATGGCGGAATGGCTGCCGCACGACCTGCTGCTGAAGCTGGACCGGTGCCTGATGGCGCACGGCATCGAGGGCCGCACCCCGCTGCTCGATCCGGCGGTGGCGGCGGCCTCGTTCCGCCTGCCGGACCACCTCAAGGTGCGTCGCGGCATGGGCAAGTGGCTGCTGCGGCGCTGGCTAGAGACGAGGATGCCCGAGGCGCGGCCGTTCGCGCCGAAACAGGGTTTTACGGTCCCGGTCGGCGCCTGGATCGCCGCCCAGGGCGATCGGCTGGGACCGTTGGTGGCGGCCCAGGAAGGGGTGGCCGAGATCGCCCCGCCCGACCGGGTGCTGGCGCTGTTCCGCAACGCCGCCGGCCGTCGCGAGCAGCACGCCGCCTGGACGCTGCTGTTCTACGCGCTGTGGCACCGCGCCCACATCCAGGCGATACTGCCGACCGGCGACGTGTTCGAGACCTTGTCGTCCTGATTCATGCGTAAGGAGACCAGATGTTCAGCCACATCATGCTCGGCAGCAACGACATCGAACGCTCGAAGCGGTTCTACGACGCGACCCTGGGCGCGCTCGGCTGCAAGCCGGGAACCGTCGATCTCAAGGGCCGCCTCGTCTACGTGCATGACGGCGCCCGGCTGCTGCTGAGCAAGCCGATCGACGGCGCGCCGGCGAACGGCGCCAATGGCGGCACCATCGGCTTCACTGCCGCGAGCCCGGAGAGCGCGCAGGCCTGGCACCAGGTCGGGGTCGCGAATGGCGGCACCGCGATCGAGGATCCGCCTGGCATCAGGAATGTCGGCAAGTCCGGGGTCTATCTCGCCTATCTGCGCGATCCCGACGGCAACAAGCTGTGCGCCCTGCACCGGCTCTGATCGCGGCGCCCGGCGCCTGACCGCTCAGCCGGCGGCGGCAGTGCGCCGGCAATGGTCGAGATAGCCCGCCTCGTGGGTGGCCACCAGCTCGACCACCGCGTCCCACAACCAGGACGGCGCCTCCAGCCCGTCGCGATGGCCTTGGCGCAGGATCGACCGCCAGTGCGCGCGATCCTGCGCGTCCAGCTGCCAGGCATGGGCGCGGCCGACCACGTTGGCCAGCGCCCAGGCCACGCCCAGCGATTCCGACCGGCCCAGCCGGTCGAACTCGAGCTTCAGGTCCTGCGGCAGCAGCGCCCGCAGGAACACCGATTTGCCGAGCAGCCTGGTCGCCAGCATGCGCTCGCCGAGATGCGGCGACAGCGCCCGGGCGCCGGCGACCACCCGCTCCGCATTGGCGCGCGGCATCCTGGCCTCGGGCGCGCGCGGCGCGTCGGCCGCGATCGCCTCCTTGATGTCGATCAGGCAATGCCGCGCCGACCCGCGCTTGCCGACCGCCACCAGCACCGCCAGGCGCAGCCGTCCCAGCGAGCTGCAGCCCTTGCGCCAGAAGGCCGCGTCCATGACCCGCACCGTTTCGGCATCGGGCACGTCGCGCAGCGCCGTCACCAGGGCGGCGACCGCCGGCTCCGCGAACAGCGTCTCCACCGCCTCGCGCTCGGGCGCGCTGAGCGGCCAGAACCGCTTGCCGAGCGGGATGCTGGGGGAGAGGCCCTCGATCCGCTCGTCGGCGAGATGTCGCCAGGACCGTCCGGCCGCCTCGCGCAGCACGCCGCGCATGGTCTTGGGCAGGTCGTCCTGGCTGGGGTCGGCCTCGGTCGAGAAGGCCTGCAGGTAGCCGCCGATCAGCTGCTCGGTCATCTCCACCGTAGCGGCGCCGGACAGGTCCGAGCTGCGCGCCGCCATCGCCAGCGACAGGCCGAGCCGGATCAGGTCGTGCGCCGGGTTTCCGATCACGGTCTGGTCCAGGTCGCGGATCTGCAGCGCCAGCCTGCCGTCGGCGCTGGCGACCGGACCGAGGTTGCCCAGATGGCAGTCGCCGCAGATCCAGGTGCTGGGGCCGTCCGGCAGCCGCGCCTGGCTGGATTCCTCGAGCCAGGCGTAGAACCGTCTGGTGCTGCCGCGCACGTAGGCCTGCGCCGAGGCCGCCATCTTGCGGCTCTGCTCGGCGGCGAGCCGCCCGGCGCGATCGTCTGGCTGGACCGGGTGCGCAGGCGGCATGCTTGCATTCACCACCCTGGCGGCGAGGCGCGCAACCCCGGCGCATTGCTGATAGAATCCCGACCGACGCGACGGTGAAGGACAGGCATGCGCTACGATCTGATCATCCGCAACGGCACCTGCGTGCTGCCCTGGGGCGAGGCGGCGACCGATATCGGCGTGCGCGACGGCAGGATCGCCGCACTCGGCGTCGACTCGCGGCAGGAGGCGGCGGAGAGCCTCGACGCCACCGGCCTGCACGTGCTGCCCGGACTGATCGACGCGCATGTGCATCTGCGCGACCCCGGCGATGCCGCGATCGAGAGCATTCCCACCGGCACCCGGGCGGCGCTGCTGGGCGGCATCGCCACCGTGTTCGACATGCCCAACACCAGCCCGCCGGTCACCGACGCCGACCGGCTGGGCTGGAAGGCCCAGTATGCCGGGCGCGAGAGCTACACCGATTTCGCGTTCTATGTCGGCGCCACCCGCGCCAACACGACGCAGCTGGGCACGCTGGAGACGATGGACGGCGTCTGCGCGGTCAAGCTGTTCGCCGGCAGCTCGACCGGCGACCTGATGATCGAGGACGATCCCGGCATCGAGGCGGTGATGCGCCACGGCCGCCGCCGCATCGCCTTCCATAGCGAGGACGAATACCGGCTGCAGGCGCGCCGGCCGATGTTCCACAGCGGCATGCCCTACGACACGCACCGGCTCTGGCGCGACGAGGAATGCGCGGCGCTGGGTACGCGCCGCATCATGGCGCTGGCGCGCCGCACCGGCCGGCCGGCGCACATCCTGCACGTCTCGACCGCGGAGGAACTCGACTACCTCAAGGATTTTCGCGACATCGCCACCGTCGAGGTGCTGGTCAACCATCTGACCCAGATCGCCCCGGACTGCTACGAGCGGCTGGGCGGGCTCGCGGTGATGAACCCGCCGATCCGCGACCGGCGGCACTACGAGGCCAGCTGGGCGGCGCTGCGCGACGGCACCGTGGACACCGTCTCGTCCGATCACGCGCCGCACCCGATGGCGGCCAAGCAGCGCGACTGGCCGGACTGCCCGGCCGGGCTCACCGGCGTGCAGACCATCGTCCCGGTGATGCTCGACCATGTGAATGCCGGAAGGCTGTCGCTGTCGCGGCTGACCGACCTGATGGCGGCGGGCCCGGCGCGGATCTACAACATGGCGGCCAAGGGGCGGATCGCCGCCGGCTTCGATGCCGATTTCACGCTGGTCGACATGAAGGCCAGGCGGACCATCAGCAACGACTCGATCGCCACCCCGTGCGGCTGGACCCCGTTCGACGGCATGCGCGTGACCGGCTGGCCGGTGGCCACGATCCTGCGCGGCGCGATCGTCATGCGCGACGGTGCCGTGATCGGCCCGCCGCGTGGCGCGCTGGCCAGGTTCGCCTGGTAGCGCCCCCGGATCCGCGTCATCCGGGTCGCGCGGTCGCCGCCACCCGCTGCGCGATTAGTGCCGTCCCGGCCACGACCAGCCGTTCGGTCAGGATCGCGCCGGTCTCCGCCGAGCACAGGCTGGCATCGCCGGTGACCGCATCGTCGCCGAGTTCGACCGGCACCCCGATCTCGATCCCGTCCAGGCTCGCGGTCCCGAAGCCGGTGATCGGCAGGCCGTCCACGACCCGGCTCCGCGCGTCCGCCGGCCGCAGCAGATCCGGCCGCATCAGCGACGGCAGCAGGTGCATGGTCACGCTGCAGAGCGGGTCGGCGCCATGCCCGGCGGAGCGTTGCGCGCGGTCGGCGCCAATCAGGCCGGGCAGCAGGGCGCCGGCGATTCGCCACAGGTAGAAGCAGGGGATCAGCACCCCGTCGCGCAGCCAGACCGCCTGGGTCTCGTCATGGATTGCCTGCGCGTTGCCGCCATGGCCGTTGACCACGATCAGCCTGGTCACGCCGTGGCGCAGCAGAGCCTCGAGCATGTCGCGCAGGACCAGCCGCAGCGTCTGCTGCGACAGCGCGATGCCGCCGGCGACGCTGCCGAAGAAATCCCTGCCGCCGAACGGCAGCACCGGGGCGACCAGCGTGTCGTGCCCGCGCGCGATCGCCGCCATAGCGATCCGCTCGGACAGCAGTTCGGCGCTGAGATAGTCGCCCATCGGCGCGTGCGGCCCCTGGTCCTCGTGGCTTCCCAGCGGCAGCAGCACCACCGCGCCGCGACCGAGCCGGTCGCGCGCCTCCTCGCTGGTCAGGGTGCCGAGCCGGACCTTCACCGTCTCGCCGCCACGCTGGTCGATCATGCTCCGGCTCCTGGACAATGCTTGACGATCAACGGGCTGGCCGGGATAGAGGCGACGCGAACAGCCCGAAGGTCACCCTGCACATGGCTCGATGCCGCCGATCCTGGAAGCCCCGGCTGCTGTTGTGCGCGCTGGGCGGGCTGGCGGCGCCGGCCCTGGCGGCAACCGCGACGCCGCATCATGCGGCACCGGCTGCCGCCGCCAGGCAGGCGCGGCACGCACCGGCCGCCGCCGCGGCGCCGGGCGGCTGGAGCCCGGCCGGGTGCGGACGCGAGCCGCAGCCGCCGGTCGTCGAGACCACGACCATCGCCCGCTACAATGCCAGCATCGACGCGGTGACCGCCTACGACGCTGCCGCCCGGACCTACAATGCGTGCGTGTCGCGGACCGCGACCGCGGAGCAGACCGCGATCAGCGACCAGGCCAGACAGCGCATCGACCGCATCCAGCAGGTCAGCACCGGCGTGCAGCAGCGGATCGCGGCCAATTTCGCAGCACTCGGCGCGGCGCTGAAGAAGGGGCCGCCCCGGCAGTGAGGGCGCCCGGCTACTGGAATGCCTCCGGCCACCGCGCCAGCCGGAGCCGGTTCTGTTCCGGCGTCAGCGCGCGGGGGCCCTGCGCCACCTCGACCGGGATGCCGGGCGTCGCCTCTGGCGCCAGCCAGCAGGTCACCTGGCCCAGCGTCCGGGTGCAGTACGGTGGTGGCGGCACCGGCGGGTCCACCGGCCTGCAGTAGCGCTCGCCGCGATCGACCCGGACCAGGGAGCAGTCCTTGCCGGTGATGGCGGAATAGAGCGTGTCCGGCAGCGTGCGGTGCATGACCGCGACGTCCGCGCCGAGCCCGGCGGCGAGCGGCAGCACGGTCGGCATGACGCAGCCGGAAAGGCCAAGACACAGGCAGAGCAGCGGCAGCGGGAGCGGGCGGCGGCGGAGCATGGCGCCCAGCATGCCCGCCCGCCGGTAAACAAACCCTCAATGCAGCGTGTTTGCCCGGAATTGGCGCCGCCGCTATGGTCCGCGCCGCGGGCCGGGCGCCCGGCGAAACCGAGGGAAACCAGCAGGACGTGGTCGAGGACATCTTCAGCGAGATCGACGGCGACCTGCGCGCCGAGCGCAACGCGGCACGCAACAAGAGACTGCTCGTGGCCGCGGTCGCGCTGCTGCTGCTGGTCGGCATCGCGGTCGGCGGCTGGCAGTGGCTGGCCGCGCGTCGCGAGGCGCGTGCGGCCTCGTTCGCCGCCGGCTATTTCGCCGCCCAGACCGACGCCGATACCGTCCCGCCGGCCGCCGCCGGACCGGATGCGGCGCTGACCCCGGAACAGGTCCGGTCGCGCGGCGAATTCGCCGCCATCGCCAACAGCGCGCCGGCCGGCTTCGCCGCCTTGTCGCGTCTGCGCATGGCGGCGCTGGCCTGGCGCGCGCACGACCATGACGGGGCGCTGGCGCTGTGGGACCAGGTCGCGCGCGACACCGCCCTGGATGGCGACCTGCGCGGCCTCGCCGCCCTGCTCTGGGTGCAGCACCGCGCCGACGACGCCGATCCCGGCCTGCTCAAGGCGCGGCTGCGCGAACTGATGAAGCCGGACAGCCCCTGGCATGTGCTGGCGCTCGAGACCGACGCCCTGATCGACCTGCGCACCGGCGACGTCGCCGCGGCCAGACGCAAGCTTACCACCGTCAGCCAGGATCCGTCCGCTTCCGACAGCGAACGCGGCCGTGCCGGCGGGCTCCTCGACACACTCGACACATCGAAGACCGGCGGATGATGCAGAACGACGCGCAGACCAAGACGGATCCTCTGCCGGCCGCCATGCCGGGCGACCGCCGGCGCGGGGCGCCGCTCGAACGCCGCACCCTGCTGCTGGCCGGCCTTGGCGCCTGCGTGCTGCCGCTCGCCGGCTGCGGCCTGTTCGACGACGACAAGAAGCCGGTGCTGGCGGGGCGGCGCGAGGACGTGCTGAGCGCCGGCGCCGGCCTGACCGTTGATTCGACCGACACCACCCCGATCACCCTGCCGGCAGCGGTGGTCACCGACTGGCAGCAGCCGGGCCGGGTCGCGACCCACGAGGCGGTGAACGCGGCCACGCGCGGCATCAACCGCGGCTGGTCCACCAGCCTCGGCGCCGGCGAGGACGGCCGCCTGGTGCTGGCCGCGCAGCCGGTGGTCGCCGACGGGCACGTGTTCGCGATGGACGCCCGTGGCGTGATCAGCGCGTTCGATGCCGGCAACGGCGCCAGGCTCTGGCGCACCGACACCAAGCCGAAGAAGAACCGCTCGTCGAATGTCGGCGGCGGCCTGACCTTCGCCGACGGCGTGGTCTATGTGGTGGACGGGGTCGCGGAGTCGCTGGCGCTGGATGCGGCGACCGGCGCCATCAAGTGGCGGACCGGCGTCGGCACCCCCGGCCGTTCCGCGCCCACGGTGGCGGATGGCCGGATGTTCTTCGGCACCATCGACGAGCGGCTGTTCGCGCTCGACACCGCCAGCGGCAAGCAGCTCTGGGTCTACCAGGCGAGCGCGTCGGAGACGATCGTGTTCGGCCAGCCGGCGCCGTGCGTCTATGGCGGGACGGTGCTGGCCGGCTTCGGCTCCGGCGACATCGTGGCGCTGCGCGCCGAGAGCGGCGACATCCTGTGGAGCGACACGCTGGGCTCGACCGGCGGCCGCAACTCGATCCTCGATTTCTCCTCGATCCACGGGCTGCCGGTGATCGCCGACGGCACCGCCTACGTGATCAGCGTCGGCCGGGTGCTGACCGCGATCGACCTGCGCTCCGGGCGCAGGCTCTGGGAGCGCGCGGTCGGCGGCAAGGACGACCTGGTGGTGATCGGCAACTGGCTGTTCATGCTCAGCCAGGACCAGCAGCTCGCCTGCATCGACAGGACCAACGGCCATGTGCGCTGGGTCACCACCCTGCCGCGCTTCCGCAAGCCGAAGCCGGGCAAGGGGCCGATCGTCTGGGCCGGGCCGCTGCTGCTCAACGGCAAGCTCGCCTGCGTCAGCGATTTCCCCAAGCAGGGGCTGATCCTGGTCGATGCGCTGACCGGCGAGACCGGCGACACCATCGCGCTGCCGCGCGCCGCGGCGATGCCGCCGATCGCCGCCGACGGCAAGATGCTGCTGATCACCGACGACGGCATGCTCGCCTCCTATGGGTGAGACGAAGTGAAACGCGGCAGCCGCTCGGCGCCCCCGGTCGACGACAGCACGCCGTATGCGCTGCTGCCGGTGGTGGTGATCGCCGGGCGGCCCAATGTCGGCAAGTCGACGCTGTTCAACCGGCTGTCCGGGCGTCGCACCGCGATCGTCTCAGACACGCCCGGCGTGACCCGTGACCGCAAGGACGCCGAGGCGCTGCTGCGCGGCCGGCGGGTGCGGCTGATCGACACCGCCGGACTCGAGGAGGCGGCGCCGGACACGCTGTACGGCCGCATGCGCGCCTCGTCGGAATATGCGGTCTCCGAGGCCGATCTGGTGCTGTTCTGCATCGATGCCCGCTCCGGCATCACCCCCGCCGACCAGCATTTCGCCACCTGGCTGCGCCGACAGGGCCGGCCGGTGCTGCTGGTCGCCAACAAGGCGGAGGGCAAGGCGGGCTCGGCGGCGGCACTCGAATCCTACAGCCTCGGGCTGGGAACGCCGTGCGCGGTGTCGGCCGAGCATGGCGAGGGCCTGGCCGACCTGATGAGCGAGATCGCCGAGCGGCTGCCGCCCGAGCAGGCGCCGCCGCCGGCGGCCGAAGCCGAGACGTTCGACGATTTCCCGTTCGACGCGATCGACGAGAACGACGAGGTGGTGCTGCCGCCGCGGCCGCCGGGTCCGTTGCGGCTGGCGATCGTCGGCCGGCCGAACGCGGGCAAGTCGACCCTGCTGAACCGGCTGCTCGGCGAGGAGCGGATGATCACCGGGCCGGAGCCCGGCCTGACCCGCGACGCGGTCGCGGTGCGGCTCAGCGATGCGCACGGACCGATCGAGATCGTCGATACCGCTGGGCTGCGTCGCAAGGCGCGGATCGAGGCGGAGCTGGAACGGCTCTCGGTCTCGGCGTCGCTGGAGGCGCTAAAGATGGCGGAGATCGTGGTGCTGACCATCGACGCCACGCTCGGCGTGCACGACCAGGACCTGCAGATCGCCCGGCTGATCGAGCGCGAGGGGCGCGGCTGCGTGCTGGCGCTGAACAAGTGGGACGCGGTCGAGGACCGCATCGCCACCCGGCAGGCGATCTCGGACCGGATCGAGTTCTCGCTGTCGCAGATGCGCGGCATCCCGGTGGTGTCGTTCTCGGCGCTGACCGGCGCCGGGGTGCAGAAGCTGCTGCCGACGGTCCGCACCGTGCACGAGGTCTGGAACAAGCGGATCCCGACCGGGGCGCTCAACCGCTGGTTCGAGGGCGCGCTGGAGCGCCACACGCCGCCGCTGGTCGAGGGCAGGCGGCTGAAGCTGCGCTACATGACCCAGGCCAAGGCGCGGCCGCCGACCTTCATCATCTTCGGCACCCGGGCGGAGCTACTGCCGGAGGACTACCAGCGCTACCTGGTCAACGGCCTGCGCGAGACCTTCGACATGCCGGGCACGCCGATCCGGCTGCTGCTGCGCGGCACCAGGAACCCGTTCGCGGCGGGCTGAGCCAGCCTCAGGCCCGGTCCGGCAGCAGCGTGTCGACCAGCCTCCAGACATGCGCCGGATCGACCTCGAAGCACTCGCGGCCATGCGGCTCCCGGTTCGGCGCCAGGCCGTGCCGGTCGGGACGGTCGACCACCCGGTCCGGGTCCGGCAGCAGCAGCGGGCTTGGATCCTCCATCCAGCGCGGCGCGTGGTAGATGTCGAGATCGGCGCGGTGCAGCAGGTTGTGCCGGCTCGTCAGGATCACGCTCGGCAGGTTGGCCAGCCAGCGATACTTGGCGAGGCCGGCGCCCCAGGGCGAGACGCACAGCGCCGCCTGATAGCACCAGCCCATGCTGGCCTCGACCGGCAGCCCGACGGTGCTGACGATGCCGACCCGGCGTCCGGCGGCATGGGCGCGCAACCGCTCGACCAGGTCGCGTTCCGCCTCCAGCGGCGCGCGGCTGGCCAGATGGTCCTTGATGCTGGCGATGACCTCGCCGGCCGCGCCGCCTGGCTTGGCGTTGCGCCCGTCCAGCACCAGGATCGCGCCGGGGCGGGTGCGGTCCAGATGGTCCAGCAGGCCGGCATAGAAGGCCTCGGGATCGACGAAGGTGCGGTCATCCAGCCGCAGGCCGGCGATGATCACCGGGCCAGGGCCCAGCTGCGCGCCCAGTTCCGCGCGCTCGCGTAACACCGCCGCGTAGGCCT
Source organism: uncultured Lichenihabitans sp. (assembly GCA_964658455.1). Taxonomy (GTDB): domain Bacteria; phylum Pseudomonadota; class Alphaproteobacteria; order Acetobacterales; family Acetobacteraceae; genus Lichenicola. The sequence continues at coordinate 11,534 of CAZZZA010000043.1, forward strand.
CGCCAGACCGCACCGCGTGCGCCACCGTCTCGCGCAGGGCGAGGTCGATCCGGCTGCCGGTGAAGCGGATAGGCACCATCGTGCCGGCATAGACCTGGTCCACCAGCGCCGGCACCCCGGGCAGCGAGCGGTCGATCCGGCCGGCCAGCGGCGGGAACAGGCGCTCGAGCGGTCCGAAGAACTCCGCCTGGCCGCGCGGCGCGCCCAGGATGAGCGAGCGGGGTGCCCGCGCGCCCAGGTCGCGCAGCAGCGCGGCCTGTCCGGTGAGATCGTTCCAGACGTAATGGCCGATATGCAGCAGCGGCAGCGCCATGAACACGTTGACGATCTCGATGGCGCCGGCCCGCCGCCGGCCGTGGATCGTCTCGGCGTGGCAGACGCAATGCTCGTACAGCATCGCCCAGAAATCGGCCGGTATGTGCCCCCTGAACCACCAGTTCGGCGGCTCGGCGTCGCCGACGAAGCGATGGTCGAGCGGCAGATACAGCCCGATCACCTGGCAGTCCCGCTCGCCGGTGGCGATCAGGAACCGCAGCCCGTTGCGGTCGGCGAACTGGTAGATGACGGTTTGTTCCTGCGGCACGAACACCGCCTCGAGTGCTGCGTCGCTGCCATCGACCGGGCTCGGCCAGGTCAGCGCGCCGCTCCGGATCGCCTGCAGGCCGGCGTCGTAGGGACGGTGCCGCACCGTGCGCCGCACCTGCGCCTCGGGCAGGACCAGCGGTGCCGGCCGCCCTGGGGCGGGCGGCAGCACCAGCGGCTGGTCGAGGCCGCGCAGCGTCAGATCCTCGGTATGCGGCACCACCAGGTCGCGGACGCGATGGAACAGGCGGTGCAGCGCGCCCTGGTTCAGGCGCAGCATCGGCAGTGGCCGGTGGTCCGGCCGGCAATCCTGGAGCGCCACCAGCTGGCGCCAGTGCCGGCGGATCATTGCCGGCGCGATCCTGCGCAGCACGGCGATGGTGCCGGGATCGCTGAAATTCTCGTCATCGACGCGGCGCAGCCAGCCGTCGAGCACCCAGGTCGCCCGCGTGCCCTGCTTGTGCAGCAGCTCGACCATCAGCAACGGCGCGAAGCAGGTGACGACCGCCACCGCGCGCCAGCCCGGCAGGAAGCCGGTGACACGGCCGCCCGCGGAGAGCGGAAATTCCAGCCCGCCATCGATGGTCAGCGAGGCGGCGCCGTCCGTATCGAGAATCGTCAGCCGCCCCGCATCGTCGGCACCTAGTCCGAACGCATCGAGCGGACCGCAGGCGGCGTCGGCGAACAGATGCGCCATCAGCGCCAGACGGAATGGGCGGTCCAGGCCGCGCAGCGCGGTGGCGAGATCGGTCAGCGCGCCGCCGGGATCATCGTCGCGGCCGGCGATCAGCCACAGCAGCGCGTCGACGACGCGCGCGGCCAGCGGCGCGCTCAGCGCCTCGAGGGTGTTGCCGACCAGGCGGCCATCCTGGTCCAGCAGCCAGTAGGCCGGCTCGCCGACCGGCCGGTCCTGGTCGTCGTACTGCCGGAGTTCGGCGATCACCAGCGGCGGCAGACCGTGGACGGTGCGTTCGAGCCGCCAGCCCGGGCCGAGATTGGCCATGGTGGCGATGGTGGCGCCGAGCCGCGCGAAGGGGTCGGCGGTCGTCGCGGTCACCATCGCCGCTTCGCTGCCATGTCAGCGCACGCGAAGGCCGCGCAGATCAGTCCTGCGCCGATTCCAGCGGCGCGGTCTGCGGGGCGTCCTCGCCATGCGGCGCCGGGTCGCCGGCTTCGGCGGTGCCGCCGGCGCGGGCCATCTGCTTCTCGCGCGCCTTGGCCTCCTTCTTGGCGGCCTTGGCGCGGTCGCGCTCGGCCTTCTGGAAATTGTAGTTCACCTTGTATGCCATGAGGGTCCTTTCCCGTCCGCCGGCGCTGCCCGCTGGATGGATCGACAGTGCGATGGGCCGGAACCGGCGTCACGCCGGACCGACTTCTGTGCCCGTATCATGCCGCCGATCGCGCCACGGCGCCACCCTCGGCCGCCATGCGCCGGGCTCCGGCAGCGCCCACGCGATTGACAGCGACGGGGTCAGGGTCTAGGGACCGCGCCGTTCAGACACGTCGCTCCGCGAAGGCTCGCGCAGCGGCGCCTGTTCGTTTGGAGTGGTCCGTTCTTGTTCGACGCCCTGTCAGGCAAGCTTACCGGCGTATTCGACAAGCTTCGCACCCGCGGCGCGCTGTCGGAAGCCGACGTGCTCGAGGCGATGCGCGAGGTGCGCCTGGCGATGCTCGACGCCGACGTGGCGCTGCCGGTGGTCAAGGACTTCACCACCAGGGTGCGCGAACGCGCGGTCGGCGCCGAGGTTCTCGACAGCATCTCGCCCGGCCAGGCGGTCGCCAAGATCGTCAACGACGCGCTGATCGACGCGCTGGGCGGCGCCGGCGCGGTGCCGCTGAACCTCAATGCCGCGGCGCCGGTCCCGATCCTGATGGTCGGGCTGCAGGGCTCGGGCAAGACCACCACCTCCGGCAAGATCGCGTTGCGCCTGCAGACGCGCGAACGCCGCCGGGTGCTGCTGGCGAGTCTGGACACGCAGCGTCCGGCGGCGCAGCTGCAGCTGCAGCTGCTGGCGGAGCGTGCGCGGGTGGCCAGCCTGCCGATCGTCGCCGGCCAGACCCCGGTGCAGATCGCGATCCGGGCCATGGACACCGGGCGTCGCGAGGGCTTCGACGTCGTCATCCTCGATACCGCCGGCCGCCTGTCGATCGACGAGGCGCTGATGCAGGAGGTGCGCGAGATACGCGCCGCCACCAACCCGGCCGAGACGCTGCTGGTGGTGGACGCCATGACCGGGCAGGACGCGGTCAACACTGCGCGGCACTTCAACGAGGCGGTGGGCGTGACCGGGATCGTCATGACCCGGATGGACGGCGACGCGCGTGGCGGCGCCGCCCTGTCAATGCGCCACATCACCGGCGCGCCGATCAAGCTGACCGGCTCCGGCGAGAAGCTCGAGGCGCTGGAGGAATTCCACCCCGAGCGGGTCGCCGGCCGCATCCTCGGCCTCGGCGACCTGGCCGGCCTGGTGGAGAAGGCGTCGGAGACGCTGGACCAGGAGGAGACCGAGAAGCTCGCGCTGAAGATGATGCGCGGCAAGTTCGATCTCGACGACTACGCGGCGCAGATCAAGCAAATCTCGAAGCTGGGATCGATCGGCGGCATCCTCGACATGCTGCCGGGCATGGGCAAGATGAAGGAGCAGCTGGCCGGCAAGGATCTCGATACCTCGATCCTGAAGCGGCACACCGCGATCATCTCGTCGATGACCAAGGCGGAGCGCCGCACCCCGGACATCATCAAGGCGTCGCGCAAGAAGAGAATTGCCGCAGGATCAGGGTCTTCGGTCCAGGAGATCAACAAGCTCCTGAAGCAATTCGACGACATGTCGACGATGATGAAGCGGATCAACAAGCTCGGCGCCAAGGGCCTGATGCGACATGGCATGTCGGCCCTGATGCCGAAGGGAATGCCGCCCGGCCGGCCCCACTAGGGGCGCGTGTCCGTGGCAGTTTGTTTGAAATACAGATAGTTGTAGTGGAGTTTAGAGTATGAGCCTCAAGATCCGTCTGGCCCGCGCCGGCGCCAAGAAGCGTCCTTATTACCACATCGTGGTCGCCGACAGCCGCAGCCCGCGCGACGGCCGGTTCATCGAAAAGGTCGGCAGCTACAACCCGATGCTGCCCGCCGAGCATGACGACCGCGTGCATCTGGCCGGCGAGCGCATCCTGCACTGGATGAGCCAGGGCGCGCTGCCGACCGACCGCGTCGCCCGCTTCCTCGGCCATGCTGGGCTGACGCCGATGCCGGCCTATCGCGAGCAGCCGAAGCAGTCGGCGCCAAAGAAGAAGGCGCAGGAGCGCGCCGCCGCCAACGCCGCCGCCTCGGCCGGCTGATTCACTAGGCGGCGATGGACCAGCAGCGCATCCTGATGGGGGTTGTCGGACGGCCGCACGGCGTGCGCGGGCTGGTGCGCGTGCACAGCTACGCCACGGTGCCGCAGGACCTGGCCGCCTACGGGGCGCTGAGCGACGATCACGGCGGCAGCTGGACGCTGAGCTGGCAGGGCGAGGGCATCGCCCGCCTGACCGACGAAGCGGGTCATGCCGTGCAGGACCGCGACGCGGCGGCCAGGCTGGTCAACCGCAAGCTCTATGTCGCGCGTGCGCGGCTGCCCGAGCCCGAGCCCGACGAGTTCTACCTCGCCGACCTGATCGGCATGAAGGCGGTGGAGCGGGTGCATCCGGACGGCGAGCGGGATGCCGGGACCGTGCTGGCGGTGCATAATTACGGCGCCGGGCCGAGCCTGGAGCTGTCCGGCGGCCTGATCCTGCCGTTCACCCGCGCCTGCGTGCCGGAGATCTCGCTGGCCGGCCGCCGGCTGGTGGTGGTGGTGCCGGACGAGATCGAGATCAGCGATGCCGCCGGGGAATCCGCGGCATGAGCTGGCATGCCTCGGTGATGACCCTGTTCCCGGAGATGTTCCCGGGGCCGCTCGGACAGTCCCTGGCCGGGCGGGCGCTACAGGACGGTCTGTGGTCGCTCGCCGCGCATGATCTGCGGGCGCACGGTCTGGGCCGGCATCGCGCGGTCGACGACACCCCGTTCGGTGGTGGCGCCGGCATGGTGATGCGGCCCGACGTAGTGGACCGCGCGATCGACGCCGCGCTGGCGGAGCGTGCGCTGCCGCTGGTCTACCTCACGCCGCGCGGGCGGCCGCTGCGGCAGGTCGACATCCGACGCTTCGCCGCCGGGCCGGGGATCGCGCTGCTCTGCGGCCGCTACGAGGGGGTGGACGAGCGGGTGCTAGAGGCGCGGCCCATCGAGCAGTTCAGCATCGGCGACTACGTGCTGTCCGGCGGCGAGCCGGCGGCGCTGGTGCTGCTCGATGCCTGCGTCAGGCTGCTGCCCGGCGTGATGGGCTCCGAGGCCAGCGCGGTCGAGGAGAGCTTCTCGAACGGGCTGCTGGAATACCCGCTCTATACCAAGCCCATGGAATGGCAGGGCCGCGCCGTGCCGCCGGTGCTGCTGTCCGGACACCATGCCGCCATCGCCGCCTGGCGGGCGCGCCAGTCCGAGGACGCCACCCGGATGCGGCGGCCCGATCTCTGGGCAACCCATGGCACCGATTGCAACGGCTTGCCGGCACCGTCCGGCCGCCATACTTAAACAATCATCAGAAGGTCTTCGAGCATGAACATCATCCAGAAGTACGAGGCGGAGCAGATCGCGCGCCTCACCGAGGCGCGCGCGGTGCCGAAATTCGCGCCGGGCGACACGGTCCGGGTGTCGGTGAAGGTGGTCGAGGGCGAGCGCACCCGCGTGCAGGCCTATGAGGGCGTGGTGATCGCGCGGTCCAACAAGGGCCTCGGCAGCAACTTCACTGTGCGCAAGATCAGCTACGGCGAGGGCGTCGAGCGCGTGTTCCCGCTCTATGCGCCGACCATCTCGGAGATCCATGTGGTGCGTCGCGGCGACGTGCGCCGGGCGAAGCTCTATTACCTGCGCGGCCGTCGCGGCAAGTCCGCCCGGATCGCCGAGAAGGCCCGCGAGATCGTCGCCCCGGCCGCGGGCTGACCGCCGCCACGCACCGATCGTCGCGGCGAGGGGACCGTGCGGTCCCCGCCATCAAGGAGGATGCAAGATGCCGACCCTGTTCGACAAAATCTGGGCCGCCCATGTCGTGGACCGGTTCGAGGACGGGACGGCGATCCTCTATATCGACCGCCACATGGTGCATGAGGTCACCAGCCCGCAGGCCTTCGAGGGGCTGCGGCTGAGCGGACGCGGCGTGCGCCGGCCCGACGCGACGATCGCGGTGGTGGACCATAACGTGCCCACCAGCGACCGCAGCCTGCCGATCGAGGAGCCGCAGAGTCGGCTGCAGATCGAGACGCTGGAGCGCAACGTCGCGGCGTTCGGGGTGCCGTATTTCCCGCTGCGCTCGCGCGAGCAGGGCATCGTGCACGTGGTCGGCCCGGAGCAGGGCCTGTCGCTGCCCGGCATGACCATCGTCTGCGGCGACAGCCACACCTCGACGCACGGCGCGCTCGGCGCGCTGGCGTTCGGCATCGGCACCTCGGAGGTCGAGCACGTGCTGGCCACGCAGACGCTGCTGCAGAAGCCGGCCAAGAACATGAAGATCCTGGTCGAGGGCACGCTGGCGCCGGGCGTCACCGCCAAGGACGTGATGCTGGCGATCATCGGCAAGATCGGCACCGCCGGCGGCACCGGCCATGTGATCGAGTTCGCCGGCTCGGCGATCCGCGGCCTCGACATGGCCGGGCGCATGACGATCTGCAACATGTCGATCGAGGCCGGCGCCAGGGCCGGTCTGGTGGCGCCGGACGAGACCACCTTCGCCTACGTCAAGGGCCGCCGCTTCGCCCCCAGCGGCGCCGCGTTCGACGAGGCCGTGGCCTACTGGCGCACCCTGGCCTCCGATCCGGACGCGGTGTTCGACAAGAAGATCGTGCTGGACGCCGCCACGATCGCGCCGCTGGTGACGTGGGGCACCAGCCCGGAGGACGTGATGGCGATCTCCGACACGGTGCCGGACCCGGCGCAGGCGGCGGACGAGGCGCGCCGCGAGCAGATGCAGCGCATGCTGGACTATATGGGCCTGACTGCCGGCCAGAAGATCACCGACGTCGCGATCGACGCCGTGTTCATCGGCTCCTGCACCAACGGCCGGATCGAGGACATGCGCGCCGCCGCCCAGGTGCTGGCCGGTCGCCGGGTGGCGCCAGGGGTCAGGGCGATGGCGGTGCCGGGCTCGGGCATGGTCAAGGCGCAGGCGGAACAGGAAGGGCTGGACCGGATCTTCCTGGAGGCCGGGTTCGAGTGGCGCGAGGCCGGCTGCTCGATGTGCCTGGGCATGAATCCCGACCGGCTCTCGCCGGGACAGCGCTGCGCCTCGACCTCGAACCGCAATTTCGAGGGCCGGCAGGGCCCCGGCGGCCGCACCCACCTGCTTTCGCCGGCGATGGCCGCCGCCGCCGCGGTGACCGGCCGCCTGACCGATGTGCGGGAGCTGGTGTGATGCAGGCCTTCACCGTCCTGACCGGAATCGCCGCCCCGCTGCCGGTCGCCAATATCGACACCGACAAGATCGTGCCGTCGCGCTTCCTCAAGACCATCGAGCGCACCGGCCTCGGCAAGAGCGCGTTCGACCCGATGCGCTACAATCTCGACGGGTCGGAGAAGCCGGATTTCGTGCTCAACCGCGCGCCGTTCCGGCAGGCGGAGATCCTGATCACCTACGAGAATTTCGGCTGCGGCTCGTCGCGCGAGCATGCGCCCTGGGCGCTGCTGGATTTCGGCATACGCTGCGTGATCGCGCCGTCCTTCGCCGACATCTTCCACAACAACTGCCTTAAGAACGGCATCCTGCCGGTGCGGCTGCCGCGCGAGATCTGCGACCAGCTGATGCGCGATGCGGAGAGTGGCCCGAACAGCCGGCTGACCGTCGATCTGGTGCGCCAGCTTGTGGTGCGGCCGGACGGCGAGGAGATCCCGTTCGAGGTCGACGCGATGCGCCGGCGGCTGCTGCTCGAGGGACTCGACGATATCGGCCAGACCCTGCAGCACGCGCCCGCGATCGAACAATTCGAACAGAATCGGGCCACCAATTCGCCATGGATGCCGTCCATCGTCGTCGCGTGACGACGAAGAGGCGCGCCTGATGGCTTCTATGCGGAAACTGCTGGTCCTGCCGGGTGACGGGATCGGCCCGGAAGTGATGCGCGAGGCCGGCCGGGTGGTCGGTTGGCTCGGACGCAAGCGCTCGATCGGCTTCGACATCAGCGAGGCACTGGTCGGCGGCGCCTCGATCGACGCGCATGGCGTGCCGATCCGCGACGAGGTGATCGCGCAGGCGAGGGCGGCGAATGCGGTGCTGTTCGGCGCCGTCGGCGGCCCGAAATGGGTCGACGAGCCGTTCGAGAACCGGCCGGAGATCGCGATCCTGCGGCTGCGCCAGGAACTCGGCCTGTTTGCCAACCTGCGGCCGGCGATCGTGCTGGACCCGCTGGTCGATGCCAGCACCCTGAAACCCGACGTGGTGCGCGGGCTCGACATCATGATCGTGCGCGAGACCGTCGGCGGCATCTATTTCGGCACCCCGCGCGGCATCGAGACGCTGCCGGACGGCGGCCAGCGCGGCGTCAACACCGAGATCTACACCACGTTCGAGATCGAGCGCGTGGCCAGGGTGGCGTTCGAGCTAGCGCGCCAGCGCGGCGGCCGGCTCTGCTCGGTAGAGAAGAGCAACGTGATGGAGAGCGGCCTGCTCTGGCGCCAGGTGGTGAGCAGGCTCGGCCAGACCGCCTACCCGGATGTCGCCCTGAGCCACATGCTGGCCGACAACTGCGCCATGCAGCTGGTGCGCAACCCGCGCCAGTTCGACGTGATCGTCACCGGCAACCTGTTCGGCGACCTGCTGTCCGACCTGGCCTCGATGCTGACCGGCAGCCTCGGCATGCTGCCATCCGCGACGCTGGGCACCGAGGATGCGCAGCGGCGCCGTCCGGCGCTCTACGAGCCGATCCATGGCAGCGCGCCGGACATCGCCGGCACCGGCCAGGCCAATCCGCTGGCGCAGATCGCCAGCCTGGCGATGCTGCTGCGGATCTCGTTCGGTCTGGAGGCGGAGGCGGCGCTGATCGAACGCGCCTGCGTCAACGTGCTCGCCAGCGGCCTGCGCACCGCCGACATCATGAGCGAGGGCAAGGCCAGGGTCGGCACCAGCACCATGGGCGATGCGGTGCTGCGCGAGCTGGACAAGCTGGACGCGGCCTAGACCGGTCCGGCGGCGTCCGCCCGGGTCGGCGGCATCAAATTCCGCAGCACGAAAAAAGCCGCCGCCAGGATCCTGGCGGCGGCTTTGGCATCGACGATCGGCGGCCGGGTGGCTTAGAAGCCCTCGCGCTCCAGGCGCTTGCGCTCCATCTTGCGTGCGCGGCGGACGGCCTCGGCGGCCTCGCGGGCACGGCGCTCGGACGGCTTCTCGTAATGGCGGCGCAGCTTCATTTCACGGAAGATGCCTTCGCGCTGCATCTTCTTCTTGAGCGCCTTGAGCGCCTGGTCGA
>CAZZZA010000044.1:0-20618 GCA_964658455.1 uncultured Lichenihabitans sp.
GGTGCCGAGCAGCGAACCGTCGCCCGACGCCACGCCCAGCGTCACCCCGAACAGCACCACCCCGACGCCGTCATTGAACAGGCTCTCGCCGGCGAACAGCGCCTGGAGCGGCGCCGGCAGGCCGATCCGCTTGAGCATGCCGACCACCGAGACCGGATCGGTCGGCGCCAGGATCGCACCCAGCACCATGCACCAGATCAGCGGCACCGCCTGGTCGATCAGCGGGAACGCCAGCCACATCGCCACGCCCAGCAGGCCGACCGCGATCACGGTGCCGAGCAGCGCCAGGGCCAGCACCGAGGCCCAGCGCCCGAGCAGGTGGCCGAGATCGACCTGCAGCGCGCCGGCGAACAGCAGGAACGACAGCACGCCGCCGAGCAGGGTCTGCGGCAGGTCGATGCTGCCCAGCACCGAGCGCGACACGGCGTGCAGATCGACCCCGGGCACGAAGCGGTCGACCGCGATCAGCGCCAGCGAGGCCAGCAGCGCGATCACCAGCACGCCGATGGTGTTCGGCAGCTTCAGCACGCGGTCGTTCAGCACCCCGAACACCGCCGACAGGGTCAGCAGGATCGCGAACAGGCCGAACGCGTTCATCGCGCCGGCGCCGCGCGCCCGGCCGGTGCGCGGGCCGGGGCGCTAGTAGCGATAGAGGTCGTGCTTGAACGGACCGTTCTGCGACTCCAGGCCGATATAGGCGGCCTGCTTGTCCGACAGACGGGTCAGTTCGGCGCCGACCTTGGCCAGGTGCAGGGCGGCGACCTTCTCGTCGAGCGCCTTCGGCAGGGTGTAGACCTTGCGCTCGTACTTGCCCGCGGGCGCGGTCCAGAGTTCGATCTGCGCCAGGGTCTGGTTGGTGAACGAGGCCGACATCACGAACGACGGGTGGCCGGTCGCATTGCCCAGGTTCACCAGCCTGCCCTCGGACAGCAGGATCAGGCGCTTGCCGTCCGGGAACTCCACCTCGTCGACCTGCGGCTTGACGTTGTCCCAGACATAGTTGCGCAGCGCCTCGATCTGGATCTCGGAATCGAAGTGGCCGATGTTGCAGACGATGGCGCGGTGCTTCATCTCGCGCATGTGATCGATGGTGATCACGTCGATGTTGCCGGTCGCGGTGACGAAGATGTCGCCGCGCCTGGCCGCGTTGTCCATGGTGACGACCTCGTAGCCCTCCATCGCCGCCTGCAGCGCGCAGATCGGGTCGGCCTCGGTCACCAGCACGCGGCAGCCGGCATTCTTCAGCGACGCCGCCGAGCCCTTGCCGACATCGCCGTAGCCCGCGACCACCGCGACCTTGCCGGCCATCATCACGTCGGTGCCGCGTCGGATCGCATCGACCAAGCTCTCGCGGCAGCCATAGAGATTGTCGAACTTCGACTTGGTCACGCTGTCATTGACGTTGATCGCCGGCACCTTCAGCGTGCCCTTTCGGGCCATCTCCCACAGCCGGTGCACGCCTGTGGTGGTCTCCTCGGAGATGCCGCGCACGTCGTCGAGCATCGCGGGATACTTGTCGTGCATCAGCACCGTCAGGTCGCCGCCATCGTCGAGGATCATGTTCGGCGTCCAGCCGTCGGGCCCGCGCACCGTCTGCTCGATGCACCACCAGAACTCCTCCTCGCTCAGCCCCTTCCAGGCGAACACCGGGATGCCGGCGGCGGCGATCGCGGCGGCGGCCTGGTCCTGGGTCGAGAAGATGTTGCAGGACGACCAGCGCACGGTGGCGCCGAGCGCGGTCAGCGTCTCGATCAGCACCGCGGTCTGGATGGTCATGTGCAGGCAGCCGGCGATCCTGGCGCCCTTCAGCGGCTGGCTGGCGCCGAACTCCTCGCGCAGCGCCATCAGGCCGGGCATCTCGCCCTCGGCGATGGAAATCTCCTTGCGGCCCCAGCCGGCGAGGCTGATGTCCCGGACCTTGAAGTCGTCGCTCATGGGGTCGTCCTCGTGGCTGTCTGCGGCATGGTTGGGGCGCGTATATCCCGTGTGGCGGCAAAGCGGAATGCCGCAACGCAGGGAAGGGCCGGCTAGCGCCCCCAGCGCAGCACCAGCGGATCCAGCCGCTCGGCGATCTCCAGCAGGCCGGCGCGGGTCGCCGGGTGCAGCGGCGCCAGCGGCGCGCGCGGCGCGTCGCTGCCGATCACGCCGCCGGCCAGCATCAGCGCCTTGGCGGCCAGCAGGCCGCATTGCCGGTTCTCGTAGTTGATCAGCGGCAGCCAGCGCTCGTAGGCCTGGGCTGCCGCCAGCCGGTCGCCGCGCGCATGGGCGTCGACGATGCTGCGGATGCCGTCGGGGAACGCGCCGCCGGTCATCGCCCCGGTGGCGCCGGCATCGAGGTCGGCCATCAGGGTGATCGCCTCCTCGCCGTCCCAGGGGCCCTCGATCGCCTCGCCGCCGCATTCGATCAGCTCGCGCAGCTTCGCGGCCGCCATCGGCACCTCGATCTTGAAGTAGCTGACCTGCTCGATCTCGCGCGCCATCCGTGCCAGGAACGGCGCCGGCAGCGCGGTGCCGGACACCGGCGCGTCCTGGATCATGATCGGGATGTCGATCGCGTCGGAGACCGCCTGGAAGAACCCGGCGATGCCGCGTTCCGGCACCCGTATGGTGGCGCCGTGGTAGGGCGGCATCACCATCACCATCGCCGCCCCCATCGCCTGCGCCTCGCGCGACCGTTCGGCGCACAATGCCTGCGAGAAATGCGTGGTGGTGACGATCACCGGCACCCGGCCGGCGACATGCTCGAGGATCGCCCGCGTCAGCACGCCGCGCTCCTCGTCCGACAGCACGAACTGCTCGGAGAAGTTCGCCAGGATGCACAGGCCGGTCGAGCCCGCATCGATCATGAAGTCGACGCAGCGCTTCTGCCCCGGCAGGTCGAGCGCGCCGGCGGCGTCGAAGATGGTGGGAACGACGGGGAACACGCCCCGGTAGCGGGCTGGCCGGCTCATGACATCAGGTCTCCTGGTGGTCGGTCGGGACGGGGGACGGGCGGGTGGCGAGGAACGAGACCGCCGGCATGCGGCCGGCGCGCCTAAACGCGTCGAGCCGCCGCAGCACCTTCTCGCAGGCGGCGTTCAGGTGATCGACCAGGGCGGCGACGGCGGCGCTGGCATCGCCGTCGGCCAGCGCCGCTAGCACCGTGGCGTGCTCGGCAAGGAACGGGTCGTCGGGCGGCAGCGCCACGCTGCTGCCCAGCAGGTGCTTGCTGGAGACGATGATGCAGCGGGTGCGCCGCAGCGCCTCGAGCAGCTCGCGGTTGGCGGCATGGCGCAGGCAGACCACGTGCAGATCGTGCTCCAGCCGGTCGAGCGCCTCGGCGCCGACCCGCGGATAGGCGGCGGCGGTGTCGCGCAGCCGGCCGCGCATCTCGGCCAGCACCGCCGCCGGGATCGACGGCGCCGCCTCCGCCAGCGCCGCCCCCTCCAGCAGCACCCGCAGCGCGTAGAGATGGCGCACGCGCGCCTCGTCGAGCGGCACCGTCACCCAGTGCGCGCGCTCGGTCTTGTCGAGGATGCCGGACAGCTGGATCCGCACCAGCACGTCGCGGGCCACGGTGCGGCTGATCGCGTAGTGCGACGCGAGTTCGGCCTCGTTGACCCTGAACCGGCCGAGCACGCAGGCCCGCACCAGCAGCCGCTCGACCTCGTCATGCAGGCGCTGCCAGGCCCAGACCCGCTGGAAATCGTCGGCCGGCCGGCCGAGCAGCGCGGCCGGATCGAGCGGCTGGCGCAGCAGCGGCGCCCTGCCGTCGCCGACCACCAGCCCGCGGCCGTCATGCCGGCTCAGCAGCCCGGCGGCGAGCAGCGCCTCCAGCGCCTGGCGCACCGGCGAGCGGCTGGCGCGGAACAGCTCTGCCAGCGGCGCCTCCTGCAGCACGGTGCCGGGCGGCAACCTGCCGTCGCCGATGCCCTCGCGCAGCGCCGCGCCGATCTTCTCGTAGGAGCGCATCGCTCAGGCGCGGCGCGGCGCGGCCGGCAGCGGCGCCAGCGGCCCGACCACGAACAGGTAGGTCGCCGCCCCCAGCACGCAGAAGCCGCCGGCGACGCAGAGCGGCACCACGAACGAGCCGTGGGTGATCTGCAGCATCAGCCCGGTGAAGGTCGAGATCGCGATCCCGGCCAGGTTGGCGGCGCCGTTCTGGATCCCGCCGAGCGAGGCGACATGGGCCTGGCTCGGCGCCACGTCGCCCGGCAGCGCCCAGATGTTGGCGCCGGCGAACGCCAGGCTGCTGTAGCAGAGCATGAACAGCAGCAGCGCGGCGACGGTGCTGGTCACGAACGCCGACAGCACGATCACCGAGGAGAGCAGCAGCCCGCCGGCGATGCAGCTCTTGCGCGCGACCGTCAGGCTCCAGCCGCGCCGGTACAGCGCGTCGGACACCAGCCCGCCGCAGAGCCCGGCCGGGATCGCCGCCAGTGCCGGCAGCATGCCGACGGTGCCGAGCTGGGCGAGCGAGAAGCCGCGCGCCTGCATCAGGTAGGTCGGGAACCAGGTGGTGAAGAAGTAGAAGGAGAAGTTGAGGCAGAAGAAGCCGAGCATCATGCCCCAGACGGTGCGGTGTCTGAACAGGGCGCGCCACGGCACCGCCGGCCCGTCGGGTGCCGCCGGCTGAGCGGCGCGCAGGGCGGCGAGCGATGCGGGCGAGACCGCGCGGTGCCGGTCCGGATCGCGATACAGCGCCAGCCAGGCCACCACCCAGACCAGCCCGAGCAGGCCGGTGCAGACGAACGCCAGCCGCCAGCCGAGCAGCCCCACCAGGGCGGCGACGATCGGCAGGCTCAGCGCCGAGCCGGTGCGCGAGCCGCTGTCGAAGATCGCCGAGGCGATGCCGCGCTCGCTCTGCGGGAACCAGAGCGACGCCACCTTGGCGTTGGTCGGGTAGGAGCCGGCCTCGCCGATGCCGAGCGCGAACCGCAGCCCGAAGATCGCGGCGGCGCCCTGCACCAGCGCGGTCGCCGCGGTGAAGGCCGACCACCAGCCGACCGCCAGCGCATAGACCAGACGCGCGCCGAGTCGGTCCACCAGCCAGCCGCCCGGCACCTGCATCGCCGCATAGGTCCAGAAGAACGCGCCCATCAGCGTGCCCATCAACGCCGGGCCGATGCGCAGATCGTGCTGGATGAAGGGGGCGGCGACCGACATGGTGGCGCGGTCGACATAGTTGATCGTCGTGGCGAGGAAGCACAGGACGATCATCGTCCATCTCAGTCTCGGCATCGCCCCCTCCGTCCCGTTCCCGTCGCGGCGGCTGCCGGCACGCTCACATCACCGCGCCGACCTGCCAGGGAACGAACTCGTTGTCGCCGTAGCCGAACTGCTCGCTCAGCGTGCGCGCGCCCGACGCCACCGCCAGCAGCTGCGCGAAGATGCGCTCGCCGGCCGCGGCGACCGTCTCGGTGCCGGTGATGATGCCGCCGCAATCGAGGTCCATGTCCTCGACCATGCGCTCGTACATCGGCGTGTTGGTGGCGAGCTTGATGGTCGGCACCGGCTTGTAGCCGGTGGTCGAGCCGCGTCCGGTGGTGAAGGCCAGGATCGTGCAGCCGCCGGCGATCTGGCCGGTCACGGCGATAGGGTCGTAGCCGGGCGTGTCCATGAACACGAAGCCGCTGGCGGTGACCGGTTCGGCATATTCATAGACCGCCTCCAGCCGGGTCGAGCCGCTCTTGGCCACCGCGCCGAGCGACTTCTCCAGGATCGTGGTGAGCCCGCCGGCCTTGTTGCCGTGCGAGGGGTTGTTGTTCAGCTCCGCCTTGTTGGCGCTGGCATAGCCGCGCCACCATTCGATGCGGTCCAGCAGCTTCTGCGCCACGGCAGGCGTGGCCGCGCGCCGGGTCAGCAGGTGCTCGGCGCCGTAGATCTCCGGCGTCTCCGCCAGCACCGCGGTGCCGCCATGGCGCACCAGCAGGTCGGCGGCGTAGCCCAGCGCCGGGTTGGCGGAGATGCCGGAATAGCCGTCCGAACCGCCGCATTCCAGCGCCAGCATCAGCCGGGCGGCCGGCTGGGTGGTGCGCCGGAGCGCGTCGATCGCCGGCAGCATGTCCGAGATCGCCGCGATCGCCGCCTCGATGGTCTTGCGGGTGCCGCCGGAGGCCTGGATCGTCATGGTGCGCAGCGTCTCGCCCTCGACGAGCCCGTGCGCCGCCAGCAGCGCCGGGATCTGGTTGGTCTCGCAGCCGAGGCCGACCATCACCACCCCGGCGACGTTCGGGTTGATCGCGTAGCCGGCCAGGGTCCGGGTCAGGAACCGGTAGCCCTCGGCATCGGTGTTGATCGCGCAGCCGCCGCCATGGGTCAGCGCGATCACCCCATCGACATTGGCGAACCCGTCCAGGCCGCCCAGCCGGTTGAAATGGTCGGCGACGGCACGGCAGACGGTGGCGGAGCAGTTCACCGACGAGATCAGCGCCACGTAGTTGCGGGTGCCGACCCGCCCGTCCGGCCGCAGATAGCCCTGGAAGGTGGCGCGCGCCGCCTCCGGCAGCAGCACCGTCGGCGCCGCGTCGGCGCAGAATTCGTGCCGCAGGTCGATCTCGTCCATCGCCGTGTTGTGGGTGTGGACGTGATCGCCGGGCGCGATGTCGTGCAGCGCCAGGCCGATGGTCTGGCCGTACTTGCGCACCGGGGCGCCGGCCGGGATCGGCGCCAGCGCGACCTTGTGGCCGAGAGGGATGCGGGTGGCGGCGCGCACGCCGTCCGCCGGCTCTTGGGCGTCCAGGCTGCGCCGCGCCACCGCGACATTGTCCTGCGGGTGCAGGCGGATCAGCGGGCTGGCGGTCGCGGTTCCGGACGTGACGGCGGGATCGGTCAGGGTCGCGGTATCGGGCACGAAATCCTCCGGTTCGGTGCTCGTTGCCATGGCACCGTGGCGCAGTATGTCCGACCCGCACATTGCATGCAATGTGCGTCTATCGCGCAATCGTGTCCCGCCGCCAGGATTGCCACGCCGGCGTTCCGGGCCCGCAATCAACCCCGGCGTCGCGATCAAGACGGCGTTCGCGAAAGATCGGGGAGCCATCATGCGTTCGAGCAGGACCATCGCCGTCGGGCTGTGCGCGGCCATGCTGGCGGCCACGCTCGCCGCCGCCTCGGCGCGCGCAGCCGGGCCGGCGCCCTGGATCACCAGCTGGGCGGCGACGCCGGGGCCGCGCTGGGCCGACGAGCTGCCGGCGCCGTTCGGGGTGCCGGAGACGCTGGAAAACCAGACCATCCGCCAGGTGGCGCGCCTGAGCGTCGGCGGCCGCCGGGTCCGCGTGGTGCTATCGAACGCGTTCGGGGTGCGGCCGCTCAGGATCGGCGCCGCCACGGTGGGTCTGGCCGGCGCCGGCGGCGCGGTCGATCCGGCCTCGCTGCGGGGGCTGCGCTGGGGCGGCGCCGACCAGATCGTGATCCCGCCCGGCGCGCCGGCGATCAGCGATCCGGTGGACCTGTCGGTCGCGCCGCTGTCGCTGCTCTCGGTCAGCCTGTTCCTGCCGGACAAGACCGGGATCACCAGCGTGCACTGGGACGGGGTGCAGACCGGCTACATTTCCGGCCCCGGCGATCAGACCCGCGCCGCGGCGCCGCCGACCGCCGGCACCACCAAGTCCAGGCTGTTCCTGAGCGGCATCATGACCGACGCCGCCCCGGCCGCGCAGGCGGTGGTGTTCTTCGGCGACTCGATCACCGACGGGTTCTGCTCCACGGTCGATGCCAACCATCGCTGGCCGGACCGCATCGCCGAGCGGCTGCAGTCCGAGGGACATGGCGACGTCGCGGTGGTCAACGAGGCCTATTCCGGCGACCGGGTGCTGAGCAACGGCATGGGCACCAACGCGCTCAGCCGGTTCGACATGTCGGTGCTGAGCCACCCCCGGGCCTCGACGGTGGTGATGATGATGGGCATCAACGATATTGGCTGGCCCGGTCCCGGCGCCTTCCTGCCCGACGCGCCGGAGCCGACCGCGGCGGCGATCGAGGCCGGCTACGCGCAGATCGTCGAACGCGCGCACCTGCACGGGCTGCGCCTGGTGATGGCGACGCTGACCCCGTTCGCCGACACCTTCGCCGGCACCCCCACCGCCGGCTACTACACGCCGGCGAAGGAGGCGATCCGGCAGCAGGTCAATGGCTGGATCCGCGGCAACCATGCCATCGACGGGGTGATCGATTTCGACAGGCTGCTGCGGGATCAGCAGCGGCCGGATCACATCCGCCACGAGGATGACTGCCACGATCACTTGCACCCGAACGATGCAGGCTATCGGGCGATGGCCGACTCGGTGGATCTGGCGGTGCTGCTCGGCCGCTGAGGGCTCAGCCGAGGGTGGCGTCCAGGGTGATCTCCGCGGTCAGCAGCTTGGAGATCGGGCACCCCGCCTTCGCCTTGGCGGTGATCGAGTCAAACGCCGCCTGGTCGATGCCGGGGATCACCGCATGCAGGATCAGGTGCGACTTGGTGACCGCGAAGCCGCCATCCTTCTGCTCCAGCGTCACCACCGCCTTGCTCTGCAGGGTCTCGGCGGTGAAGCCGGCCTCGCCGAGCATCAGCGACAGCGCCATCGCGAAGCAGCTGGCATGCGCGGCGGCGACCAGCTCCTCGGGGTTGGTGCCCTTCTTGCCCTCGAAGCGGGTGTTGAAGCCGTAGGGCTGGTCGGTGAGCACGCCGCTCTCGGTGGTGATGTGGCCGTTGCCGTCTTTCAGGCCGCCCTTCCAGACGGCGGAAGCGAACTTGTCCATGCTTGAAACTCCTGGTGGTGATGCGCCCGGACAACGTGCCAGCCGGCCGGTTGTTCAACGCGCATCGTCGGCACACCATGCCGTCGGCAGGGTGGGGCAGGCGGCGATGGCACGGTCGGGACGAGGGCTGACGATGGAGGAGTCCGGCGCCGGCGCGGTGTCGGAGCCGGTGCCGGCGGCGCGCAAGACGATGCCGCTGGACAGGGTGTTCTGGAGCCATTTCAGCCCCAACCTGGGTCCTGGCGGCTGGGTCACCGGGGTGCTGCTGGTGCATCTGGGGCTGGGTTTCTGGTCCGGGCTGGCGGCGATCCTGGTCGGCAACCTGGTCGGCGCGCTGCCGGTCGCGTTCGCGGCCGCGATCGGGCCGGTCACCGGCTTGCCGCAGATGGAGGCCTCCAGGCGCGCGCTCGGCCGCAAGGGCCTGCGCGTGCCGGCGTTCCTGAACTGGATCTACTGCATCGGCTGGGACGCGGTGAACAACGTGCCGGCGGCGGCAGCACTGCTGGCGCTGCTGGCGCTGGGCGGGTTCGGGCCGCCATTCTGGCTGGCGCTCGGCGTGCTGGCGGCGGTGCAGATGGTCGCCAGCATCTACGGCCACGACGTGGTGCAGGCGCTGCAGAAATATCTGGGCGGCCTGCTGCTGGTCGCGCTCGGCGGCATCGGGCTGCTGGTGCTGACCCGCGCCGGCGGCGTGCCGGTGGCGCCGCACTGGCCGACGCTGCCGACCTTCGTGCTGGCGACCGCGATCCTGGCCAGCTTCAACCTGTCCTGGGCGTCGTACTCGTCGGACTACACCCGCTATCTGCCGGCCTCCAGCAACCCGGCCAGCGTGGTCTGGCTGGCGCTGGCCGGGCTGCTGGGCTCCGCGGTGCCGTTCCAGCTGCTCGGGCTGCTGACCGCGTCGGCGACCGGCGAGGCCTCGCCGACCGCGGTGATCGCCAACCTGACCCACCAGTCCGGGCTGCTGGCGCCGGTGGTGCTGGCGGCGATCGCGCTGTCCTCGATCACCGGCAATTCCTTCAACGACAACACCGCCAGCTACAGCCTGATCTCGGCCGGGATCAGGGTGCCGCGCGTGCTGGCGGCGATCGTCACCGCCAGCATCGGCTACGGCCTCGCGGTGGCCGGCGCCGGGCACTATGCCGATCTCTACGCCAACTACCTGGTGGTGACGCTGTACTGGATCGCGCCCTGGATCGGCATCGTGCTGGCGGACTGGTACCTGGTGCGCCGTCGCCCGGTCGCCGGCGAGCGCCGCGCCGATCCGCCGGGCTGGACCCTGGGGGCGACGATCTTCGTCGTCACCGCCTTGCTGACCATCGCGCTGTTCTCGGTCAGCGACCTCTATACCGGGCCGGTCGCCCGGCTGCTGGGCGGCGCCGATATCGGCTACTATGTCGGCTTCGTCGCGGCGGGGCTGTGGTATGCCGCCGCCAGCCGACCTGCCGAGACTGGAAACGCCGCATGACCGACCTGCCCGCCGCATCGACCGCCACCCCGGCCGCCAGCCTGCCGGACCGGCTGGCGATCAACCCGAAAAGCCCGCATTTCGACGAGGCGCTGCTCGCGCGCGGCATCGGCATCCGCTTCAACGGGGTCGAGAAGACCAACGTCGAGGAATATTGCGTCAGCGAGGGCTGGGTCAGGGTCGCGGTCGGCAAGACCATGGCGCGCGACGGCAGCCCGATGACGATGAAGCTGCAGGGCAAGGTCGAGCCCTACCTGCGCGACGTGGCGGCGCGCGACGGCGCCGACCCTGCCGCCGACATCTGAGGGAACCGCACCCCCGCCCGGGCTCTTGTGCGCTCCGGATAGCGACGGAGATCCATCATGAGCGGCAACGGCACCCCTGTCTGGTTCATCAGCGGCTGTTCGACCGGCTTCGGCCACGCGCTCGCCGAGCTGGTGCTGGCGCGCGGCTGGCGGGCGGTCGTCACCGCGCGCGACGCGGGCCATGTCGCCGGCCTGGTGCAGGACCACCCCGAGACCGGGCTCGCGGTGGCGCTCGACGTCACCGACCAGGCGCAGATCGACCGCGCGGTGGCGGCGGCGCGGGAGCGGTTCGGCCGAATCGACGTGCTGGTGAACAATGCCGGCTACGGCTACCAGTCCTCGGTCGAGGAGGGTGTCGAGCGCGACATCCGCGCCCAGTTCGACGCCAACGTGTTCGGCCTGTTCGCCCTGACCCGCGCGGTACTGCCGGTCATGCGCGCGCAGCGCGCCGGCCGCATCATCAACATCACCTCGGTGGCTGGCCTGGTCGGGTTTCCGGGCTCGGGCTACTACGCCGCCAGCAAGCACGCGGTCGAAGGCTGGTCCGACGCGCTGGCCGCCGAGGGCGCGCCGCTCGGCATCAAGGTCACCTGCGTCGAGCCGGGGCCGTTCCGCACCGACTGGGCCGGACGGTCGCTGCATCAGACCGAGACCAGGATCGCCGACTATGCGGAGACCGCCGGGGCGCGCCTGAAGGCGACCGCGAGCGGCAGCGGCAAGCAGGCCGGCGACCCGGTGCGGGCCGGACAGGCGATGATCGACATCACCGAGCGGGACGACCCGCCACGGCATTTCGTGCTCGGCGGGTTCGGCGTCGATGCGGTGCTGACCCGGCTGAAGGCGCGGGTGGCGGAGATCGAGGCCTGGCGCGAGGCCGGCCTGGCGACCGATTTCCCGGACAGCAAGTGACGCCGCCGGGGCCGGGGCTCGTGTCCCGGCCCCGTGTGCGCTACCCGGCGCGGCGCTTCCTGGCCGCCGGCTTGGCCGGTTTCGGCGTCGGCTTGGCCGCCGGCTTGTCCTCGCCCAGGCTCTTGCGCAGCGCCGCCATCAGATCGACCACGTTGCCGCCTGACGCTTCCGGCTCGGGCACCGACAGGTCCTCGCCCTTCAGCTTGGCCTCGATCACCGTGCGCAGCCTGGCCTCGTAGCGGTCCTCCATGTCGCCGGCGTCGAACCGGCCGGTCTGGCGGTCGATCAGCTGCACCGCCAGCGCCACCATCTCCTTGTCCGGCGCCTTGTCCGGGATGTCGGCGAACAGGCTGTCGGGTGCTGTGATCTCGCGGGTGTCGTGCAGCGTGTGCAGCACCAGCCCCTTGCCGAGCGGCATCAGCGCCACCGCGCGCTCGCGCCTGGCGATCACCAGCCGAGAGAGCGCCAGCTTGCCGGTCTTGGCGATCGCTTCCCGCAGCACCACGAACACGTCGTCCGCCGCGTCGCGGCCGCTGCCGTCCGGCGCCAGGTAGTAGCTGCTGTCGTAGTAGACGGGATCGATCGCGTCGGCATGGACGAACTTGCCGATCGAGAGCACCGAGGAACTCTCGATCCGCGCCTTCTCGAAATCCTCGTCGTCGAGCAGGACGTAATGGTCCTTCTTGAACTCGTAGCCGCGACGCAGGTCCTTGCGCGACAGCTCCGCATCGGTCTGCGAATCCTGCGTCACCGTCCTGATCCGGTTGCCGGTATCGGGATTGATGAAGTGGAAATGCAGCGATTCGCTCGGCTGGCGCACGCTGTAGAGCGCCACCGGACAGGAGACCAGTGCCAGTCGCAACTGGCCGCGCCAGATCGGACGATCAGCCATGCTTCTTCCCTTTCGCTCTCGATGTCGCGGGCCCCGGGAGGGCTGGCAGGTCGCGCGCCGCCTGCGCGAAGCCGGCCCAGGGATCGCGCTTCTGCCGCGCCAGCCGGTCCGGCACGCTGCGCAGGGTGAACCGGCCCGGATCGAGGGTCGCGGTGACCTCGCGCCAGGCCAGCGGCGTGGCGACGCCGGCGCCCGGCCGCGCCCGCGGCGACAGCGAGGCGATCGCGGTGGCGCCGAGGCCGTTGCGCAGCCAGTCGACAAGGATCCGGCCCGGGCGGTCCTTCTTGCGGGTGGTGGACACGTAGCGGTCCGGCGCGTCCGCCTGCATCGTCTCCGCGAACCGGCGGCACCAGGCGCGCACCGCGTCCCAGTCCGCCCCGGTGCGGATCGGGGTCAGCACATGCAGCCCCTTGCCGCCGGAGGTGCGGCAGAACGCGGCCAGGCCGAGCGCTTCGAGCCGTGCCTTGACGTCCTTCGCGGCGGCGGCGATCGCGTCCATACCGACCCCCTCGCCGGGATCGAGATCGAACACCAGCCGGTCGGCCAGCAGCGGCTGCTCGAGGCTCGATCCCCAGCTGTGCAGCTCGATCGCGGCGATCTGCGCCGCGGCGATCAGTCCGCCCGGCGCCGCGAGCGCGATGTAGGGTGCGCCGTCGGCCTCGCCCTGCGTCAGCGCCGCCGGCATGCCGCGTCCGAGATGCTTCTGGAAGAACTGCTCGCCGCCGATCCCGTCCGGGCAGCGCACCAGCGCCAGCGGCCGCCCGGCGATGCCCGGCGCCGCCTTTGGCGCCACGCGCTGCCAGTACACGGCCAGGTCGCGCTTGGTGATCGCCGGTCCGGCGGCATCCTTGGGCCACAGCGCGCGGTCGGGATGGGTGAGGCGCTCGCCGGCGATCAGGTCGGCGCCGCCGGCACCACAGCCGGTCCCGCTGCCGCCCTTGCCGCCGGACACCACGATGCTGGTCCCGGACGGCCTGGCCTCGCCCAGCGCCCGCCGTTCGCCCTGCGCCTCCGGGACCGCGCGGACCACCGCGTCGGCCTGCTTGTCCTCGCGCACGCCCTGGAACGAGGCGTGACGCACCATGCCGCCGCCGGTAAAGCCGGCATGCCGCACCTCGACCACCAGCTCCGGCTGCACCCACCGGGTCTGGCGCGGCGGCGGCTCGGTGCCGAGCAGCCGGTCCGGCCGCGTGCCGGCCAGGCCCTCGAGCGTCGCCGCGAGCGCGGTCAGCGTCCGGGCGGAGAAGCCGGTGCCGCAGCCGCCGGCGAAATGCAGCGTGCCGTCCGGGGCATGGAAGCCGAGCTGCAGGGCGCCGATGCCGCGCCGGCTGCCCGATGGCGGCGTATAGCCCAGCACCAGGAACTCCTCGCGGTTTTCGCATTTGACCTTGAGCCAGTCCGGCCCACGGCCGCCGCGATACGCCTTGTCGCGCCGCTTGCAGATGATGCCCTCCAGCCCCATCGCGCAGACCTCCTGCCTGACCCGCGCGGGTTCCTGCTCGAAATGGTCGCTGAACCGGATCGCGGTCTTGCCGACGCGCAGCAGGTCGGAGAGCGCGGCGCGGCGCGCATCGAGCGCCGATGGCCGCAGGTCATTGCCATCGCGATGCAGCAGGTCGAAGGCGTAATAGACCAGGGCGTCGGTCTTCCTGTCGGAGAACGCCGCCTGCAGCAGCGCGAAGCTGGAGACGCCCCTGGCGTCGAGGGCGACCAGCTCGCCGTCGAGCAGCAGCGTCTCCGCCGGCAGCGCCGCCACCGCGGCGGCGAGTGCCGGCACCCGTGCGGTCCAGTCCAGCCCGTTGCGGGTGAGGATACGCACCTGTCCGCCCTGCTTGCGGCACAGCATGCGATAGCCGTCGAACTTGATCTCGCTGATCCAGCCCGGCCCGGTCGGCGCGTCGGCAGCCAGGCTCGCCAGCTGCGGCGCCTGCCGGTCGGGCAGCGCGTCGGCGCCCTGCGGCAGGCGGCGCTTGCGCGGCCCGGCCGCCGGCTTCCGCTTGCCGGCCGGGGCCGACGCGGCCCGGAGCGGCGTCGATTCGAGGGCATCGGCATCGGCGCCGGGCTGCTCGCTCTCGTCGTGTTCCTTGATCAGCAGCCAGTTCTCGGCCTTCTCGCGCGGCCTGGGTTTGAGCCGCACCAGCACGAACCCGCCGTGCAGCCGGGTGCCGGACAGGTGGAATTTCAGCTCGCCCTCGGCCAGCGCCCGGCCGGCGTCGGCCGCCACCGGCTGCCAGGTGCCGCGGTCCCAGATCTCCACCGTGCCGGCGCCGTAATTGCCGGCCGGGATCGTGCCCTCGAAGCTGGCGTACTCGACCGGGTGGTCCTCGACATGCACCGCCAGCCGCTTGTGGCCGGGATCCAGCGACGGGCCCTTCGGCACCGCCCAGCTCCAGAGCGCGCCGTCATGTTCGAGGCGGAAATCCCAGTGCAGCCGGGATGCGTGGTGCTTCTGCACCACGAAGATCGGCGCCGCGCCGCGCCGGGCGGCGCGTTTTTTCGCCCCGGTCCCGGAGGGCTCCGGCGTCCGGGCGAAATCGCGCTTTTCGCCGTATCGGTCAGCAGTTTGTGCCGGAGCCGGTTTCGCTGTCACCATCTGTACGACGCAAACGTCAGCCCGCACGGCCGGTTGCCCGGTTGCATGCGCGCGTGTTCCGGGCAGAGTGTCGCCGCGAACGACACCCCCACGATTGCTCGAGGATGCCCTCTTGGACCATCAGGCAGAAAGCAACGCGGCAAACAACGGCATCGCGCCCGCCGGGCCCGCCGCGCAGACCGAACCGCCGCATGACGGCTATCCGGTCGGCGCCAGCGCCATCCTCTCGGAGCGGCGGCTGCATACGCTGAAATTCGGCGACCTGTTCGGCGTGTTCGACCAGAGCGGCAACATCCTGAACGGCAGCGGTGTCGCCGACGGGTTGTATTATCTAGACACGCGCCATCTTTCCAGACTGATGCTCAGCATCTGCGGACAGCCGCTGATCCTGCTGAGTGCAACGCTGCGCGAGAACAACGCCTCGCTGTCATGCGACCTCACCAACCCGGACATGTCGCTGGACGGGCATGCCGTCGACCACGACGTGCTGCATGTCCGCCGCACCCTGTTCCTGCGCGGCCAGACCTCCTACGAGCGCATCCAGGTGCGGAACTACGACGTGCAGACGCGCACGGTCTCGCTCGAGGTCGAGTTCGGCGCCGACTTCGCCGATCTGTTCGAGGTGCGCGGCACCAAGCGGACCCGGCACGGCACCACCCACCCGCCGCGCATCGACGGCGACACCGTGCTGCTTGCCTATGACGGGCTCGACGACCGCCAGCGCGTCACCAGGCTGCGCTTCGCGCCGACGCCGGACAGCGTGAGCGCGAACCGGGCGGTGTTCACCCTGAAGCTGGAGCCGGGACACCGCCAGCTCATCCATATCGAGGTCTGCTGCGACCCGGTGGGAGAGCCGCCGCGCGGCGTCGCGGAGAGCTTCCTGTCGTCGCTGGTCGAGGCGCGCCGCGGCCTGCGCATCTCCTCGGCGCGGGCGGCGGCGATCGCCAGCTCCAACGAGATCTTCAACGAGGCGATCCGTCGCTGCATCTGCGACATCTACATGCTGCTGACGGAGAAGCCGGAAGGGCCGTACCCCTATGCCGGGGTGCCGTGGTACAGCACCGCGTTCGGCCGCGACGCCATCATCACCGCGATGCAGATGCTCTGGCTCGACCCGGCGGTGGCGCTGGGCGTGCTCGGCTACCTGGCCCGGCACCAGGCGGAAAAGACCGACCCGGTGGCCGACGCCGAGCCCGGCAAGATCCTGCACGAGGTGCGCCATGGCGAGATGGCCGAACTCGGCGAGGTGCCGTTCCGGCACTATTACGGCAGCGTCGACTCCACGCCGCTGTTCGTGATGCTGGCGGGCGAGTATCTCGACCGCACCGGCGATGTCGCAACCGTCTCCCGGCTCTGGCCCAACATCGAGCGCGCCATCGGCTGGATCGACGAGTACGGCGACCGCGACAATGACGGCTTCGTCGAATATGGCCGGCGCAACGAGAACGGGCTGGTCAACCAGGGCTGGAAGGACAGTTTCGACTCGATCTTCCACGCCGACGGCACCCTGGCGGAGGGGCCGATCGCGCTGTGCGAGGTCCAGGGCTACGTCTACGCCGCCAAGCGCGCCGCCGCCGCGATCGCCGGCCGGCTCGGCCATGGCGCGTTCGCGGAGCGCATGACGCTCGATGCCGACCGCCTGATGGTGGCGTTCAACAGCGCGTTCTGGATCGAGGAACTCGGCACCTATGCGCTGGCGCTGGACGGCGCCAAGCAGCCTTGCCGGGTGCGCTCGTCGAACGCCGGGCATCTGCTGATGACCGGGATCGTGCCGCCGGAACGGGCGGCACGGATCGTGGCCGGGCTGATGGGCCACAATTTCTTCTCCGGCTGGGGCATCCGCACCATTCCGGCCGGCGAGGCGCGCTACAACCCGATGGCCTATCACAACGGCTCGGTCTGGCCGCACGACAACGCGCTGATCGCGCTCGGTTTCGCCAGGACCGGCTTCAAGGACGAGGCGGCGCGCGTGTTCGACGGGCTGTTCGACGCGGCGCTCTATGCCGACCAGCGCCGCCTGCCGGAGCTGTTCTGCGGCTTCGCGCGGCAGCGCGGCGAAGGGCCGGTACGCTACCCGGTCGCCTGCAGCCCGCAGGCCTGGGCGGCGGCCACCATCCCGTCGCTGATCCAGTCGGCGCTCGGCATCAGCTTCGATCCGGCGACGCTCACGGTGCATTTCGAGCGGCCGCGGCTGCCGGGCTTCCTGGACGAGATCACCCTCTACAACCTGGCGGTCGGCGGGGCCAAGGTGACGGT
This sequence comes from uncultured Lichenihabitans sp., assembly GCA_964658455.1. GTDB lineage: Bacteria > Pseudomonadota > Alphaproteobacteria > Acetobacterales > Acetobacteraceae > Lichenicola. The sequence continues at coordinate 17,145 of CAZZZA010000044.1, forward strand.
GCATCTGCAGCGCGTCGGCGGCGAGGTGGCGCTCAACGTGATCGAGCGGCGCGGGTCGATCAAGGTGCAGCTCACCAGTTGAAAACGCTGGCGCCGGCGTGGCGAGGGAGTATCCTGTCTTTCAAGATGCGGACGCGCAATAACGCATCGAGGGGTAGGCAATGACCATCGCATCCATCCTGGCATCCAAGGGCAACGGCAAGAACACGATCTCCGTGCAGGCCGGGACCACGATCTCGGAAGTCACGCAGATCCTCTACCAGAACAATATCGGCGCCGTGCTGGTGATGCGTGGCAAGGAGCTGATCGGCTTCCTCTCCGATCGCGGCATCACCCGGGCGATGGCGCAGAATCCCGGCGGCGTCAGGGCGATGCCGGCCGAGGCGGCGATGCGGCCGCGCCAGTTCGAGACCACGCCCTCGGCCAGCATCGAGAGCGCGATGCGGCTGATGACCGACAACAAGGTGCGCTATCTGCCGGTATTCGAGGACGACGTGCTGGTCGGCATCGTCAGCGTCGGCGACGTGGTCAAGGCGCTGCTCGACCGGCAGACCGCCGCGGTCGAGCACATGACGGCCTATATCGGCCAGAGCTGAGCTGGGGGCTGAGCTGGGGCCTGTCGCGTCACAGCGACGCCGCGGACCCCGCATTGTAGCGCGCCATGATCTCGTCGACGGGGCCGTCGGCGACGATCCGGCCGGATTCGAGCCAGAGCAGCCGGGTGCACCAGTGCTGCAGCACGCCCGGCATGTGCGAGGTCAGCACCAGGATCTCGGCGCCGCGCACCACCGTCTCCAGCCTGGCATGGGCCTTGTCGCGGAACTTGGAATCGCCGGCCATGAACCACTCGTCCATCAGCAGCACCTGCGGCGCGATCGCGGTGGCGAGGCCGAAGCCGAGCCGCACCACCATGCCGGAGGAATAGAGCCGCACCGGCAGTTCCATGAACGGGCCCAGCGCCGCGAACGCCTCGACATCGGCCTCCAGCGCCTCGATGCCACTGGCGGACAGCCCGACATAGCGGCCGCGCAGGGTGATGTTCTCGCGGCCGGTGAGGTCGAGATTCATGCCGAAATTGGTGTCGAGCAGGGTGTTGATGGTGCCGCCGACATGGATCCGGCCGGCGACCGGCTCGTAGATGCCGCCCAGCACCCGCAACAGGCTGGATTTTCCGGCGCCGTTGCGGCCGACGATGCCGAGCCGCTCGCCGGAGCCGACGCGGAAATCGAGGTGGCGCAGCGCCTGCACCACCACGCGCCGGGTCTTCTCCGGGCCGTCATTGTCGCCGCCGGAGCGGCCGAGCTGGCCGCCGACCCGGCTCGACACGCTCGACAGCACGGTCTTCTTCAGCGACCGGGCGCCGCCGTGATAGAGCGGGAAATCCAGCGACAGGTCCTGCACCTCGATGAACGCGCTGCCCCTGGCCGGCGCGGTGCCGCCGGCATGCGCGGGGTCGAGATCGCTCTGCTGCAGTTCCATCGTCTCAGACCCAGAAGGCGATGCGCGGCCGCGCGCGCACGAACACGCGCCACGCGATCAGCCAGAACGCGGCGCTGTAGCCCAGCGCCGCGCCCCAGATCGCCAGGCCGGGCGTGCCGCCGAGCAGCGGCGCGCGCACGATCTCGAGCAGCGGGTCGAACGGGTTCAGCGGCAGCCACCAGCCGCGCGCGCCGAGCTGCGACGGTTTCCAGATCACCGGCGTCAGGTAGTAGGCGATCTGCATCAGGCTGCCGATGATCGGCGGCACGTCGCGGAACCGGGCGCAGATCGCACCCAGCAGGTAGCAGGCCGCCGCCCCGTCCAGCAGCCAGAGCGCCAGCCCCGGCAGCGACAGCAGCGCATGGATGCCGGGCCAGAGCCCGTAGATCACGAACACCGCCAGCGGCACCACCACGTTGTGCCCCAACACCACCACGTTGCGGAACACGGTGCGGATGACCTGCACGGTGAACGGCATGCGCATCGAGCGGATGGTCTGCTCGGCGTTGATGAAGCAGTCGCAGGCCTCGCCGGCGACGCCGCCGATGCCGGCCTGCCAGAGGATCAGCGACACCGCCAGGAACGGCAGGTAGTCCCGCACCACGATGTGGAAAAGCATCGCGTAGAGCCAGCCCATCGAGGCGACCATCACCGCGCTGGACAGGGTCAGCCAGAACGGCCCCAGCGCCGAGCCGCGATAGCGCAGCTTGATGTCGAGCCAGCCGAGCGTGACGGCGAGGCGCCACAGCGCCAGCCCGTCGCGCATGTCGGCGCGCGCCGCCTGGTTGCGGGTCTGGCGTCCGAGCCGCGCATCGATCAGCAGTTCCTGGGCGACGCCCTGCTGGCCGCTGGCCATCGCGCCGGGATGCAGCGCCGCCCCGGCATCGGCGGCGTCGGTCGACGTCCGGTCGGATCGTGGCACACGCTCCGAGGCGGAGGGCAGAACGTTCATCCGCGCGGCGTAGCCGATCCGGCCGCACCCGGCAATGCGCGTGTTCGCCGGCCGGCCGCCGCCCTATAAAGATCGCCGGACAGTCGGTTGATGTTGCGGCAGAGATGGAGCCGCTGTAATGGCTTGGTCGCGGCATGTGCGATCAGTCGCCCGATCCGCCGGAGACGAGCCCGCCGATGACGCGACCTGCCCGCCGACGCGTGCCGACCCTGTTTCGAGCCCGGATCCGGGCGCTGCCCGGGATCGTGTCGTCCGGCGTGCTGCTGGCGCTGCTCGCCGCCTGCGCCGGCACGCCGCCGCAGACCACGGCGTCGCTGCCGGTGGTGCAGGAAGCGGCGAAATACCGCGCCCATGCCCGCAGCTACTATGCGCCGCCCGGCCCGCCCGGCGATCCCTGGGGCCCGTACATCCAGGAGGCCTCCAAGAAGTTCGACGTGCCGGACGCCTGGGTGCGGGCGGTGATCGGCCGCGAATCCGGCGGGCAGCAATTCGCCGCCGACGGCACGCTGATCACGTCGGGCGCCGGCGCGATGGGGCTGATGCAGCTGATGGCGCCGACCTATGACGAGCTGCGCGCGCAGTACAATCTCGGCGACGACGCCTTCGAGCCGCACGACAACATCATGGCCGGGACCGCCTACATCCGGCAGATGTATGACATCTACGGCGCCCCCGGCTTCCTCGCCGCCTACAATACCGGCCCCGGCCGCCTCGACGATTTCCTGACCCGCAACCGGCCGCTGCCGCGCGAGACCCGGCAGTATGTCGCCATCATCGGGCCGCAGATCGCCGGCATCTGGCCGAACAGCCGCTCGCAGACCGACCTGATGGTCGCGGCGCGCAGCGGCTCCGGGGTGCAGTACGCCGCGGCGCAGAGCGCCGACGAGACCCATTCGGTGCGCATGGCCTGGACCCGCAGGCAGGACCTGCACCAGCCCGACGACCAGCCGGTGCAGGTCGCGGAAGCGCCGTCCACCGGCAGCGACGCCGCTCCCGCCTACATCCACGACTGGCGCGGCATGGCCCCGGCCCCAGCCCCAGCC
>CAZZZA010000045.1:0-18469 GCA_964658455.1 uncultured Lichenihabitans sp.
GGTGCGCGTCGTTTCAGAAAAGCGGAAGCCTCTCTATCCATAGAAAGCCGTGGCCCGATGGCATCGCATCGTTCGGCCATCGGTATCGTGTAACGACGACCTCGCCGGTGACGCGCTTGCGTCGGACAAGCGGCCGGTCGCGGCACGATCAGGACGCGGAGCCTATGCGATGATGATGACATACCTTCGGCATGTCGCAGGCAGCGCGTTGCTGGCACTCGCCCTGCTGTCGGCGGCGCCGGACGCAGCGGCGCAGCAACGCGGCACTACGGCGCCGGTCTCCGCCGCACCCGGACGCAGCGGCGGCGAGGGCGGCGGATCGGCGGTCGACGTGACGATCCGCGCCGCCACAAAGCAGGATCCCATCCTGCAGACCATCGTCGGCCAGCCGCATAGCGCGCCGACCGGCAACGATCCAGCCGCGCGCTGCCTCCGCCTCGCCTGGGCGGATTTCTCCGACGTCAGGGACGCACCGTCGCAGATCATCGATGCGAGCGTGCGGCCTGCCACGCCGTCGGCACCCGCGGCGTGTATCGTCAACGGTTTCGTCGCGTCACAGGTGGGGTTCCGGGTCTGGCTGCCGCTCGAGGGCTGGAACGGCAAATACATGGGCACCGGCTGCGGCGGGCGCTGCGGCGCGCTGCTCCCGACGGCCTGTGACTTCCAGGTCACGCGCGGTTATGCCTGCATGGCCAACGATCTCGGCCATCGCGGCACCACCTACGATAATCTCTGGGCGCTCGACAATATCCCGGCGCAGATCGATTTCGGCTTTCGCGCCACCCATGTCGCGACGCTGATCGGCAAGGCGATCACCCGCCGTTTCTACGGCAGGGATCCGGTCCGCGCCTATTTCGTCGGCGCCTCCACCGGCGGTCGGCAGGCACTCGTCGAGGTGCAGCGTTTCCCGTACGATTTCGACGGGGTGATCAGCGGCGAGCCCGCGATCCAGACGCCGCCGACCCAGCTCCCGCCGGGCGAACGGCTGAGCGGCCTGCCCGGGCAGATCCTGTTCGCCGACGGCAAGGCGGTGCTCACCGTGGACCAGATCCGCATGGTCCACACCGCGGCGATCGCGCGCTGCGACGCCGAGGACGGTCTCAAGGATGGCATCATCACCAACCCGCACGCCTGCGCCTTCCACCCCGCCGAACTGCTGTGCAAGGCCGACAGGACCGCGCAATGCCTCACCGCCCGGCAGGTGAAGGTGCTGGAGAGACTATACGCGATCGGCCCGCAGCCGGGCTCCGAGCTGGGCTGGATCGGCGCCTACGTCGCCCAGGACAACAGCGCCGGACGCTACATCGCCAGGAATTCGGTCACCGCGGACTATCCGTACACCTGGGTGTTCGACAACGCGACCAATCCCGACATTCGCGGCTTCGCCCGCGCCGGCGGCAAGCTCATCCTTTATCAGGGCTGGGCGGACGAGGTCATCGCGCCCATGGGTCCGGTCGATTACTACGAAACCGTCGAGCGGCTGATGGGCGGCCGCGCCGCGACGCAGGCCTTCTTCCGGCTCTTCATGGTGCCGGGCCAGAGCCACATCCCCGGCAACGTCGGCGCGGAAAGCCTGAACTACGTGCAGGCGCTCGAGGCCTGGGTCGAGCACGGACAGGCGCCGGACGTCCTGATCGGCCACAAGCTCAAATGGATCACCCAGATGATGGGCCCGATGTATCTCGACAAGGACATGGCGCCGGGCAACTGGCTGTATTCGCGGCCGATCTATCCCCACCCGATCGAGGCGCATTACAGCGGCTCGGGCGACCCCGACAATGCCGGCAGCTTCCGTCCCTGGGATCCGGCCACCAGAAGCTGGGCGAGATAGCGAACCGCCTGCTTCGGCCTCAGGAGAGCCCGCGCCGTGGCCTGGCGTCGGGGACCGACCAGACCAGGGCGGCGGCGATGACGAAGCCGACCATGCCGACCACGAGCGCCGTCCCGTAGCTGCCGGTGCGCTCATAGACCCGGCCGGCCAGCAGCGGGCCGATGCCGCTGCCGAGACAATAGAGCGCATACAGCAGCCCGTAGATCGCCCCGTAATGCGCCCGTCCGAACGCGCGCGCGACCATGTAGGCCGCGATGTCGGACTCGGCACCGGCCGAGAGCCCGACGAACACGATCGCGGCGCTGCAGAGCGCAAGATCGGTGCCGGCCAGCACCAGCACGCCACAGGACAGCGCCGACAGCGAGAAGGTGACGGCCGCCACGATCGGGCCGCCCAGCAGATCGAGCAGCACGCCGCTGATCAGCCGTCCGGCCGAGACCGCCAACCCGAACAGCCCGAGCACCGCCGCCGCCCGCGCGGCGGAAACGTGCCGGTCCATCAGCAGGGGGATGGTATGCACGAGCACCGCGCTGACAGCCGTCGCCGCCAGGAAGAACGAGAGCGACATCTGCCAGAAGCCGCGCGTGCGGAGCGCCTCGCCCAGCCGGAAGTCCGGCCGGTCCGGCAGGGCGCCGCGGGCGGCCGGGCCGGCCTCGGCGCCAGCTGCCGGCCCACGCCGCTCCTGGAACAGCAGCACGCTGACCGGCAGCCCGATGCACAGCGGCAGCGCCGCCAGGCCCAGGAACGCCGCACGCCACCCGCCTTGCAGCACCAGCGCGCTCACGTAGCTGGGCAGCAACCCGCCGACCAGGCCGGTGCCGATCAATGACAGTCCGAGCGCCAGGCCGCGCCGGCGCACGAACCACCCGGTGATCGCCTGGGTCCAGATGATCGGCAGGGTGCCCGCCGCGAACAGCGCCAGCAGGAAGCTCCCGGCATACAGGGTCCAGATATGCCCATCGATCCGCGACATCGAGATCAGCCCGGCGATCAGGCACAGTTGCGACGCCAGCGCCACCCGTCGGGCGCCGTCTCGATCCGCCAGCCATCCGGCGAGCGGGCCGCCGGCCAGGTAGCCCAGCGTCGAGAACAGCGCCGCGGCGGCGATCTCGGCCCGCCCCCACTGGAAGGCCGCCATCAGAGGATGGATCAGCGCGCCGAGACTGTAGGCGGTCAGCACCGCGACACCGGTGGCACTGCCGGCGATACCGGCCAGCAGCGTCGGCCAGCCGGATCTGAACTCATCGAGGCTTGTCAGGATCGTGGTTCCCATCGCTTGCCGGCGCCGGCCGTCGGGCGGCGGCATCGCCACCATTCCAGCCGGCGGTCCCGCCGGGCCACGCGCCCGCGCCACGCCACTCTAAATAGAGAATCCCGCCGCCGCCCGCAGCCATCGGGCGTCCTGGCGTCTAGGCTGTGGCTGGTAGTCCGTCCCCCAACTGCGAAGACGATGGCGATGTCGAAGCTCCTGCCCATGGTTTCCATCTTCGCCCTGCTCGGCCTGTCGGTGGCGCAGGCGCAGCCGGCCTTCGTCAAGGCGCTCGGCGTGCCGACCACCCGGTCCGTGCTGCACGGGCGTGACGTGCCCTGGGTGCAGGTCTATGAGTGGGAGGCGGATGGGGTGCGCCACAACGCATGGCCCGGCGACGGCATCGTCCCGCCCGCCGGAGCGGCGAAGATGCAGCTGCAGCTGTTCACCTTCCCGACCGGGCAGCTGCGCCACCTGCGCTTCGTCAAAGGCGACACCACGCCGACGCACGTCAACCTCTCCGACATCATGATCTACTCCGTCTCGGGCGTGCAGACCGAAACCGTGAACGGCATCAGCGATACCGGCGCTCCCGGCGATGTCTCGATGCATCCATATGGCGTCCGGCATTTCAGCGTCGCCCACACCGACGCCGAACGCGACGAGTTCGCCTTCAAGCCGCGACCCGGTGCCGGCGACCAGGCTGTCTTCCTGCATCAGCGCGCGCTGCCGCTTCAGCTGCTGGGCACCCAGATGCATGACGGCAAACTGGCGCTGCTCGCGGGCGACGCGGCCCGAGCGCTGCCTTTGTCGGATCGCTTCCAGGCGAGGATCTTCACCTTTCCCACCATGCAACTCGCGCATCTGCATTATCGCGACGGCTACGGCCTGCCGCGTCACACCAACGTCGGCGAGAAGCTGGCCTTCGTCCTCAGCGGCCGATACCGGGTCACGATCGGGGATACCGCCGACACCGTCGTCGCCGGCGACATGTTCCGCATGATCGACGGACAGGCCTTCGCCCTGCAGGCGGTGCAGGCCGGCGACATGCTGGTCGTCGACGGCGGTGCCGCGCCGTAGCGGCACCGCCACATCGCACGCGTCCTATCGCGACAAGGCCGCGATCGCCTCGATCTCGACCAGATATTCCGGCCGCCCGAGCATCGTCGCGCCGACCAGGATGCTGGGCGCCTCGATCGGATCGTCGACGAAGGCCTCGCGCATCGTCGCGAAGATCGGGCCGATCAGGTCCGGCGCGCAATCCACCACCGTGACGCGATACTGCAGCACGTCGGAGCCGCAGGCGCCGGCTGCCTGCAGCGCATGTCGCAGATTCGCGAACGCCTGCCGCGCCTGCGCGACATGGTCCTGGCTGCCGACCAGGAGGCCGGCCGCGTCGCGCGCGACCTGACCGTTGATGAAGGCGGTGCGGCCGCCGCTGGCGATCGTCACCGCCGGAAAGCCCGGCGACTTGAACAGGTTGGGCGAGTCGATCCGTTCGATGGTCATGTCTGCGGGCTCACCGTGCTGGACTGTGTCTCGGGGATAGTGTGTGGCTCACGGCAGGTCGCGAACGATCCTGATCCCGGCTGCAACCGTATGGATTTCCGGGGGTACCGGGCCGCCATGGAAGGCCGGTCGCGCGAGCCAGGTCAGGCTGTGGAACGCCCCGCCCTTGGGGAGCCGCTGCCGGCACGCCGGCTCGTCCCAAGACGACCCGTCCGCCGGCGCGCCCTGCTCGTTCGGATGATAGCAGTCCGAGACCCACTCGAAGACGTTGCCGAGCATGTCGTCCAGCCCGAACGGATTGGCCGCATAGGATCCGACCGGCTGGGTGAAGGCATGCGGCGAGGAGCAGACGAGCTTGTCCTGCCAGCTCTTCGGTGAACCGAGCCTTTCCACCGTGCGCGCCGTCATGATGTTGGCGCGCGTGCAGATATCCTCGCGGCCGTCGCCCCAATAGCGGACCGTGCCGGTGCCGGCCCGCGCCGCGTATTCCCACTCCGCCTCGCTGGGGAGGCGATAGGGCTTGCCGGTGCGCCGGGCCATCCACGCGGCGTAGTCGTGCGCGTCCTGCCAGGCGATACAGGCCGCCGGCTCGTCATCCGCTTGCGGAAAACCGGGATTGCGCCACGAGAAGCCCGGTTGCGGCGCCCAGTTGTCCTCCCTGGGATTGAACACACCGCAGGAGGGCGGATCCGGCCGATGCGTCGCCGCCACGAACCGCGCATAGTCGCCGCGCGTGATCTCGGTACGGCTCATCGCGAACGGCCTGGCGATGGTCACGTGATGCCTTGGTTGCTCGCGGTCGCCGAATTTGGCCGGCACGCCCTCGGCGGCGCGTTCCTCCGGCGTAGAGCCCATCTCGAACCCGCCCGAGGGCACCACGATCATCTCGGCACAATCCATGCAGTCCCGGAACGGTTTCGGCGGCTCGGCGGCCGACGCTCGCGGCGGCATGGAAACGGCCAGCGCTAAGGCTTGCGCCAGAGTGAGAGCCAGGAGGGCGGCAGTGGATCGGATCATCGCCGCACCCCGGACGCCGACGGCTCCCGCATGACCCGGAAGCCGAGGCTGCTGCTGCGCATCGCCGGCGGCAGCGCGAAGCGGTTCGCCGCCCGCAACGCCACCGGGTAGTTGTGCCAGGACCCGCCTCGGATCGCCCGCCTGGCGCAACGCCCGCCCGGCTCCGCCGCGACGCAGTCCTCGGTCCATTGCCACAGATTGCCGATCATGTCGTAGAGTCCGAACGGGTTGGGCGGAAACGCGTGCACCGGACTGGCGAAAGCGTAACCGTCGTCGCACTGGCGGTTGGCCTCCTTGTCGCCCGGCATCGCCTTGTCGAACGACCGGTCGGCGCCGTTGGCGTGCCGGCAGAGCCCCGCCCTGCCATCGCCCCACCAGCGTGCCGTCTCGGTCCCGCCGCGCGCCGCATATTCCCATTCCGCCTCGTGCAACAGCCGATAGCGTTGCCCGGTCCGTTGCGACAGGAACCGCGTATAGGCCTGCGCGTCGTCCCAGGAGACGCACGCCGCCGGGAAGTCCGGCTGCTGGGCATAACCCGGCCGCAGCACCGAATAGCCCGGCTGGTCGACCCGCCAGATGCCGCCCAGATCGACGGTGCAGGCGGCAGGCACCGCACGGTGGGTCTGCGCCAGGAACGCGCCGTATTCCGCGACCGTCACGTCGGTCCGTCCGACCGCGAACGGCGCGTCGAACCGGACCCGGCGTTGCGGATGCTCTGCCGCTGCCAGCGCCGGGGCACGGCCCTCTCGCGTCGTCTCCGCGTCGGTTGATCCCATCAGGAAGGCGCCCGCCGGCACGACCACCATCTCCGGCGTCCATGGCAGATCGCGGAACGTGCCGCCGGCCTGCACGGGCCATGCGCCGCGCTGCGCCGGCCCGACCGTGCAACCCGACAGCGCGGCCAGAAGCAGGCTGCCCGGCCGCCGCCAGGCATACCGCAGCTTCGTCATGCGGCTGATTCGTGGTTCGGCCATGTTCGTCATCGTGGCCGACCCTGGAACGGCCGGCCTGGGCCGGACCAGCGGACCGGAGCCGATCTCTCTAAACCTGCAAACAATGCCGGCGGGCGGCGACCGCAAACCTTCTAGGTATCAGGAACCGGTCGGCCGCCTGATTGTCGCCCCACCACGCCGATCCTACCCTCCGGCCACCTCTACCGGAGCATGCGATCGTGACCAGCAGGACCAGGAACACACGCTTTCTCGCGATGGCTGCCCCGGCGGCGGCGCTCCTTCTCGCCGCCGTGCCGGCGCAGGCCGGGCCTTCAACCGCGGCCGAACTCGACGCGATCGCGCGCGGCTACATCACCGCGCTGGCCAGTCACGACGGGTCCGGGGTGCCGCTGGCGCCGAACGTGCGGCGCACCGAGAACGGGCTCGTCAACGCCAACGGCGCCGACGAGCTGCGCGAGAGCTTCCATCATGTCGGCATGGTCAAGGATGCCCGCTCAATCAGGATCGTCTCCGATCCACGCTCCGGCGACGCGGTCGCGTTCTACCTGCTCGATATCGTGCTGGAGGGAAAGACGATGGATACCACCCAGGCCGGCAAGAGCGCCTACAAGGTGGCGGTGAGCGTGCCGGCCGGTCACTACACCGTCTACGAGGCGGAGCGGTTCCATGTCAGCAACGGCCTGATCGACCAGATCGAGATCATCGGCCACGTCGCCCATGCTGATCACGCCCCCGCCGCCTGGCCGGCGGGTTAGTCCTCGCCATGCGCGGACCAAGCTGGCGCGGCATGCTCGCGACCGTGGCGCTGCTGCTGGCCGGGCTGTGGCTCGGCCCGTGCGCGCAGGCCCAGACCGATCGCCGCAGCGACGCGGTGCTCGCCTGCGCAGATCTCGCCTCGCCGCAACTGGCCGACGCGTCCGGCAAGCCGATCGATTTCAGCCAGATCCCCGACGCCATCACCCGAATCACCAAGGCCAGCGTGGTCCAGCCAGCCAACGGCGTCCCGGCCTATTGCAACGCTTCCGGCTATATCGCCAACAGTATCGGCTTCGAGCTGCATCTGCCGCTGCAAGCCTGGAACCAGAAATTCGCCATGGTCGGCTGTGGCGGCATGTGCGGCTACGTGCAGACCGAGGCCTGCGATACCGCGCTGATCAAGGCCTATGCCTGCATCTTCACCGACATGGGTCATTCCAGCCGGCAGACCGACGTCGAGTGGGCCGACAACAACCTGCGTGGCGTCATCGATTTCGGCTACCGCGCCACCCATCTCGCAGCGGTTGCCGGCAAGGCCATCACCGAGGCGTTCTACGGCCGCCAGCCCACACGCGCCTACTATATGGGCTGCTCGACCGGTGGCCGGCAGGGCTACATGGAAGCGCAGCGCTTCCCGACCGACTTCAACGGCATCATCGCCGGTGCACCGCCGATGAGCGAACTCGGCAACGCCATGGCGATCGTCTGGGCGATCGAGAAACTCAACGATCCCGACGGCAAGCCGCGCTTCACACCCGGCCAGCTCGACCGGTTGCACCAGGCCGCGCTCGCGGCCTGCGACGGACTCGACGGCCTGAAGGACGGCGTGATCGGCAATGTCCCGGCCTGCCATTTCGACCCGCGGACGCTGGTCTGCGGCGCCGACGCCAAACCCGGCTGCCTGAGCGCCGCGCAGGCGGACGATGCGCGAGACATCTATGCTGGCCCGCAGGATTCCCGAGGACACATCCTCTATCCGGGCTTCCTGCCCGGCACCGAACTGGAATGGATCGCCCGTTACCTGAACAAGCCGAACGGCGAATCCGGACCGGCCGGCCACGCGATCATCACCAGCTACAAGAGCTTCATGACCGGCATGTTCCGCTACATGGCGTTCATTCCCTCCGCCGGTCCTGGCTGGACGCTCGACAAGCTCGACTGGGATCGCGATCCGGAACGGATGCGCATGGTCGGCGCCCTGCTCGATCCCGACAATCCGGACCTGCATGCGTTCCGCGATGCCGGCGGCAAGTTCATCGGCTTCCACGGCTGGGCCGACAGCCTGGTGCCACCGATGGCGTCCGCGCACTATGCCGACGCGGTCGACGCGCTGATGGGCGGCCGGGCGAAGGTGCTGCCGTTCTTCCGCCTGTTCATGATGCCCGGCATGCACCACTGCCTGGGCGGCGAGGGCGCCTATGCGACCGACACGCTCGGCGCGCTCGAAGACTGGGTCGAGCGCGGCGTGGCCCCGGACCGCCTGCTGAGCGTGCGTCCCCGGGACACCAAGGCCGTGCTCTGGCCGCAATACTTCACCCCGGAGAAGCGGATCATGGACGATGCGGAGTACGCGCGTCCGGTATTCCCGTACCCGGCGGTGGCGACCTATGTCGGCCACGGCGACACCCACGATCCCGCCAGCTTTGTCGGCAAAGAGCCCTGAGAAAGCCTATAGAGTAGGCATAAGCCTGTTAAGGATGCGGCACTTGTTGGGTTAGCGAGGTGTTTCCGCGAAACAGCTTAAAATACAGGCTTTCGTGCTTGCGACTCCGTTGCGCTGGCGGTTAGTCTCGTACCCGTCAAGGAAAGCATCCAGGCATGAGCGTTTCGGTCAGCGGGTCGGTCAATCGCGCTTTCGAGGTCATCGAGGTTCTCGAGACATTACGCCGGCCGGCCTCCGCGACCGAGATCGCCAGCCATCTGAGCCACGCCTATTCCAGCGTCGTGGCGGTGCTGCACAAGCTCAGCGAACTCGGTTATCTGAACTACGACCGCCGCACCCGGCTCTACGTGCCCACCCACAAGCTCTCCGCCGTCGGCGTCTGGATCAATCCCGGCGAGCAGGAGCCGGACGGCCTGCGCGACCTCGTGCTCGCGATCAACCGCGAATGCGGCTACACCACCGCGATCAGCAGCGCCAACTCGATCTTCGCCAACATCGTCTATCTGCGGAAGGCGCGCTGTCCCGTCACCCAGGATCTGGCGGTCGGGCTCGGCATGTCGCTCTGCCGGTCCACCGTCGGCCACGCGATCCTCAGCCAGATGTCGGACGAGGAAATCAAGCGCATCGTCCTCGACACCATCACCTGGGCCAGGCGCGCCAGGGCCGACCAGTCCTACCCGCTCGAGACGGTCAGGAAGGCGGTGCACAACGTGCGCGTCGTCGGAGCCTCGACCGGTATCGACTGGCCGCTGAAGGGCCTGGGCACCATCGCCTATCCGCTGGAAATGCCGGGCACGTTCGAGCCGCTGGCGGTTTCCGTGGTCGGCCCGTCGGAGCGGATCCGCGCCGACATGCCGGCGATCCGCGCCACCATCGAGCGGCACCGCGCGCAGTATGTGCCGGCCAGGATGGCCTATCGCTGCAGCGCCTAAGCGCCGGTTCGAACTGCTATCGTTCCCCAGGCTGCAGATCCCGCGCCAGGCGAAGCCCGGCGGCGGCATCCGCCTCGTCCGCGGGGGCCAGGCCACGCACCGCGGAGCGGATCTCCCACGACGTCGCATGGTAGGCGCCGCCACGCATGACGCGCGTCTCGCACTGCCCGCCGGTCCAGGCCGAACCGTCGGCCGGCGCCCCGTCATAGGTCTTGTGGCCGCAATCCTGCAGCCATTCCCAGACACCGCCATACATGTCGTAGAGCCCGAACGGGTTGGGCGGGAAGCTGCCGACCGGCACCGTGAAGGACCGGTCCGACCGGCATGCGAAGGATCGGCGCAGCACCGCCGGGTTTCCATAGGCGGCGACCGTGGCCGTGGTCAGCATGTTCGCATGCTGGCAGACCTGATCGGGTGAATCCCCCCAATAGCGCCGCGTCGTGGTGCCGCCGCGTGCGGCATATTCCCATTCCGCTTCGCTCGGCAGACGATAATGACGCCCGGTGCGCGCCGCCATCCAGGCGGCGTAGTCCGACGCATCCTGCCAGCGCAGGCAGACGGCCGGGTCGTCGTCGCGCTGCGCGAAGCCGGGATGGCGCCAGCTGTAGCCGTCGCGCGGCACCCAGCCCTGCTTCGCCGGATCGAACGCGACGCAGCGCGGCGGATCGGCACGGTGCGTCGCCTGCACGAAGGCGCGATACTGCGCCACCGTGACCAGCTTCGCGGCCAGCGCGAACGGCCTCGCGATCACCACCGCATGAACCGGTCCCTCGCGATCGGCGAAAACCCGCGGCTCGGCTTCGGCGGCGCGCTCCTCCGGGGGCGAGCCCATCTGGAAACGACCTGCCGGGATCACGATCATACGCGTGCAGGACGCGCAGTCGCGCAGCGTGCTCGCGGTCGCTTGCCCGGACAGCGCCGCCAGCACCAGGACGATCAGCTTGCGATCATGCGCCACCGGCCCGCCCTCTTTCCTGCCTCGCTGCCAATCTCCGCCGCGCGCGGGCCGCGTGCCATTGCCGACCGGCGACGTTCTCTATCCCTGGAGCCGCCGTCACGCCGCCCGCGACAGCCTGGTCAGCACGAAGCCGGTGCTGCAGGAGGCCGCCAGCAGCGACAGCGCCACCGGAAATCCCGGCGGTCCGTAATCGGCGGAAACGAACAGGGTGAACACCGCACCGCAGGTCATCTGCAGGAAGCCGTAGAGGCTCGATGCGCTGCCGGCCTGCTCCGGATGCGTGTTCATCAACCCGGCGAGACTGTTCGGGCTGACGATGCCGACGCCGACCGCATAGAGCATCAGGCACGCCAGCAGCGCCGGCAGGCTGAGCAGCCCCGCCAGGGTCGTCAGCATCAGCAGCGACGCGCTGGCCAGGCACAGGATGTTGCCGAGGCGCGCCGCACGGAGCAGCGGCACCGAGCGGGCGATCTGCCGGGCGATGAAGGTGCCGCCCATCATGCCGAGCACCACGACCAGGCAGCTGGTGCCGACCGCGGAGGGCGGCCGGTGCAGCCGACCGGTCAGCAGGAACGGCGCCGCCGCGAAGAACCCGTACAGGCTGGTCACCGAACAGGCGCCGGCAATGGTGAAGCGGCGGAACACCGGCGACCGCCACAGCCTGACATAGCGGGTCAGGATCGCCATCGGCCCCGGCAGCGCCACCGGATGGCGGTTCGTCTCCGGCAGCGACCGCACCACGACCAGTGACAGGCCGGCCACCAGCGCTCCCAGCAGCACGAAGATCGCCCGCCAGCCGAGCCATTGCGTCACCACCCCGCCGACCGCCGGTGCGATCGCCGGCGTCAGGCTCATCACCAGACCGAGCGCCGCGAGCTGCCGCGCCGCGTCACGGCTGCCGGAGATGTCGCGCACCATCGCCCGCCCGAGCACCAGCGCGCCGCAGCCGCCGACTGACTGCAGGACCCGCGCCGCCAGCAGCTCCTCGATCCCCTGCGCCACGCTGGCCAGCGCCAGCCCGGACAGGTAGATCGCCTGGCTCCACAACAGCAGCGGCCGGCGCCCGAACCGGTCCGAAAGCGGCCCGTACACCAGTTGTCCGCCGGCCATGCCGATCAGATACAGCGTGATCGCCAGCTGCGCGGTGTGCCGGGTGGCGCCGAAATCCGCCGCCATCGCGGGCAGGGCCGGGATGAAGACATGCAGCGCCGCGGTCCCGGTCATGGTGATCGCGGCCAGCAGCCAGAACGGTGGCGGCCGGCCAGGGGCGGGAACCGCCGGGTCCGGCTCGGAGCCGCTCAAGCGCGCCGCGCGCCGACCACGATCACCACCATGGTCGCGGGCTGATCGGTCTCGTTGCGCCAGCGGTGCCGCGTGCCGTTCTGGATCAGCGTGTCTCCGGCCTCGAGCGTCACCGATGCATCCTCGTCCAGCTCGAGCACGACGGTGCCCGACAGCATCACCACGATATCGACGCTGTCGCTCTGATGGAAACCGCCCTGGTCGTGAATCTCCGGCCACGGCGTCCGCGCGCCGATGGCGCTGCCGTTCCGGTCCGGCGCGCGCTGGCACAGCGAGACCCGCACCCCGCCGGGCGGCGGCCACCATCCTTGATGCGAGGGCGGTGCGCCGTCCAGCACCGGCGCGGCGTCGGCACCCCACAGCACGCAGGCGCGCGGATCGTCCGCGACGCGCTCGTCGCGCAGCACGATCGCGTTGCCACGCGGATCGCGTCCGGTCGTGACCCGCCGGCACCCGGTGCCGCTGTCCGCCATCAGACGCCGCGCGTGCCGGAGACCGCGAACCGGTCGCGATTCCGGCCATCGAGCCAGTAGCGGTCGTCGTGCAGCGACTCCACCCGCACCCCGGTGAACCCGGCTTCGATCAGGAGCGCCGCGTAGTCGGCCGCCGGACGGCCGCCATAGAACGGCAGCGACGGCAGCAGGGCGGCGTAGATGCCCGTGGTCGGGGACGCCGCGTCGCCGCGCCAGTCCACGCCGACGCTGACCAGCCTGCCGCCCGGCCGCAACAGCCGCAGCCAGTGGCGCACCGCCTCGAGCGGCGAGGGCACGGTCCAGAGCAGGTGCCGCTCCAGCACGACGTCGAGGCTGCCCTCGGGCAGGCCGGTCGCCGTGGCGTCGCCGACCCGGAACGCCGCCTCGAGCCCGGCCGACCTGGCCTTGCGGGTCGCCTCGGCGATCATGGCCGGGCTGATGTCGATCCCGAGCGGCCGATGCCCGAGTTCGGCGGCGATCAACGCGAAGAAGCCGGTGGCGCAGCCAGGATCGAGCAGCGCCCGGCCCGGCTCGTCGCCGACCCAGTGCGCCACCCGCTCGAGCCAGGCGTCGCGCTGCGCCGGCGATTGCAGACCATGCGTCGGCTCGGAATCGAACCGGGCCGCCCGGGTGTCGAAATAGGCGCCGATGGTCGCCTGGAGCTGTGCCGTGGTGAGGCCGCGCTGGGTCATGGGGCGAAGTCACTCCTTCGGGCCGGGTATGGGATGGGGCGCGCCCGTGCCGCCGCGCCGCCGCTCAGTCGACCGCGCGGACCAGCCGGAACCCCAGCGCCTGGTCGCGCTCGCCGACCAGGTCGACATGGCGCACCGCCGATCGGACATATTTCGGCGAATTGTCCCAGGAGCCGCCGCGGTCGCTGTGGCGCCGGCAATCGCCGCCCTGCCAGACCGAGCCGTCCGACGGGGCGCCGACATAGGTCGGATGGTCGCAATCCGCGGTCCAGTTCCACACGTCGCCCTGCATGTCGAACAGGCCGAACCGGTTGGCGGGAAACATGCCGACCGGCGAGGTGCGCGCGAACCCGTCATTGCAGGCGACCACCGCCTCGGGATGCTCCTGGGCGTCCTTGTCGCTGGCCAGGCGCGCCAGGTCGCCGACATTGGCGTGACGGCAGGCATCCGCGAAGCCCTCGCCCCAGAAGCGCGCGGTCGTGGTGCCGCCGCGCGCCGCATATTCCCACTCGGCATCGCTCGGCAGCCGATACCGGTGGCCGGTCCGACGGCTCATCCACGCCGCGTAGTCCGTCGCATCCGCCAGCGTCACGCACACCACCGGATCGTCGCTGGTCTGCACGAACCCCGGATGCTCCCAGCTCAGCGCCGGTTCGCGTCGCCAGACACCGCGCGCCGGGTCCAGCGCGTCGCATCCCTCTGCCACCGGGCGCGCGGTGGCGGCGACGAAATCCGCGAACATGCCGCGCGTGACCGCGGTTCGCCCGATCGCGAACCGGCGGGCGAAGCGCACGACATGCTGCGGCGCCTCGCGCGCGCCGCGCTCCTCGCTGATCCCGGCCTGCGCCCGCTCGAGCGCCGGCGACCCCATCACGAACCGTCCGGCCGGCAGCACCACCATCGCCGGGCAGTCGGCGCAGTCGCGGATCACCGACAAGGACGCGCCACCGGCCGCGGGCTCGGCGGCCAGCATCGGGCCGACCCAGCCCAGCACCGCCAGCACCACGCCAAACGCTGCACCAGGACGCATCGGCACGCTCCGCATCACCCGCCGCGTCATTCCTGCCACGGCGCCGGCATCGAGCCCGGCTGAAAGCCGCCGCCTCTCTATATCGAGAAGCAGGCCCGGCGACGGGGCGCGCGCGCCGGGATCGGGCGATCCTGAGCGGGTTGAACAGTGCGGGAGCACGCCATTGTCGCCCGACCCGAGCCTTCGCGCGCTTCGCCTGTCGGTCGCCGCGCTGCTGCTGGCCGCGCACGTGGCCCGGGCCGCCACGCCGCCCGACCCGTCCGCGCCGCACTACGACACCAGCTACCTCGACGGGCCGCCACCGGCGACCCCGGTGCCGTCCTGGGCCTTCGCCATGGACCCGCCCGCCTCCGCCGACCTGAAACCGTCGGCCACCGACGCCGTGCCGCGTCACGTGCCCGGCAGCCCCGTCACCCTGACCCGGCACCAGGTGCTGAACCACAACGCCGCCGCGGACTGGCATCCCGACAACCATCCGCCGATGCCGGCCATCGTGCAGTACGGGCACGTCCCGCAGCCCGCCGCCTGCGCGTTCTGCCATCTGCCGAACGGCCGTGGCGCCCCCGAGAACGCGCCGCTCGCCGGGCTGCCGGCCGGCTACTTCATCCAGCAGGTGCATGATTTCCAGAACCACACGCGCAGGAACGCCGACATGCGCATGGCGTCGCATCACGGGATGGCCGCGGTGATCGCCCCCAGGATCACCGAGGACGATCTGCGCGCCGCCGCCGCCTATTACGCGTCGCTGACGCTCACGCCCTACATCAAGGTCGTCGAGGCCGCGACCGTGCCGAGAATGCGCAGCGTCCAGTATACGATGATGCCGATCCCAGGGGCCGGCGAGGAGCCGATCGGCGACCGCATCCTCGAGACACCGGCCGATCCGGAGCGCTTCCACCTGCTGGACGACGAGGCCGAAACCATCGCCTACGTGCCGCCGGGCAGCGTCGCGCGCGGCAAGATCCTGGTGGAGACCGGCGATCACGGCCGGTTCATGCCCTGCGTCGCCTGCCACGGCGCCGACCTGCGCGGCGGCGACGTGGTCCCGCCGATCGCCGGACGCGGACCGAGCAACCTGGTCCGCCAGCTCTACAACTTCAAGACCGGCGCCCGCGACGCCCCGGACGCGCAGCCGATGCGCCCGGTCAGCGCCAGACTCGGCGACGCCGACATCGTCTCGATCGCCGCCTATCTGAGTTCGCTCCGACCCTGAACAATGCGTTGACGTTCTCAACCACGCCAGCGCTCGTAGCCGGGCTGATCGGTGAAGCGCAGATAGGGCGTCGCCGTCCGTACGCTGCCGAAGCGCGCCCTGGCGACGTCGTCCGGCACCACCCGCCCCACCACCATCTCGCCGCCGCCGCGCCAGTCGGCGGGAGTCGCCAGTTTGTGCTTGCCCATCTGCAACCCGTCGATCGCACGCAGGATCTCGTCGAAGCTGAGACCCACGTTGGGCGGATAGGAGATGGTCAGGCCGATGCGATTGCCGGGCGAGATAAGGAACATCGTCCGGTTCGCGAACTCGGCAACCCGCTTCATCCAGCGCCCCGGTGCGACCGGCAGCAGGTTGCGCTCGTGCGGCCCGATCATGCCGTAGCGTTTCGCGATCACCCTGTCGGTGTCGGCAACGATCGGATAGCGTACCGCCACGCCATACAGGCACTCGATATCCTCCTGCCACGACGCATAGGGATCAAGCGTGTCGACGGTCGTCACCAGCACCTTGACGCCACGACGATCGAATTCCGCCTGCCGCCGCGCCAGCATACCGAGTTCGGTCGTGCAGACCGGCGTGAACGCGAACGGGCACGAGAACAGCGCCGCCCAATCGGCGCCCTTCCACGCATGGAACGAAAGCGGCCCGGTGGTCGTCTCCGCCTGGAAGTCCGGGGCCATGTCGAAGATGTTCAGCACCACGTTCCTCGGCCCTCTGAAACGGTCAATGGATAAGCCTGTGGCCCGAGCAGGCCGCAGGACAGGCGGGCCCGTGGCATGCATGATGTCAAGGAAATATCGATTGTTTTCCGGATATCTGAAACCGGTTCCGACCCGTCGCTATCGCCTCGACAGCGGCCGGCGTGCATGCATGATGCGTCGATCATTCGGGTCGCCCGATGCGCGCCCGTGACGGGGTCGTCATGTTCCATCTCGGCTGGTTCGTCGGTTACGGCTACGGTGTGCAGTCCTGGAGACAGATCTGGTCCGGTGCCGGTGGCACCGAATGGTCGAAACCGGACCTGTATGTCGACATGGCCCGCGCGATGGAACGTGCCGGTTTCGACTACATGATGATCGAGGACAGCTCCTGCATTCCCGACATCTATGGCGGCTCGATGGAGTCGATCCTGCGCAACGCGCACGGCGCCCCGAAGCACGATCCGATGGCGCTGGTGCCGCTGATCGCCGCGGCCACGAAGCGGCTCGGCATCGTCTGCACCGCTGCCACCAGCTTCTATCCGCCCTATCTGCTCGCGCGTCTGATGAGCACGCTCGACCATCTGAGCGACGGCCGCGTCGGCGTGAACCTGGTGACCGCCAGCAGCGATCGCGCGGCACAGAATTACGGCCTGGACAGGCATTTCGACCACGGCCTGCGCTACGAGATGGCGCATGAATGGACCGATCTGGTCACCAGGCTCTGGGATTCGTGGGAACCGGACGCCGTCATTCTCGACGAGGCGCGCGGCATCTTCGCCGACCATACCAAGGTGCACTACGCCGACTTCAAAGGCCGCTACTACAGCGCCCGCGGCCCGCTGCAGACCATCGCCTCGCCGCAGGGCCGTCCGGTGATCTGCCAGGCCGGTGGCTCCGACGCCGGCAAGGATTTCGCCGCCCGCTGGGCGGACACCATCGTCTCCGCCGTGCGCGGCGTCGACAAGATGAAGGCCGCCCGCGCCGACATGACCGCACGCCTGCAGCGGAACGGTCGCGACCCGGCATCGGCGAAGATGCTCTATCTCGTCATGCCCGTTCTCGGCGAGACGATGCACGAGGCGCGCGACAAGCAGGCGCGGATCCAGGCGCAGCGCCACGAGGAGTACGAATTCGTCCTGCAGACCATGTCGTATGCCAGCGGCGTCGATTTCGCGCGGTTCGACCTCGACCAGCCCCTGCCGGAGGTCGAGACCAACGGCCACCGCAGCACGATCGCCGACTTCGTCAAGGCGGCGAAGGGCAGGACGCTGCGCGAACTCGCCTCCTTTCGCACCATGGAATCGATCGAGCTGGTCGGCACCCCGGATTCGGTCGCCGCCGAAATGGGCGAGGCGATGGCGGCGGTCGGTGGCGACGGGTTCCTGATCGGCAATGCGGTCGAGCGTCGCCAGGTCGCCGAGATCTGCGACGGGCTGGTTCCGGCGCTGCAGAAACGCGGCCTGGTCCGCGCCACTTATGCGCATGAGACGCTGCGTGAAAACCTGCTCGCGTTCTGATCAACCCGTCGGGCCGGAGGCGCCATGACCCTCGAACAGCGACGCATCCTGACGACGGCGATTCCGGGTCCGCGGTCGGTGGCGATGCACGCGCGCCGCAACGAGGCGGTTCCGGGTGCGATCCCCGCCGTGCTGCCGGTTTATATCGAGCAGGCCTGCGGCGCGATCCTGCGGGACATCGACGGCAACCAGTTCATCGATCTCGCCTCCGGCATCGCGGTGATGGCGCTGGGTCATGCCGTGCCCGACATCACCCGCGTCGCCGCCAGGCAGATGCAGGATTTCACCCACGTCTGCTTCGCCGTCACACCCTACGAGGAATATGTCGCGCTCGCGGAGACGCTGAACGCGCTGGCGCCGGGCGATTTCGACAAGCGCACCGCCCTGTTCAGCACCGGGTCCGAGGCGGTCGAGGCCGCGGTCAAGATCGCCCGGCGGCATACCGGCCGCAGCGGCGTGATCGCGTTCGATTACGGCTACCACGGCCGCACCCACCTGGCGCTGGCGCTCACCGCCCGCGCCACGCCCTACAAGACCGGCTTCGGCCCGTTCCCCGGCGACATCCATCACCTGCCGATGGCCTACCCGTTCCGCTGGCCCGGCGGTGCGGCGAACTGCCTCGACCAGGCGTTCGACGGCTTCGTCGACCACGTCCACACCCGCATCGGGG
>CAZZZA010000045.1:18479-19982 GCA_964658455.1 uncultured Lichenihabitans sp.
CGGTCTCGCCGCGCTGATCATGGAGCCGATCCAGGGCGAGGCCGGCTTCATCGTCCCACCGCCCGGCTTCATCGCCCGCATCGCCGAATGGTGTTCGCACCACGGCATCGTCTTCATCGCCGACGAGGTCCAGACCGGCTTCTGCCGCACCGGGCGCTGGTTCGCCTGCGAGCACGAAGGCGTCTCGCCGGACCTTCTCGTCACCGGCAAGGCGATCGCTGCGGGCCTGCCGCTGGCTGCCGTCACCGGCCGTGCCGACATCATGGCCTCGGTCCAGCTCGGCGGCCTCGGCGGCACCTACGCCGGCAACCCGGTGGCCTGCGCCGCCGCCCTCGCCACGATCGACCTGCTGCGCGGGCGTGACGCCAATGCCCGCGCCCGCCAGATCGAGACCATCATGCTCGGCCGTCTGCGCGCCATGCAGGAAAGATGGGAGGTGATCGGCGACATTCGCGGCCGCGGCGCCATGATCGCCATCGAACTGACGATCGGCGGCGGCGAACTCAACCCGCATCCCGAACTCGCCGCCGCCGTCGCGCGCCAGTGCCACGCCAACGGGCTGCTGGCGATGGTTACCGGCATGAACCGCAACTGTCTGCGCTTCCTGCCGCCGCTCTTCATCGCCGACGGGCTGCTGCACGAAGCGATGGACATTCTCGAACAGGCCTTCATCGACGCGTGCTAGGCCTGATCGCCAGGCCCGCACCGACTCCCAATGGTCCGAACACCCGAAAGAACGTGTCCGTCATGTCCGACCAAGGAACGCCGCGCAGGGTCCATCTCGGCTGGTTCGCCAATGCTAGGCCGCATGGCTGGACACCGACCGGCTCCGATCGCTGGGCCGGCAACGACATCCTGCCCGAGCAATGGGAGACCGGCACGTTCCTGGTCGATTTCGCCCGGTCGCTCGAACGCGCCTGCTTCGACTACATCATGCTCGAAGACCATGTGGTGCTGCACGACGACCGCGAGAACATCGAACCCCGCCTCGATCCGATGCCGCTGCTGGCCACCCTGGCCGCGCACACCCGCCATCTCGGCCTGATCGGCACCTTTTCCACCTCGTTCTACCCGCCCTTCCTGCTCGCGCGTCAGATGGCCACGCTCGACCATCTCTCGCGCGGCCGCGTCGGCTGGAACATGGTCACCTCCACCGAGGACCGGGCCGCGCAGGCGTTCGGCGCCGACCGGCAGCCGCCGCATGGCGAACGCTATGAACGCGCCGACGAGTATCTCGAGCTGGTGAAGCGGCTCTGGGACGGCTGGGCGCCCGACGCCTACGAGATCGACGAGCATACCGGCCGCTACGTCGATCCCGACAAGCTGACCACATTCGACCATCACGGTCGCTGGCTGCGCTCCTGCGGCCCGCTCAACGTCTCGCGTTCCCCGCAGGGACGACCGGTGCTGTGCCAGGCCGGCGCCTCGCCCGCCGGTCGCGCCTTCGCCGCCCGTCACGCCGACACCATCATCTGCTCGACCTTCGGTCTGAACAGCGTCGAG
>CAZZZA010000046.1:0-19794 GCA_964658455.1 uncultured Lichenihabitans sp.
CCACGCCGCTGATCGCCACCGCGTCCGGCGCCAAGATGGGCAAGACCGCGTCCGGGGCGGTGTGGCTGTCGGCGGACCGGCTCCCGGCGTTCGACTACTGGCAGTTCTGGCGCAACACCGAGGATGCCGATGTCGGCCGGTTCCTGCGCATGTTCACCGACCTGCCGGTGGCGGAATGCGAGCGGCTCGGCGCGCTGCGCGGCGCGGAGATCAACGAGGCCAAGAAGGTGCTCGCGACCGAGGCCACCGGCCTGTGCCACGGACGCCAGACCGCCGCCGAGATCGCCGACACCGCGCGACGCAGCTACGAGTTGCGCGAGCTGGTGCAGGACGCGCTGCCGGTGCATCTGGTGGCGCCGGACGCGCTCGCCGCCGGCATCCCGATCGTGCGGCTGCTGGCGGAAAGCCGGATGGTCGCGAGCAACAGCGAGGCGCGGCGCCTGATCCGCGGCGGCGGCGCCAGGATCAACGACGTGACGGTCGGCGACGAGGCGCGGCTGGTCTCCAGCACCGATCTCGCCGATGGCGGCGTCAAGCTCTCGGTCGGCCGCAAGCAGCATGTGCTGGTCCGCGCCGGCTAGTCCGGGGCGCGCCGATCAGGGGTGACGCGGTTTGTCCTCGGACTGCGCTCCTGGTAACACCGACCTCCGACCATCCGATTGCCGAAGCCTCACCCAAGGGTACAGTCATGGGCAGTTTCCCGCCTGCGTTCCAGGACCCTGCGTCGCCCGTCAAGCCGCCGAAGGTGGCGGTGCTGGTCCGCACCCATGTCGTCAGCGAGAAGCTCTTCGATCTGCTGCACATGCTCTCGACATCGCGCCGCTACGAGCTGTTCGTCGCCGCCGACGAGACCAGGGGACCGCTCGACACCAGGGGGTTCGCGAAACTCGCGCACGACGCCGCGATGTGCGCGCGTTTCGGTCTGGTCGATTACCACCCGAACGTCATGTGGCATTGCGGCGACTACGCGCTGTATTTCTCCGAGGCGCTGGCGCCCGGCTACGACTACTACATCATGATCGAATACGACGTCGACTTCGTCCGCCGATCGCCAGAGTTCCTCGACCGTTTCATCACCAAGCTGATCGCCGAACGCGACGCGCCACTCGGTCTGGTCGCGGCGCGCTACGACGGGGCGCATCCGGACTGGTGCTGGACCGCGGCGGCGCAGCGCGTCTATCCGCAGGCCTACTTCACCGGGATCTTCGCCTTCATGTGCGTGTCCCAGGCAGCACTCCGGTTCCTGAAGGCCGAGCGCCAGCGCGAGGCGCGGAACCGCACCCCGGTCGGCGACATCATCCATTGCGAGGCGTTCTGCGGCACCGCCGCGGCGGCGGGCGGATTCAGGAACCTGGCGATCGAGAGCCTGCTGCCGGGCGTGATCAGTTTCGACAGTTTCCACAATCCCGGTCTGGATCGCGAGCAGCCGTTCTACGCACTGGACTATCACCGCGTCGCCGATCCGGCGATCGAGATGGTGCATCCGGTGTTCGACTTCGAGACCTATCTCGGCAAGCAGCTGGCGATGTGCCGACAGCGCCGGACGCTCGACGCGTTCCTGCGCGAGCTGTCCCGGATCACCCCGCTCTGCGGGCGCGACGCCGAGCTGATCACCACCTATCGCGCCGAGGCGATGGCGCTGCTGCCGGACGGCGCGCCGTCATGACGCGCCATGCGCGGCGGCGCGCGGCCGGTGGTTTCGAAACTCGCATGGCGGACAAGGCATGAAAGCGGACAGCAGGATACTGGTGGTCGGCGCCGGCTTCGCCGGTGCGGTCTATGCGCGCACGCTGGCGGAGCACGGCTACGATGTCGACGTGATCGACCGGCGGCCGCACATCGCCGGCAACGCCTATGACGAGGTGATGCCGAACGGGGTCCGGGTCCACAAGTACGGCCCGCATCTGTTCCACACCAACAATGCCGGCGTGGTCGAGTGGCTGTCGCGCTTCGCGACGCTGATCCCCTATCACCACAAGGTGGAGGCGCTGCTCGAGGATGGGCGCTGCGTGCCGCTGCCGGTCAACCGCAACACCATCAACCAGGTGTTCGGCACCACGCTCGGCGACGCCGCCGAGGTCGAGGCGTTCCTGTCCCGGCAGGCGGTGCAGGGCCTGGCCGGCAGGAACGCGGCGGAGCATCTGCTGGCCAATATCGGCAGCCGGCTGACCGACCTGTTCTTCCGGCCCTACACGCGCAAGATGTGGAGCCTCGAACTCGAGGAACTCGACGCCAGCGTGGTCAAGCGCATACCGATCCGGTTCGACGAGGAGGACCGTTATTTCCCCAACGACGTCCACCAGTATCTGCCCGAGGGCGGATATACGAGGGTGTTCGAGGCGATCCTCGACCATGAGCGGATCACGGTGTCGCTGAACACGGCCTTCGAGCATGCGATGCTGGACCAGTACTTCCACTGCTTCAACAGCATGCCGATCGACGAGTTCTTCGGTTTCGACCAGGGGCCGCTGCCCTACCGCTCGATCCGTTTCCACAACAAGGACGTCGCCTCGGACTATCGCCGCGGCTCGGCGTCGGTGGTCAACTTCACCGATGCCGCGCCGTTCACGCGCGAAACCGACTGGAGCCTGCTGCCGGGCCACTTGGTCCGCGATACCGGATCGAAGACGATCACCACCGAAGAACCGTGCGACTATGTCGACAACGATTTCGAGCGCTACTACCCGGTCAAGACCAGCGACCGCCGCTACGAGGCGCTGTACGACCGCTACAAGGCCAAGGCCGAGCCGCTCGCCAACATCTCGTTCATAGGGCGCTGCGGCACCTACCAGTATCTCGACATGCACCAGGTCATCAACCAGTCGCTGGCGGGAGTCGGCGCCTGGCTCAAGAAACAACCGGCAGCCTGACAGGTTTGGGGTCGAGCATACGATGAAGAAGCGGCTCGCGGTCGGTATCGTGGCGTCGATGGCGCCCAGGGTCCTGGAGCAGACGATCGCGCACTGGCCCGAGGCGCTGTGCAACGTCTATGTCCATGTGGATTTGAAGTTCGAGCCGCGGGACTTCGTCTTCGACGGCATGCCGCCGGGTTTGCGGTTCCTGTCGGAGCGGATCGACGTCAGGTGGGGCGGGTTCTCGCTGGTCGAGGCCGAAATAGCGCTGATGAAGGCGGCCCTCGCCGACGGCTTCGATCATTTCCTGCTGATCTCGGACGATACGGTTCCGCTGCTGAGCGCCGACGAGATCGTGCGCCGGCTCGAGACGCCAGAGAGCTGGCACCCGGTCGGCATCACCGACCTGCCGCACATCCGGTCGCGCTACGACCAGTTCTATTGCGCGGATCTCAGCGTTTCCAATCCGAAGAAGCAGGTCCTGGAATATCAGCCGTCCGACGCGGAGCTGCTGCTCGAGCTGCACATGGCGATCAAGGCCGGCAAAGTCGCGCTGCCCGGCCTGTTCTGGAGTTCGAACTGGAAGGCGCTCCCCTACGAGGACGTGGTGTTCGTCGTCGAGGCCTGCGCCGACAAGGGCCGGCTCCACCAGTCGTTCAAGTTCTCCTTCATCCCCGACGAACACTACATCCCGACCATTCTCGGCCGCCGCCCGCAGCAGGCGTTCCGTGTCGACAAGCTGATCTGGGCGGATTTCTCCAAGGAGCCGAAACCATACGTCCTCGACCAGATCAGCGACTTCGACGATCCAATACGCGAGGACTACTGGCTGGTCAGGAAGGTGCGCGACCCGGCGATCGCCCGCGCCATCATGGCGCGACACACCGCCGACGCGCCGCCCGAGCCGCCCGGACCGATCGGCGAGCCGGAGCAGCTCTGGAAACCGGTCCACCCGCCGATGGCCCCGACCGGCGGCGGCGCGTGACGCCTCGCTTGTCCGGCATGCAAACTATTTGACGATGATAAGCTCGAACTTCGCCGTGCAATCGATGGGAACCGTGTTTCCCGAGCCAAGTCCCACCACCACTTCCGGTGCGCTGTTAGCGGTATCGACGGTCGACGCGATCAGCCAGCTCTTGGCGCCGGTCGTGGCAGCGACATCCGCGGTGATGGCCTGACCCTGCTGCGTAAGCGTGCCGTTGACTGTCAGGTAGGTCGCCTTGACGATCCAGGAGGCGCTGTCGGTCTGGTTCTGGCACATGACGTCTGCGGTCAGTTTGGCACCACCGGTGGTGATGACGGCGATATTGTTGCTGGCACTCTCGGCCAGTCCGTTCGGGGTCAGCGCCACGTTTCCGTTCAGGTTGTAGACGGACAAAGTGCCCTCAACCACCTTGTGGTTTCCCGACGAGTTGCCCGTTCCGTATGTCAGTGTTCCCGCTGAAGACAGGGTCCCCGCCGTTACCGGCCCGGAAGAGGCGACGCTGGATGGATTCAGCGGTTCATCGATATGCAGGCTGCCGCCGGTCCCGTTGCCGCTGATATGGAGGGAGCCGGTGCTGTCCGTCGTCAGCAGAGGCTGGTTGCCGGCGACTGCTGGAAACACGATCGCGCTTTTCACGTTCAGGTTGGTCGTCGTCACGGTGCCATCGACATTGAGGCCGCCGGACGAGATTCCGGCCTGACCGACACGCAGATTGCCGGTAGCATCCTGTTGCAGGAACGGCGTCGGCAGACTCGACGATCCATTATTCTGGCTGATGAACAGCGCCCCGGCCGAGACCAGGACGTTCCCGCCGGACAGGGTGACGATATGGGAATTATCCGTCGACAGCGTAAGCCCAGCGCCGAAATCGGTGATGCTGTCGGCGCCGCCGGCACTGCCGTTACTCGCGGGACCGGGGTACCAGAAGATGCCCTGGCCGTTCACAGAGCCATAGAAATTACCAGACATCAATCGTACTGCGGCGCCCGTAATGTTGGCATTGTAGACGTCCACGCCATAGCTGTGCGTTCCGTTAGCTTTCATCACCGTGTTGCTGTTGCTGGCGTCCAGGAAGCCGGTGTCGCGAACCGCCAGACCGCCGGCGATCGCCACACCGTCATTCCAGAGCGACTTCTTGCTCCCGCCAACGGCGGTGATGAAGATGGCGGGACCGCCGGTCCCCCCACCATTCAGGCCTGTGATCCACTGGCCGATGAATTGCGGACAGTTCGTGTCACCGATCCAGCTCAAGTCCGTTTTGGAATCGCAACTTGCTGCTCGGTTGAGATCCAGTTCGGCACCGGTAACGCCGCCCATGCCATCGCGCGCCCAGACGACCTCATTGAGGCCCCAGAGATTGCTGTGTGAACTCTGCTGATCGCCGCCGATATAGACGACAACCTTGTCGGTACCGCTCCCGCCTGGGGCACCGCTGGACGGAGCACCGGTTCCGCTATCGGTGTTCGCCATGTTGAAGGAATAGCCATAGGTTTCCGCAGAGCTCGATGCCTGGCTGCCCAGGCAGGTCTGCGCGACGACATAGACCTGCGAAACCTGGTGACAGGGCAGAGACGCGACCGGGAGCTGGCCGAACTGACCGGCGTTCGGGTCGATATTGACGGTATCGAAAGTCCGCAGCGTGCCAAGAAACGCGTCGCCGGCCTGGCTAATCGAAAACCGCGCCGAGGTGTTCTGTCCGTTCACCGACGTGACGCTGACATCCTGCGCGGCGGCGAGACCAGGCGCCATTGAGAGACAGAAACCGACCAATGCGTAGGCGTGCATCGATCCACCCCTTTCGGGACGCGGTGCGAGCGCAGGGGTCTTCATCATGTCGGTCAGGTCCATATAAACCGGTATCGTAACGTAGCATCGGCGATCACCCCGGCGCAAAACCAATACGCAGCTGTGCCGGGAATGGGGCTACGCAACCGTGAACCACAACGACGCCGGTTGAGCTATGCTTGGGGAAACGCGAACGGGGGTTGAGGGATGGCATTCACGACGATCACCGAGGGCGCCCATCTCGTGGCGATGGGCAACGCCAACGCGGTGCTGCTCGATGCCGGGCCGGACCTCGTGCTCGTCGATGCCGGGTTTCCGGGGAAGGAAGAAGCGGTGCTTGGCGCGATCGCGGCGCTGGGGCGACAGCCGGCCGATCTGAGGCACCTCGTCTTCACCCACGGGCACCCGGACCACATCGGCAGCGCCGCGGCCATCATCCGGGCGACCGGGGCGCGCACCTACATGCACGCCAGCGATGCGCCGCTGGCGGAGAGCGGCGGCCCGTTCCGGCCGATGACGCCGGCACCCGGGCTGATCCGCAGGGTCATGCTGCGCGCGATGTTCGATCGCAACCAGCGCATGGCGCCGTTTCGCATCGACCAGCCGATCGCCGACAACGAGACGCTGCCGCTGGCGGGCGGCCTGCGCGTGATCCATGCGCCCGGCCACTGCGCGGGTCAGGTCGCCCTGCTGTGGCAGGGCACGCGGCTGCTGATCGCCGGCGACGCCTTCATCAACATACTCGGCGTCGGCGACCCGATCGGGTTCGAGGACGAGGCGGAGGGCAGGCGCACGCAGCGCCGGCTGGCCGACCTCGATTTCCAGGCGGTCTGTTTCGGACACGGCAAGGCGGTCACGTCCGGGGCGAAGCAGCGAGTCCGTCGCGCCGCCGCGCGCCGCTGAGGCCCGGGGGGTGAGGGGCAGCGTAAGCGCTGCCCCCCGTTCGCGTGCCGGCTAGCTGATGCGCTCGCCGTGCAGGGTCATGTCCAGACCCTCGATCTCGTCGTCATGGCCGACGCGCAGACCGATCGTCAGGTCGATCAGCTTCAGCAGCACGAAGGAGATCGCGCCACTCCAGATCAGCGTCACCGCGACCGCCTTGGCCTGGATGATGAGCTGGGCAATGCCGCCGACCGTGCCGGTCGGGCTGGCGTCGGTCGCCGAGAGCGGGCCGTAGGCGAACACGCCGGTCAGCAGCGCGCCGATGATGCCGCCGACGCCGTGCACGCCGAAGCAGTCCAGGCTGTCGTCGTAGCCCAGCGCATGCTTGAGCGTGGTGGCGGCGAAATAGCAGCCGACGCCGGCGGCGACGCCGATCACGATCGCCGGTCCAGGTAGCACGAAGCCGGAGGCCGGGGTGATCGCCACCAGGCCGGCGACGGCGCCGGAGATGATGCCGAGCACCGTCGGTTTGCCCTTGATCACCCATTCGGCGAACATCCAGCCCAGCGCCGCGGCGGCGGTGGCGATCTGTGTGACGGCCATCGCCATGCCGGCGCGGCCGTTCGAGCCGACCGCCGAGCCGGCATTGAAGCCGAACCAGCCCACCCACAGCAGCGAGGCGCCGATCACCGCGTAGGTCAGGTTGTAGGGCGACATGTCGTCCTGGCCGAGGCCCTTGCGCTTGCCGAGCACCAGCGCGCACATCAGCCCGGCGATGCCGGCATTGATGTGCACCACGGTGCCGCCGGCGAAGTCGATGGCGCCGAACGCGCCCACCCAGCCGATCGGGCTCCAGACCCAGTGCGCGATCGGCGCGTAGACCACCAGCGACCACAGCACCATGAAGATGCACATGGCGGAGAACTTCATCCGGTCGGCGAACGCGCCGGCGATCAGCGCCGGGGTGATGATCGCGAACGTCATCTGGAACATCATGTAGACGCTCTCGGGGATCGTCGTGACCGTCGGATTGGACGAGCCGAGCCCGAGCGTGAAGCCGATGTCGCTGCCCTTGGCGATGTTGGCCGCCATGCCGTTCAGCATCACCCGCGACAGGTCGCCGATATAGGGCGAGCCGGT
Organism: uncultured Lichenihabitans sp.; assembly: GCA_964658455.1. GTDB lineage: Bacteria > Pseudomonadota > Alphaproteobacteria > Acetobacterales > Acetobacteraceae > Lichenicola. The sequence continues at coordinate 7,645 of CAZZZA010000046.1, forward strand.
GGTGAAGGTCAGCGAATAGCCGATCACGGTCCAGGTGATGGTGACCAGGCAACAGATCGCGAACGCCTGCATCAGCGTGGCGAGCACGTTCTTCTTGCGCACCATGCCGGCGTAGTAGAGCGCCAGGCCCGGCACCGTCATCATCAGCACCAGCGCGGTGCTGGTCAGCATCCAGGCGGTGTCGCCGCTGTCGAGCTTGGGCGGCGGCGGCGGCCAGCGCCGGATGGGCGGCGGCGAGCGCCAGCAGCAGGCCGGCGCCGGCGCCGAGGCCGGCGCGTGCGGTTCGGGTCATTTCTCTCACAGCGCGTCGTCTCCGGTCTCGCGCGTGCGGATCCGGACCGCGCGCTGGATGTCGGTCACGAAGATCTTGCCGTCGCCGATCTTGCCGGTATGCGCGGATTGCAGGATGGCTTCCACGACCTGATCGACCATATCGTCCGATACGGCCACCTCGATCTTCACCTTCGGCAGGAAGCTCACATGATACTCCGCGCCGCGATAGATCTCGGTCTGGCCCTTCTGCCGGCCGAAACCCTTCACCTCGGAGACGGTAAGACCCTGAACACCCAGCGGCGTCAGCGCTTCCCTTACGTCGTCGAGCTTGAAGGGCTTGATGACTGCTGTGACGAGCTTCATCGCACCTCTCTCTGTGTCCAACCCGGCCGGCGACTGATCGGCGGATGCCGGGCCGGACGTACCTCTCCAACGCCGCGCCGGAGCTTCCCCGATTTGGCACGCAACCGTTCCAAAATCCATGCCACACGCCGCGCCCGGCGATGACTGGCGCAGGACGGCCGCCGATCGCCGCCATGCCGCGAGACATTGCCGTAAAAACGGGCATTTTCTGCCGGTTGCCTCTAGGTAAGGACGCATGATGAGCAACGAGACGATCGAGGTCGCGGTCTGCGTGGTCGGCGCCGGGCCGGTCGGCGCCACCCTGGCCTGCCGGCTGGGCGCCGCCGGGGTGCCGGTGGCGATCATCGACCGCGCCGCGCTGCCGCCGATGGAGCATCCCGATTTCGACGGCCGCGCCTACGCGATCGCGTCCGGCAGCCGCGCGCTGCTGGAACAGGCCGGGGTCTGGGCCAACCTGCCGCTGCCCTCCTGCCCGATCGACGACATCCACGTCTCGGACGGCAAGCCCGGCCGGCCGGCCTCGCCGCTGTTCCTGCATTTCGACCATCGCGAGATCGGCGCCCCGTTCGGCTGGATGACCGAGGCGCGCAGCCTGCGGGTGGCGCTCAACACCACCCTGCACCAGCACCAGTCGGTGCGGGTCATCGCTCCCACCGAGGCGCGGGTCGAGCGCGATGCCGGCGCGGCGACGATCCGCACCGGCGACGGGCGGCTGATCCGTGCCGGCCTGGTGGTCGCGGCGGAGGGTCGCGAGAGCCCGCTGCGCCGCCAGGCCGGCATCCCGGTCACCCGGCTGCGCTACGGCCAGAGCGGCCTGGTCTGCGCCGTCGCCCACGAGCTGCCGCACCACAACCAGGCGCTGGAGCATTTCCTGCCCGGCGGCCCGTTCGCGCAGCTGCCGATGGCCGGCACGGTGGGTGCCCCAAACCTGTCGGCGATCGTCTGGAGCGAGCGCAACGCGCTGGTCGACCGGCTGATGGCGCTGCCCGACCAGGCCTTCGCGCGCGAGGTGCAGCGGCGGCTTGGTCAGCATCTGGGCGAGGTGCGGCCGGTCGGACGGCGCTGGATGTACCGGCTGGGCGCCCTGCACGCGCACCGCTACGCCGCCACCCGGCTGGCGCTGATCGGCGACGCCGCCCACGGCATCCATCCGATCGCCGGCCAGGGGCTCAATCTGGGCTTTCGCGACGTGATGGCGCTCGCCGACCTGCTGATCGCGGCCAGGGCGAACGGCGAGGATCCGGGCAGCGACCTGCTGCTGCGCCGCTACCAGGCGGCGCGTCGCCCGGCCAACCTGGCGATGCTGGCCGCGACCGACCTGCTGGACCGGCTGTTCAGCAACGACAACCCGGCGATCCGGCTGGCGCGCGACCTCGGGATCGCCGGGGTCAACCGCATGCCGCGGCTGCGGCGCGCCTTCATGCAGGCGGCGATGGGCGACCGGCCGGGCGCAGGACTCGCAGCCGCCGCCGAACGACCCCACCTACCCCGAAACGACACCGACAACCAGGCGACGCCATGGACGAGCTGACCGTCACCGCCCCCGACGAGACCGCCGCCTCCGCCGGCGGGCTCTCCACCGCCGGCGCCTCGACCATGGAGCCGGTCGACCAGGGCCAGCTCTGGCGACAGCTGGTCGCGGAGGCCGGTTGCTGCGGCGATCCGATCATGAGCCGGCTGATGTGCGGCGCGATCCACGCCCATGCCGACTTCCCGTCGGCGCTGGCCGGGCTGATCGGCCGCAAGCTGGCCGACCTGACGGTGCCGGCCGAGGCGCTGACCGAGATGGCGACGCAGGCGCACCGGGCCGATCCGTCGATCGTCGCCGCCTCCGCCGCCGATCTGGTGGCGATCCGCGAGCGCGACCCGGCCTGCCCGGACTACGTCACCCCGTTCCTGTATTTCAAGGGCTTCCAGGCGCTGCAGATCTACCGGGTCGCGCACCATCTCTGGAACGACGGCAGGCCGCATCTGGCGCAGCACCTGCAAAGCCGCTGCTCGGAGATGTTCGGGCTCGACGTGCATCCGGCGGCGCGGATCGGCCGGCGGGTGCTGATCGACCACGGCACCGGCATCGTCATCGGCGAGACCGCGGTGCTCGAGGACGACGTGTCGATGCTGCAGGGGGTGACGCTCGGCGGCACCGGCAAGAATGTCGGCGACCGCCACCCGAAGATCCGGCGCGGCGTCTTGATCGGCGCCGGCGCCAAGATCCTCGGCAACATCGAGATCGGCGAGTGCGCCAAGGTCGGCGCCGGCAGCATCGTGCTCGAGGCGGTGCGGCCCTTCACCACCGTGGTCGGCAACCCGGCGCGGGTGGTCGGCACCCGCCATTCCAACATGCCGTCGCTGACCATGGACCAGACGCTGCCGCCGCCGGACTACATGATCTAGGACCGTCGCTCCCGGGCGCGCAGCAGCCGCTGCAGCCGCGGGCGGACCACCAGGAAGCGGTCGTAGAGCCGCTCGAGCGCCGCCAGCACATGCCGGTTGCGCGCGGCGAGCCCGAGCGGGCGCAGCAGCGGGATCGCCCGCCACATCGCCGCGAACGCGGCCGCACCCTGCAGCACGGTGCCGTCCTCCCTGGCGTGGAAGCGGGCCAGCAGGGCGCCGCGGTCGATCGGGCACGCGGTGGCGCCGTCCGACACGTCCTCGAACCGGATCGCGCCGCGCCGGTCGAGCCGGCGCATCAGCGAGATCTCGCGACGGCAGAGCGGGCAGCCGCCATCATACCAAACCAGAAGTGCGTTCATGCCGTTGAGATGGGCATCGTTGCTCGGAGAAACAGACCATGCAGATCGCCATGATCGGCGCCGGACTTGCCGGTCTTGCCTGCGCCGAGGCGCTGCGCGACGCCGGGCACGTGCCGGTGCTGTTCGAGAAGTCGCGCGGCGTCGGCGGCAGGATGTCGACCAGGCGGGTCGAGATCGAGCACGGCCAGGTCGGTTTCGACCATGGCGCGCAATACATGACCGCGCGCGATCCCGGCTTCGTCCGCCTGGTGGCGCGCTGGCAGGCGGCCGGCCTCGCCGCGCCCTGGCCGGCGGCCGGCGACGATGCCTGGGTCGGCGTGCCCGGCATGAACACGCCGGTGCGGGCGATGGCGGAACGGTTCGACGTGCGGCGCGGACAGCGCGTCACGGCGCTGGAGGCCTGGCCGGATGGCTGGCACCTGCGCCTGGCGGACGAGCAGGAGACCGCCGGCCCGTTCGCGGCGGCGATCGTGGCGACCCCGGCCGAGCAGGCGGCGCCGCTGCTGGCAGGGCTGGCCCCGGACTGGTCGGCGCTGGCGCTGGCCACCCGCTCCTCGCCCTGCTGGACGGTGATGGCGGCGTTCGCGGCGCGCCTGCCGATCGAGCATGACGTTATCAAGAAGTGCGGCCCGATCGGCTGGGCGGCCCGCAACAGCGCCAAGCCGGGCCGCGCCGGGCCGGAAGCCTGGGTGATCCAGGCCGATCCGGACTGGTCGGCGGCCGAACTGGAACTCACGCCGGAGCAGGCGGCGGCGCGGCTGCTGGCGCTGTTCGCGGAGGCGACCGGCGTCGCGCTGCCCGACACGCTGAGCCTGTCGGCGCAACGCTGGCGTTATGCCAGGTCGGGATCGGCGGAGCGGACCGCGCTGTGGGATGCGGCGCGGGGGCTTGGCGTATGCGGCGACTGGCTGGTCGGACCGCGGGTCGAGAGCGCCTTCCTGTCCGGCACCGGGCTGGCGGCGCTGGTCGGCGCATCGGCCCGCTGATGCCGCGCGGCGTCGCCAAGGCAGACCTGCCGTCGAAGCGCTGCGCCGCCTGCGGCCGGCCGTTCACCTGGCGCAAGAAATGGGCGCGCGACTGGGAACAGGTGCGCTACTGCTCCGACGCCTGCCGACGCGCCGGCGCCGCCCCGGATCAGCCGGCGCGCGTCAGCTCGTAGAGCGCCACCGCGGCGGCGTTGGAGACGTTGAGGCTCTCCATCGCGCCGGGCATCGCCAGGCCGGCGATCTCGTCGCAGCTCTCGCGGGTCAGGCGGCGCAGCCCCTCGCCCTCCGCGCCCAGCACCAGGGCGACGCGGCGCTCGCGGAACGCGGTGCCGACCAGCGTGCCGCCGCCGGCATCGAGCCCGACCGTCCACAGCCCGGCCGCCTTCAGCGCCGCCAGCGTGCGCGACAGGTTGACCGCCCGCAGCAGCGGCACCGTCTCCAGCGCCCCGGAGGCGGCCTTGGCCAGCACCCCGGTCTCCTCCGGCGCGTTGCGGTCCTGCACGATCACCGCCGCGACCCCGAACGCGGCGGCGGAGCGCAGGATGGCGCCGACATTGCGCGGGTCGGTCACCTGGTCGAGCAGCAGCAGCGGACCCGGCCGGGCCAGCACCTGGTCGAGCGGCGGGGTGGCCAGCGGGTCCGCCAGCAGCGCCATGCCGGAATGCACCGCGTCGCGGCCGAGCAGGGCGTCGAGCCGGGCGCGGTCGGTGCGCTCCGCGGCGAGCGGCAGCGGCCCGCCGATGCGCGCGGCGAGCCCGGCTTCCGCCTCCTCGGTCAGCAGCAGACGCCGCAGCCGTCGGTTCGGGTTCTGCAGCGCCGCGACCACCGGATGGGTGCCGTACAGCCAGTTCGCGGCACCGCTGGGGCCGCCCTGGTTTGGCCCCGACGGCGCCCTCGCGGCGGGCTTGCCGGCGCCGGCCGGACGCTGGCCGGGCCGCGCGCTGTGACGATCGGAACGAGGGTCGGCGCGGCTGCCGGGCGGTCTGGGTGACATCGCCGGACCCTAGCGCGCCCGGCCGGTTTCGTCTCGCATTGACACGGCCCGCTTTCGGCCCTAGGTCCGGCGCCGGCCGGAAGGGTGCCCGAGTGGCTAAAGGGGGCGGACTGTAAATCCGCTGGCGTACGCCTACGTTGGTTCGAATCCAACCCCTTCCACCAGTTTGGCCCCAAGCCCTTTGCCATTGTGCATTTTTGCCAGTCCGGCGTGGCACGCGGTTCAGCCCCACATACATTGCCGGGATGGACGAAATCGAACGGCTCGCCCGACGACACTGATTGCCGGTCATCGAGGCTCGCGAAGAACTCATCAACGGCGGCATCCAGTGACCCACCCGAGACCTCGAGCCAGGAGCGAGGCCTGTCCCGATGCGGGGCAAAGATTCTCCCTAATTGCAGGATAATAAAACTGCAGGCCGCTCTTAACTTGCCCGAGTTGCTGGATCAGCCGGTTCGTTGCGAATGCGGTGATCGCGTGAAACGCTTGTTTGTCGGCAGGATTGCCGGATTCAGGTTGGTCAGACATTGTCCGACGCCCTGCGCAGCAGGTCGTCCCACGGATAAGGCCAGATCAATCTCGACCGACGTGCCATCAAAGAACTGCCCGTGAGGACCGTGTTTGTTGCACTTGGCCCCTTCGTCCTTAGACTAACTTTTAAGGATCACTGTTGCGTTCCAGGTCGGGATCGCAATCGATCTGGTCCAGCACGGCAAGCAGCGCCTGGTTCGTGAGTTTGATCCTGGAGGCGGTCGCCCAGCGGGGGGTGATGATAGGGGTGAGCGAGTGTTTTCCTGCCATGGCGTGCTACTTCCTAAGCAGCCACGCCGACGCCTGTGAGCGCATTGCCCATCTGTTAAGCGTGTTGAGCAACACACTCACATTTGTGTATGTCTTCATATGGCTGACGATAATCGACCCGTGCGCGTCCAGCTTCTGATGACACCTGCCGAAGTGCAGGCGATCGATGACTGGTCGTTCGAGAATCGAGTTCGCGGCCGGTCCGGAGCCATCCGTCGCCTGATCGAGGCGGGGCCGCGGGTGGAAGCACCAAGCTCTTGAGGCTGTTGAACGGCTTTATGGCAAAGCCGCTCTTAGGTCCCGAGTGGGAACTCAGGTTGAAAAACCTAGATGGTGTTGATGGCGTGAGAATGCTCCTCGCCTCCAAGCCGCTGCCAGGCCCCGAACTGCCTGCCGAGATGGAAAGCGTGATTTCGTTTGCGGAAAACGAGTACACCACGAGATCGCTAACTAGGGCCGAGCTTCTGCGCTGGATTGAGCATAAGACACGCGTCCAGAGCCGCCTTAACGTTGTCGCGCTGCTGGCGACAATCATTGGTGTGCCTCTAGCTGCAATTTTTTCATGGCTTGCTTGGCAATATCCCAAGGCACCAGCGCCGTTACATATGAAACCTGATGAGATTTACCGGGATGGGCACGCAATTGCTCATATAGACGGCGTTGCGCTGGAGCCGCAGGCCCAGTGGCTCTTCACGCTCGACGGTAGGGCCGACATTCAAGTTGGCCAGGTCCTCGGATTTCGTGGATCTGAATGCGTTGCGATTTACTTCGCGCCCTCCTCCGGGGCAACCGAACTTGGTTGCCGCATAGTGGGCGCTGACTAGACGTTCGAGGTTAAGGGTTCAAAGACGGTGCGCCTCCGTCTGTGGTGAAACCGGGCTGGGCACTAGACGCCATCAACGAACCCCGCTGGTATTCTAATCCGCTGGTTTCGATACGCCCCTCGCCCGTGTGCCGCGAGCAGACCGCCGCCCTCACCCCTGCCGCGCCGCCTCCCACGCGGCCTTCTCCAGCGGGGCGCGGAAGTCGGGATGCGCCAGGCCGATCAGCGCCGTCGCCCGTTCGGACAGCGACAGGCCGCGCAGATTGGCCCAGCCATTTTCGGTGACGACGATCTGGGTGTCGTTGCGCGGCGTCGTCACCGGCCCGTTGAGGCGCGGCACGATCCGCGACACGGTGCCGTTCGCCGCCGTGGAATGGCAGGCGATGATCGAGCGGCCGCCCTCGGAGCGTGACGCGCCGCGGACGAAATCGAGCTGCCCGCCGGCGCCGCTATATTGCCGGCCGCCCAGCCCCTCGGAGTTGCAGGCGCCGGCCAGATCCACCTGCAGCGTCGCGTTGACCGACAGCATGCGCGGGTTGCGCGCGATCACCGCCGCGTCGTTCACGTAATCGACCGGATGGCCCTCGAGCGCCGGGTTGTCGTCGAGGAAATCGTAGAACGCGGCGTCGCCCATGGCGAAGGTGAACACGGTGCGGCCGCGATGGATCGCCTTGCGGCTGTTGTCGACGACGCCGGCCTGCATCAGCGCCGCCAGTCCGGGACCCAGCATCTCGGTATGCACGCCGAGCCCGCGATGGCCGCGCAACGCCGCGCACACCGCATCGGGCAGCGCGCCGATGCCCATCTGCAGGCAGTCGCCATCCTCTGCCAGCCCGGCGATGGTCGCGCCGATTGCGGCGTCGGCCTCGCGGATCCGCGCCGGCGGCAGGCTCAGCAGCGGCCGGTCGTTCTCGACGATCGCCGTCACCCGCGACAGCGGCACGGTGCAGTCGCCCCGCACCCGCGGCATGTGCGCGTTGACCTCCAGGATCACCCGCTGCGCGCTCCTCGAGCAGGCCAGCGCGTAGTCGGTGTTGGTGCCGAGGCTGAAATTGCCCTGCTCGTCCATCGGCGACACCGTGGTCAGCAGCGTATCCACGCCGACCACCTCGCTCAGCAGCGCCGGAACCTGGCTGAACGCGGCCGGCACCAGATCGACGTCGGGCAGGGCGTGGGCGAGGCCGGTCTGGTCGAGCGCGCGCTCGCAGACGCCGTGGAACAGGCTCATCGCCCTGATGCGGTCGCGCAGCGGGTGGCGCAGCACGGTCTCGCCTGCGATGCTGGTCGCCAGCATGTAGTAGAGCCGCAGGTCCGACACCGCGCCCGCTTCCGCCCGGTCGGCCAGCGCGCGCAGCAGCGCCGGGGGCGCCGCCACGCCGAGACCCATCGCCAGCCTGGCGCCGTCCGGGATCAGAGCGGCCGCCTGCTCCGCCGACATGAGCTTGCGCCGATAGTCCGAGCCCTGCATCGACGCGCGACCTTCCCTTAAAAAAACTGTGGCGCAGACTATCGGGTTCGCCGCCCGGTTCAAGAGCGGCGCCGGCCCGGGCTCACGGCAAACGTGACTTGCGGTTCACGTTCGGGGCGACAGGTCTAGAGGGTGCTTCAGTGAAAGACCGACCCATGAACGTCAGTCACCAGACCTTCGACTGGATCTTCTTCGCCATCGTCGGCATCCCGTTCCTCCTGGGCGTGGTCCAGGCCGCGGTGCCGGACCTGCTGGAGCCGCTGATCCGCGAACGGCACTAGCCCTCCGGCCACCCCGGGGAGCGCCGGCCACGCTCAGGCGCGGTGATGGCCGAGGATGATCACCGCCGCCCCCGCCAGGCACAGCGCGGTCCCGCCGAGGTCCCACCGGTCCGGCCGCACGCCTTCTTCGACCCAGAGCCAGAGCATGGCGAACGCGATGTAGATGCCGCCATAGGCGGCGTAGGCCCGCCCGGCCTCGGCGCTGTCGGCGCGGGTGAGCAGCAGCGCGAACACGATGAGCGACGCGCAGCCGGGGACCAGCCAGAGTGGCGATCCCGACCGCCGCAGCCACGCCCAGAACGCGAAACAGCCGGCGATCTCCGCCAGGGCCGCTGCCGCATACAGGATCATCGATCGCATCGATGGCAGGTAGCAGCCCGGCCCAATTATGTCAGCGGCGGCGTGGAGCGGGCGAAGGGAATCGAACCCTCCTCGGTAGCTTGGAAGGCTACAGCATTACCACTATGCTACGCCCGCATCGTGCCGTCCTGTTAACGCCAACCGGGGCGGCGCGGCAAGGGCCGATCGGGTCTTGACTTCCGGCCCGCCACGCTCTCTTTACCCACCCTGCGCCGGTTCGCCGGTTGGTGATGGCGCTGCAGGGGCGTAGCTCAATTGGCTAGAGCGCCGGTCTCCAAAACCGGAGGTTGCGGGTTCGAGACCCTCCGCCCCTGCCAGCCGCCCGCCGATCCACCCCCGGATCGGCGATTGGCGCAGCATGTCCGGTCCCGTATCATCTTGTTCTGTTCCATGAAGGTGCCTCTTGGCGGTCAGTCCTGCGAAATTCGTCCGCGAAGTCCGCTCCGAGGTGACGAAAGTCACCTGGCCGTCGCGCCGCACCACGCTGATCACCACCGGGCTGGTGGCGGCGATGGCGGCGCTGACCGCGGTATTCTTCTTTGCCGTCGACCAGATCATCGGGCTGGGCGTGCGCGTGTTGTTCGGTCTCGGCGCGTGAGCACCGTCTCCGCATCGAGAGTCTGAGGAAGAGGTCATGGCGAAGCGCTGGTACGTCGTCCACGTCTATTCGGGCTTCGAGAAGAAGATCGCCCAGCAGATCAAGGAACAGGCCCATCAGAAGGGCCTGGCCGACCATATCGACGAGGTGCTGGTGCCGTCGGAGGACGTCACCGAGGTGCGCCGCGGCCAGAAGGTCAGTTCCGAGCGCAAGTTCTTCCCCGGCTACGTGCTGGTGAAGATGGAGCTGACCGACGATGCCTGGCATCTGGTCAAGGACACCCCGAAGGTGACCGGCTTCCTCGGCAGCAAGACCCGCCCGACCCCGATCTCGAACAGCGAGGCCGAGCGGATCATGAAGCAGACCCAGGAAGGCGTGGAGCGTCCGCGTCCCGCCATCCTGTTCGAGATCGGCGAGCAGGTGCGCGTCGCCGACGGCCCGTTCACCAGCTTCAACGGCACCGTCGAGGATGTGGACGAGGAGAAGGGCCGCCTGAAGGTCAGCGTCTCGATCTTCGGCCGCTCGACCCCGGTCGACCTGGAATACGGCCAGGTCGAGAAAGTCTAGGCCCGCCCGCGCGCCTTCGGGCCACGCGGAACAGGCAGTACGGAACAGGCGGCAGGGGCGACCCCGCCGCCTGTTTCACGTTCAGCCGGGCGGCAAGGCCGCCGCGACCGGGATCGGCGCCGGGCCGATGGCGCGCGCATCCAGCGCCGCCTGGTCGGCCACCTGGCCCAGCAGCTGGCTCAGCGCCGCGACCAGCGCCGGCATGCCGGTGCCCTCTGGCCGCATCGTCACATGGATCGCCTGCGCCCGCGCCGGCGGCACCCCGTCCGGCCGGTCGGCGCGCTGCACCGACAGCGAGGCGGTGATCTCGGCGTCGCCGTCGCGAGTCTTGGAGAAGCGCTGCACGTCGAGTTCCAGCGTCGCCTGCGCCTCGGTCGAGATCGCCCCGGCCTGGGTGAACACCGTGCTGCCGGGCAGCCGCTGCTGCAGATCCTGCGCCAGGGTCTGGCCGATCATGCTGCCCAGCGGCTCGCCCCAGGCGGCGTCGCCATCCAGCTTGAGCTTGTAGCTGCGATCGTCGGCGACGATGTAGTCGCGGTCGAGATAGCTCGCGACCGACGGGGTCTCGATCTTGAGCGTCAGCGGCCCGCCGGATTGCGCCACACCCGGCCATGGCTTGAGGGTGTAATACGAGGGGTCGGACGAGCCGCATCCGGCGAGACCCAGCATGGCGGCCAGGGCGAGGAACGAGGCGCTGCGCATCGTGGGCATGGCGGGTCGGGTTCTCATGGTTTGCCTCGGCCGAGCAGCAGCGAGGACGGGTGGCGGCTGATGAAGTCGGACAGCAGACGCACCGAGCGCGCGGTCTCGTTCAACTGGTCGAGGGTCTGTTGCAGGCCGCGATGGAAGTCCGAATTGCCGCCATAGGAGGCCAGCACGCTGTTGGCGTGGTTGATCGCCTGCTGCAGCTGGTCGGCGATCGCCGGCAGGCGCTGCAGCAGCGGCGTCAGCCCCTGGTCGGCATGCGCGGTCAGATGCTGCACGCTGCGCAACGTGTCGTTGAGGCTGGCAATCGCCTGCTTGAGCGCCGGACCGCTGACGGTCTGGTCGGCATGACCGAGCAGGCTGTTCAGGTTGTCGCCGATCTGCACCAGCGGCATCGCCGCGATCTTGTCGGCCACCGCGGAGACGGATTCCATGATGCCGGTGACGCCGCCGGACTTGCTGGGCAGCACGATCGCCCCGTCCTCCACCGTCACCTTGGCCGGCTTGTCGTTCGGCACGAAGGCGAAGGCGATCTCCGAGGAGCCGGTCAGCAGGTTGCCGCTCTCGGTCTCGGCGCGCAGGCCGTTATTGACCAGCGCCTGGGCCACGGTCTGCACCTGGTCGGCGGGGACCGTCTCGTCGGACAGCACCCGCTCCGGCTGCACCTCCATCGCCACCCGCACCTGGGCGGTGCCGCCCTGACGGTCGAGCAGCAGCTTGACGCCGGTGACGTTGCCAATCTGCAGCCCGAACATGGTGACCGGGCTGCCGGCCGAGAGGCCCTTCACCGAGTTCTTGAAGTAGGTGACCATGCGGATGCGGTCGCGATAGCCGGCATTGTCGGCATCGTCCTTGCTCGCATACAGCTTGAACACCGCATTGTCCGGCGCTTCCGGCGCGTTCTTGTCCCGGCGCTGCTCCGGCAGGCCGAACGACACGCCGCCCGACAGCACCGCCTGCAGCGACTCGATCTCGACATGCAGCGCGCCGCCGTTGAAGTCGGCGCGGATGCCGGACACGTTCCAGAACCGGGTATCGGCGCGCAGATAGCGGTCGTAGGGCTCGCGGATGAACACCTGGATCGGGATCGGGCCGCGGCCGCCGGGCGGCATCGTGTAGCCCAGCACCTCGCCGACCACCACGTCGCGGAAGAACACCGGCGCGCCCTGGCTGATCGA
>CAZZZA010000047.1:0-19524 GCA_964658455.1 uncultured Lichenihabitans sp.
ACGTGATGCGCCGGCAGGACCGTCTGGGCCAGGGCGCCAGCGCCCGCGACCTGGTACGCTCGATCGAGGAGATGGTCAGCGACGGGCTGATCGAGGCGCGCCAGAACGGCGCGCGCTGCGTCCGCCTGGAGAAGGGCGAGGGCGGCATCATCACCCGGGTCGCCGACCCGGGCGCCGCCGATCGCGGCACGCTTGCTGCACCCGCGCCGTGAGCGCGGTCGGGCGGCTGTGGCGGCGGGCGCCGGCCTGGCGCCTGTCCCTGGTCTCGGCGCTGGTGCTGACCGGTCTCGCGGCGATGTTTCCGCCAGCCATGCCGGCGCTGCGCTGGCCGTCATCCCCGACCGGCGCCGGCGCCGACCAGGCGCGCTTCCACCCGGTCGCCGACCCGGCGCCGGCCGCGCAGGGCATCACCCACCTCACGCCGCTGGGCACGGCCAGGAGCGGGCTGATCAGGGAGGCGGGACGACAGGTGCCGCTGCCCGCCGGGGCCTGGCAGCAGATCGAGGTCGGGTCGGAGCCGGGCGCGATGCAGCGCACGATCCTGGTCCGCGTCGCCGACCATCGCCTCACCGGCCTGTTCCAGATCGCCAGCAGCGGCGCGCTCGGCGGGCTCGCCAGCCCGGTCGGGGTGCCGTCGGTCTGCGCCGATCCGTCGCGGCTCGACGGCGCCATCACCCCGGCGCAGCCGGGACAGAGCCCGCTGGCGCACGAATGCTGGGAGGTGGTGGCGCAGGACATGCACGCGGTGATGGCCGAGCCGCAGGGTTCCATGCTGCGCGATGCGCTGGCGCTGCTGGGCAAGATGACGGTCGCGGTGCCGACGCGGATGCTGGCGGTGACGTTCTTCCGCTCGACCGACAGCGCGTGGCAGGAGACCAGTCTGATGGTGCCGGATTCGGGCCAGACCCTGACCGCGCTGCGCGCCTGGGCCGGGCGCTACCAGGCGGTGCTGCACAAGGGGTTCGACGGCACCGCTGGTGCCTTGGACCTGACGAAGGCCGCCCTGCAGGATGCCGGCTAGGCGCTCACGCCAGGGCGACGAGCAGCGGGACGTGGTCCGACGGCTGCGGCTTGTCGCGTTCCATCCGGTCCGGCGCGGCGGCGACCAGCCGCTCCGCCAGCCGTGGCGACAACAACGCATGGTCGATCCGCAGGCCGCGGTCGCGCGGCCAGCACCCAGCCTGGTAGTCCCAGAACGTATAGGCCGGCCCCTGCGGCGTGATCGCGCGCAGCGCGTCGGTCAGGCCGAGCCATTGCAGCGCCCGGAAGCGCTGCCGGGTCTCCGGGCGCACCAGCGCGTCGTCGGCGGACAGCACGCCGGGGGCATGGTCGATGTCGGCGGGGGCGACGTTGTAGTCGCCGGCGAGCACGAAGTCGGTCTCGTCTGCCAGCATGGCGCGGGCATGGCCGATCAGCGCCTCCATCCAGGCGAGCTTGGCCGCGTAGCCGTCGGCGCCGCCGGAATTGCCGTTCGGCAGATACAGGTTGCCGAACACGATGTTGCCGGCGCGGACCTCGAGATAGCGCGCCTGATGCACCCCGCCCTCCGGCGCGGCCAGGCCGGGCAACTGCCGGTGGGTGACGGCGACCGGCTCGCGGGACAGCACCGCGACGCCGTTGTAGCTCTTCTGCCCGACCACCACGCTCTCGTAGCCGGCCGCCCTGAAGGCATCGGCCGGGAATTGGGCCGCCTCGCACTTGATCTCCTGCAGCAGCAGCAGATCCGGCTGGTTGACCGCCAGCCAGTCCGTCACCAGCCCCTGCCGCTGACGGACCGAATTGACGTTCCAGGTGGCGAACTTCACCTCAGTCGATCGAGAAGCTGGTGCCGCAGCCGCAGGACGAGGTGGCGTTCGGGTTGCGCACCGTGAAGTGCGCGCCGATTAGCGCGTCGCTGTAGTCGAGCTGGCCGCCGCCGAGCAGCTCCAGGCTGGCCTCGTCGACCACCACGCGCGCCTGCCCGGCCGGGATCAGCCGGTCGTCCGGCCCGATCGCCGGATCGAGCTTGAAGCTGTACTGGAAGCCGCTGCAGCCGCCGGCCAGCACCGCGACCCGCAGCGCTTGGCTGTCCGGGCCGTGGCTGCCGGGCTGGCTGGCGACGATCTCGGCGATGCGCGCGGCGGCGCGCTCGGAGACCGAAAACGAAACCGGCGCGGCCTTCTCGGCGATCAGAGTGTCCATGGCTGTTAGATAGCGTCTCTCGCCGGTTTCTTGAAGGCCGGGCGCGGCGGTTGACGCCGGCTCCGGTTACGCGCTGAAACCGCGCTGCATTCGAGGGACCGACCGCCATGGCCGACAATCTGTTCGCGCTGACACGCCGCCGCGTGCTCGAGGCGCTGTCGCGGATCGTCCCCGACCTGCCGCCGGAGATCGCCGCCCGTGTCGAGGTCACGCCCACCCGCGACCCGGCGCATGGCGACATGGCCACCAACGCGGCGCTGCTGGCGGCGCGGCCGGCGCGGCGCAAGCCGCCGGAGCTGGCCGCCGACCTGGCCGCGGCGCTCGAAGGGCTGGACGGGATCGCCGGCGCCAGCCCGGCCGGCCCCGGCTTCGTCAACATCACCGTCTCGCCCGCGGCGCTGCGGGCGGTGCTGCCGGTCGTGCTGGCGTCGGGCATCGGCTACGGCGACAGCGATCTCGGCGCCGGCACCCGCATCAATGTCGAATACGTCTCCGCCAACCCTACCGGGCCGATGCATGTCGGCCATTGCCGGGGCGCGGTGGTGGGCGACGCGCTCGCCAACCTGCTGGCCAAGGCCGGCTTCGCGGTGACCAAGGAATACTACGTCAACGATGCCGGGGCGCAGATCGAGGCGCTGGCCTGGGTGGTGTACTGGCGCTACCTCGAGGCGCTCGGCACCAGCATGCCCGAGGCGGCGTTCGAGGCGCTGGTGCCGGGCGGCGCGCTGCAATATCGCGGCGACTATCTGGTGCCGCTCGGCCAGGCGCTGGCCGCCAGCGAAGGCGACCGGCTGGCCGCACCCGGCCCGGCCGCCGCCGATCCGGCGGTCTGGTTCGACAGCGTGCGCGACTTCGCCCTGGACTGGATGCTGCGCGAGATACGCGCCGACCTGGCGCTGCTGGGCGTGCGCCACGACGTGTTCACCTCCGAGCGCGCGATCCTGGCCGATGGCGTCGCCGACCGCGCGATCGCAGCACTCGACGCCGCTGGGCTGCTCTACGAGGGCGTGCTGGAGCCGCCGAAGGGCAAGCTGACCGCGGCCTGGGAGGCCAGGCCGCAGACCCTGTTCCGCGCCACCCAATTCGGCGACGACGTCGACCGGCCGCTGCGCAAGTCCGACGGCAGCAACACCTATTTCGCCAACGACATCGGCTATCACGGCGACAAGATCGCCCGCGGCGCCGACGTGCTGATCGACGTGCTCGGCGCCGATCATGGCGGCTACGTCTCGCGCATGCGCTCCGCCGTCGCCGCGCTGGCGCCGTCCTATGCCGCCAGCGGCCAGGCGGCGTTCGAGGCGGTGATCTGCCAGATCGTGCATGTCATCAAGGACGGGCAGCCGGTGCGGATGAGCAAGCGCGCCGGCACCTTCGTCACGCTGCGCGACCTGCTCGACGAGGTCGGGCGCGACGCGGTCCGCTTCACCATGCTGACCCGCAAGCCGGATGCGCAGATGGAGTTCGATCTCGACCTGGCGGTGGCGCAGACCCGAGACAACCCGGTGTTCTACGTGCAGTACGCGCATGCGCGCTGCCGGTCGGTGCTGCGCGCGGCCGCCGACCAGCCGGGGTTCGGCGACGTCTCGACGGCGGGACTGTCCGGCGCGGTGCTCGACGATCTCGCCGCCGAGTCGGAACTGGCGCTGCTGCGGCGGCTCAGCCACTGGCCGCGGCTGATCGAGGGCGCGGCGCAGGCGCGTGAGCCGCACCGGATCGCGTTCTATCTCAACGATCTGGCCGGCGACTTTCATGCGCTCTGGAACCGCGGCCGCGATGATGCCAGCCTGCGGTTCCTGCAGGCCGATCAGCCGGTCGCGACTCGGGCGAGGCTCGCCCTGGTCGAGGCCACCGCGACCGTGATCCGGTCCGGCCTGGCGGTGCTGGGCGTCGAGCCGGTCGAGGAGATGCGCTAGCGCCGGCTGAACCGGTCAGCCAAAACAGCCGTACGGTTCCGGCTCGGAGCGAGGATTGCCATGACCCAGGACCGCGATCTGGTCGAGGAAGAGCGTCTGGCCCGTCTGTCGGCGCGCGCGGACGATCGCCCGCGTCCGTCCGGCGGCGGCGGCCTGGATTCCGGCACCAAGAAGCTGGCGCTGGTGGCGGGCTCGCTCGGCGCGCTGCTGGTGCTGATGGTGGGCGGGTGGAGCCTGCTCGGCCACCGGCCGGCCGGGGTGCCGATCCTGGCGCCGCCGGCGGGGCCGGTGCGCGTCAAGCCGGTCGATCCCGGCGGCATGCAGCTGATGGGCGCGCAGGTGGCGCCGTCGCAGGGATCGAACCCCGGCACCCAGGCCCTGGCCCCCGGACCGGAGGCGGCCTCGCCGCTCGCCTTGCAGCAGCAGGTGGCCGCCGCCCGGCTGGCCGACCAGCCGGCGCCAGACGCGGCGCCGGCGGCACCCGCCGCCGATCCCGAATCTGGCACCGGCAACGTGGCGCGGGCGCCGCTGCGCCATGCGCCGGCGGTCGAGGCGCCGGACCAGCCGGCCCCGGTCGCGCCGCCGGTCCCAGCACCCACGCCCGTGCCCGCGCCCGCGCCGGAGGCGGCGACGCCGGCGGCGGTCGGACGGTATGCGGTGCAGCTCGCGGCGCTGGACAGCGACCGCGCCGCGCGGAGCGAATGGAGCCGGCTCGCCAGGAAGGCGCCAGCCCTGTTCGGCGACCGCACCCCGGAGGTGCTGCCGGTGAGCCGGGGCGGCACCCAGTTCTTCCGGCTGCGCACCGGCGGGTTCTCCAGCATCGCCGAGGCCACCGGCTTCTGCGGCAAGGTGAAGGCGGCCGGGATCGCCTGCACCCTGGCCGATTTCTGACATGGGCGATGTCACGCCCCGCGCCGCGATCGTCGGCGTCGCCTCGACGGCGCTGAGCGGCGCGGAGCGCGCGATGCTGCGCGACACCCCGCCGCTGGGGGTGATGCTGTTCAAGCGCAACATCGAGCACCCGGCGCAGCTCGGCGAACTGGCGGCGGCGATCCGGGCGATCGTCCCCGGCGCGCTGCTCGCGGTGGACCAGGAAGGCGGGCGCGTCGCGCGGCTGCGGCCGCCATTCTGGACCGCGCATCCGCCGGCGGCGCTGTTCGGCGCGCTCCACGCCCGGCAGCCGGACGGCGCGCTGCGGGCGGCGTTCCTGACCGGCGCGCTGATCGGCCTCGACTGCGCACAAGCCGGGTTCGACCTGGTCTGCGCGCCGGTGCTCGACCGCGCGGTGGCGGGCGCCGACCCGGTGATCGGCGACCGCGCCTTCTCGCCGGTGCCGGAGACGGTGGCGGCGCTCGGGCGTGCGGTGGCGGACGGGCTGCTGGCCGCCGGGGTGCAGCCGGTCGGCAAGCATGCGCCGGGTCATGGCCGCGCCCTGGTCGACAGCCACCTGGCGTTGCCGGAACTCGACGATCTCGACGAGGCCGATCTGCTGCCGTTCCGGCTCAATGCCTGGATGCCCTGGATGATGACCGCGCACATCCGCTACCGCCGTCTCGATTGCGAGCATCCGGCGACGCTGTCGGCGGCGATCCTGGGCGGGGTGCTGCGCGACCGGCTGGGCCTGCAGGGCGTGCTGGTTTCCGACGATCTGTCGATGCACGCGGTCGGCGGCGATCCGGGTGTGCTGGCGCGCGCCTGCCTGCAGGCCGGCTGCGACGTGGCGCTGCACTGCTCCGGCGTGCTGGCCGAGAGCCAGGCGGTGCTGCACGGCGCCGGGGCGGTGTCGGCGCCGGCGCGCCGGCGGTTGGACGACGCGGCCCGCCTGGCGGCGGCGCGGCGATGCGCGCTGGACCGCGACCGGCTGCTGGCGGAGCGGGACGCGCTGCTGGCATGACGAGCCCGGACACGGCGACGGCAAGCGGCGCGCCGATGCTGGCGCTGGAGGGCTTCGAGGGGCCGCTCGACCTGCTGCTGGAGCTGGCACGGGCGCAGAAGGTCGATCTGGCGCGGATCTCGATCCTGACACTGGTCGACCAGTATCTCGCGGTGGTCGCCGGCGCCGGCCGGATCAGCCTGGAACAGGCGGCGGACTGGCTGGTGATGGCCGCCTGGCTCGCCTGGCTGAAATCGCGGCTGCTGCTGCCCGACGATCCGGTGGCGGCGGAGGAGGGCGAGGATGCCGCCGGCATGCTGGCCGCCCGCCTCGCCGAACTCGGCCGCATCGCCGCCGCGGCGCGCTGGCTGGACGGCAGGACGCAGCTCGGCCGCGACATTTTTCCGCGTGGCGCCGCGGAGTCGCACCAGAGGATCGACCGCAGCGGCCTGGCGCTTGATATCGGCCAGCTGCTGCGGGCCTACATGGCCGCCGCCCGCCGCGCCGCGCCGCGCCGCTTGTACCGGCCGCGCCAGCTCAGCTTCTGGACCGTGCAGGATGCGCTGGGCCGGCTGCAGCTTCTGCTGGGCGGGCCGGTGACCGGCTGGCTCGACCTGTCCGGCTTCCTGCCGGACGCCGCCGCGCTGCCGGCGGCCGCGGACGGCGACCCATCCTGGCGGCAGCGCGCGGCGCTGGCCGGCACCTTGGTCGCCGGGCTGGAGATGGCCAGGAGCGGGGCGATCGAGCTGCGTCAGGACGCGGCGTTCGGCCCGGTGCTGCTGCGGCGCACCGGCTGATGGCCGAGACCGACCCGTTCCATATGCAGCTGGTCGCGGCGCTGGTGTTCGCCGCCAGCGAACCGGTGTCGGAGCAGGCGGTGGCCGAGCTGCTGGCGGCGCACGCGTCGCCGGAGCCGCCGATCGACCCGCGCGCGGTGCTGTCGCAGGTGCGCGACCGCTTCGCGGGCAGCGGCGTGGTGCTGTCGGAGGTGGCGGGCGGCTGGCAGTTCCGCACCGCCCCGGAACTGGCGCCGATGCTGACCAGGGTGATCGAGCGGCCGCGCCGCCTGCCGCGCGCGGCGATGGAGACGCTGGCGATCGTCGCCTACCACCAGCCCTGCACGCGGGCGGAAATCGAGTCGATCCGTGGCGTCTCGCTGGGCCAGCAGACCCTGGATCTGCTGCTCGAGGCCGGCCTGATCGTGCCGAAGGGCCGCAAGGAGGCGCCGGGGCGGCCGGTGCTGTGGGCGACCTCGGCCGCCTTCCTGCAGCGCTTCGACCTGCGCGATCTGCGCGACCTGCCCGGGCGCGGCGATCTGCTGCTCGAGCTTCCGGACGGGATCGCGCCGGGCCGGCCGGCCCCGGCGGCCGAGGCCGGGGACGATGGCTGACCGGCTGGCCGCATGCTAATCCTTGCCGTCGTGCGCCCGGAGCGCGCACGCAGCATGCGGGGCACCACGGACGATGTTTGGGTTGGATCTGTCCGAGTTCGCGCTGATCGGCATCGTCGCGCTGCTGTTCATCGGCCCGAAGGACATGCCGGTGGCGATCAGGACCGTCACCGGCCTGATCAAGAAGGGCCGCAAGCTTGCGTCGGACTTCCAGGGTCATGTCGACGAGATGATCAAGGAGGCCGATCTCGGCGAGGCGCGCGACCAGTTCCGTCAGTTGCGGTCCCTCAACGTGCGCAGCCAGCTGATGAAGGCGCTGGATTCGGACGGCACCATCCAGAAGACCCTGGCAGAGAACCCGATCCAGTCGGCGATCGCCGGCTCGTCGACGCCGCGCTTCGTCTATTCCGCCGACAACGCGCCGAACCCGCTGCTGGCCGGTGGCGAGCCGTCGGCCAGGATGGCGTCTTCCAGGATCCAGGGTTCCGGCATGGCAGGCGAGACGATCGGCACCCGGCCGATGCACGGCCTGCCGCTGACCGACCTCGCGCCGGAGCCGACCGACGCCGAGCGCGCCGCCCGCGAGGCCGCCGACCCGGCGCCGTCGATCCTGCCGCCCGCCGTGGCCGGCCGGCTGCGGGTGGAGCGCGCCAGGCCGGCGGCGCCGCGCTTCGTGCCCCCCGGGGCCGGCGGACAGCGTGCCGTGCCGGTCCGGCCGCGCCGCGTGCCGCCCGCCGGCGTCGCGTCCTGATCCTGGCGGACCGCGGGAGCACGCGATGGTGAACGAGGACCATATCGACGACCAGGCGATGCCGCTGCTCGAGCATCTGGTCGAGCTACGCAAGCGGCTGATCTGGTCGATGGTGGCGTTCGCGCTGTCGTTCCTGGTCTGCTACCACTACGCCAAGCCGATCTACCTGTTCCTGGCGCAGCCGCTGGCCGACATCATGCGGCAGAAGGGCGAACAGCCGCATCTGATCTACACCGCGCTGTACGAGGCGTTTTTCACCTACATCAAGGTGGCGTTCTTCGGCGCCACCTTCATCTCGTTCCCGGTGATGGCGATCCAGGCCTGGATCTTCATCGCGCCCGGCCTGTATCGCAGCGAGAAGCGCGCCTTCGCGCCGTTCCTGGTCGCCACCCCGGTGCTGTTCCTGCTCGGCGCGGCGCTGGCCTATTATTTCGTGTTCCCGTTCGCCTGGAAGTTCTTCCTCAGCTTCCAGAGCGGCACCGGGCCGGACCAGCTGAAGATCGAGCTTCAGGCCAAGGTCAGCGAATATCTGGCGCTGGTCACCAAGCTGATCCTGGCGTTCGGCATCGCCTTCGAACTGCCGGTGGTGCTGACGCTCTGCGCCAAGATCGGGCTGGTCTCGTCGCGCGGGCTGAAGAAGGCGCGGCGCTACGCCTATGTCGGCGCCTTCGTCGCCGCGGCGATCCTAACCCCGCCCGACGTCATCACCCAGACCGGTCTCGCGGTGCCGCTGATCGGGCTGTACGAGATCTCCATCCTGTGCGCCCGGCTGGTCGAGCCGAAGCCGGCCGCGGACGAGGCTTCCTGATGCACGACCTTCGCGCCCTGCGCGCCGACCCCGACGCCTTCGACGCCGCCCTGGCGCGCCGCGGCCTGCCGCCGGCCGCGGCCGCCCTGCTCGCCCAGGACGAGCGGCGCCGGGTCGCCCTGACCCGGTTGCAGGCGCTGCAGTCGCACCGCAACGCGCTGTCCAGGGAGATCGGCCAGGCCAGGCGGGCAGGGAGCGACACCGCGTCGCTCGAGGCGCAGTCGGTCGCCTCGCAGGCGGAGATGGCCGGACTGGAAGCCGAGGCGGCGGCGATGGAGGCGGCGGTCAACGGCGTGCTCGCGGAACTGCCGAACCGGCTCGACGATTCGGTGCCGGACGGCGCCGACGAGCAGGCCAATCTGGTGGTGCACGAACGCGGCGCGCGGCGAAATTTCGATTTCGCGCCGAGGCAGCATTACGAACTCGGCGAGGCGCTGGGGCTGATGGATTTCGCCGCCGCCGCCAAGCTGTCCGGCAGCCGCTTCGTGGTGCTGCGCGGCGCGCTGGCGCGGCTGGAGCGGGCGCTGGGCCAGTTCATGCTCGACCTGCACGTCACCGAACATGGCTATGTCGAACACGCCGTGCCGCTGCTGGTCGGCGAGGCGGCGATGTATGGCACCGACAAGCTGCCGAAATTCGCCGACCAGTCGTTCCAGACCACCGACGGGCGCTGGCTGATCCCCACAGCCGAGGTGCCGCTGACCGCGCTTGCGGGTGGCGAGATCATCCAGGCCGCGCGGCTGCCGCTGCGCCTGACCGCCCTGTCCGCGTGCTTCCGCAGCGAGGCCGGCGCCGCCGGCCGCGACACGCGCGGCATGCTGCGCCAGCACCAGTTCATGAAGGTCGAGCTGGTCTCGGTCACCACCGCCGCCGACAGCGACGCCGAGCACGAGCGCATGACGCGCGCCGCCGAGACGGTGCTGGAGCGGCTCGAGATCCCGTATCGCCGGATGCTGCTCTGTGCCGGCGACACCGGTTTCGGCGCCGCAAGGACCTACGATCTGGAGGCGTGGCTGCCGGGCCAGAACGCCTGGCGCGAGATCAGCTCCTGCTCCAACACGCGCGACTTTCAGGCCCGGCGCATGAATGCGCGCACCCGCACCGAGCCTGCGGCCGGCGAGAAGCCGGCCACCGCGTTCGTCCACACCCTGAACGGCTCCGGGGTGGCGCTCGGCCGCGCGCTGATCGCGGTGATGGAGACCTACCAGCGCGCCGACGGCGGGATCGACATCCCGGCGGTGCTGCAGCCCTACATGGGCGGCCTCACCCGGATCACGAACTAACATTCCGGTAGTCCGCGCCGTTCCTGGATGGTAATGATCCGCCTGTCTCGACGTGGTGTCGAGGCGTCGCGGAGAGACCGATGCGGGCGAATGCAGGGCCGGGGCTGCTGGCGCAGGGCGTGTCCGCCTGGCCGTTGCGTGCGCGACGCCGCGACCGGCCGCTGCGGCCGTGGCTGCCGCCCGCCGGGGCCGGGGCGGGAACCGCCGACGCCACCCAGCAGATACCGGGTTTCGTCCGGCTCTACCGGCTGATCGCGCAGACCATCCCCGACCGGCCGGGGCTGCGACACCATGCCGACCTGCTCGCCGCCGGCCACACGCTGGCCGGGCTGGCGCACACGCTGCTGACGCTGCACCGCCCGGCGCCGGATGCGGCGGCGCGCGATCGCGCCGCCACGCTCTGGGCCCGCGACGGCCGGCCGGCAGCCGGTTTCGCCGCCGCCTGGCGGGCCGCGCCCGACCTCGCGCATTTCGCGGCGATGCTCGCGGCGGAGCGGTCGCAGCCGGCGGCGATCCTCGACACGCTGTTCCCGGCCGGGATCGATCCGCTGCTCGACGACGTGTATCCGGCCTGGGCCTACCGGCTCTGGTCGGCGGAGATCGAGCGGCGGCTGACCGCGATGGCGCGCCGGCTGCTGCCGCTGCTGCGCGTCGCCGGGCCGTGCTTCAGGCTCACGCTGACGCTCGACGCGACCAGCAGCGCCGAGGAACTGGCGCGGTCGCTCTCGAGCCTGGAGCGCCAGGTCTATGGACGCTTCCGGCTGCGCATCGACGGCGCGCTGCCGGCCGGCGCGGTGCTGCGGCACGATCCGCGCATCGGGCCGCATCGCCCCACCCGCCGCGCCTGTCTGCACGCCACGCTCCGCGCCGGCGACACACTCTCGCCGGCCTGCCTGGCGCTGTTCGCCTATGCCGCGCTGCGCCGCCCGGGCGTGGATCGCTGGAGCTGCGATCAGGACCACCACGATCCGGGCGGCTTCTGCGCCGCGCCGCGGCTCGATCTGCTGCGCCGCGACGGCCTGATCGTCACCCGCAAGGCGGGCGCGACGCCAGCCGATGCGGCCCGGCACCTGCCGGCGGCGCTGCTGCATCGCGGGCAGGCGCGCGCCCGCGGGGTCCAGCCGGCGATCGCGGCCGGCGACGTGATACGGCCCAGCGTGTCGGTGGTGATCGCCACCCGCGACAAGGCGCCGCTGCTGCGCGCCTGCATCGACGGGTTGCGTCGCACCGACGGCCCGCCACCCGAGCTGGTGATCGTCGACAATGGCAGCGTGCAGGCCGACGCGGTGTCGCTGCTGGCCGAGCTGGAGCGGCAAGGGTGCGTCGTGCTGCGCCGGCCGGGCCCGTTCAACTGGTCGCTGCTGAACAATCGCGGCGTGCGGGCCTCGTCCGGCGACGTGGTGGTGCTGCTGAACAACGACATCGAATGCATCGACCCGGCCTGGCTCGATCATCTGGTCCGCGCCTGCCTGGACCCGGCGGTGGGGGCTGCCGGCGCCAGGCTGCTCTATCCGGACGGGACGCTGCAGCATGCCGGGGTGCTCATCGGCCCCGGGGCGCGGGCGGCGCACCGCTGGAGCGAGGCGGGCGAGCGCGGCATCCGGCCGGTCTCGGCGGTGACCGGCGCGTGCATGGCGTTCCGCCGCTCGGTGTTCGACCGGCTCGGCGGGCTCGACGAAGCCCTGCCGGTCACCTGGAACGATCTGGATTTCTGCCTGCGCGCGCGGGCCGCCGGACTGGACGTTGTGCTGTGCAGCGATTCGGTGCTGCGCCATCACGAACTCGGCACGCGCACCCCGGACAGCGCGCCGGAGAACCAGGCCCAGCTCGCCCGCACCAGGAGCTATGTCGCCAGGCGCCATCGCCAGATTCTCGAGGCGCGCGACCGGTTTTCGCATCCCGCCGTCACGCTGGATTCCGGCGGCCGCTTGCTCGATTCGCATGCGTGGGCCAGGATTTCTGCCCTGATCCGGGGTGGCGGCGTCGATTGACGATCCGGCGCTGCCATGGTTCCTGCGCTGACAGGGTCAACGGGGACGCAATGATACCGACGACATCAGCGATTTGGATCGATGTCGAGGATCTCATCCACTACATCAAGCATAATGCCCGTCTGAGCGGCATCCAGCGCCTGACCTACGAACTCTATACCGCGCTCGAACAGCGCGCCGCCGCCTCGGGCCGGCGCATCGGCTACGTCCGGATCGATCCGCGCACCGACACGTTCCGCGTGATCCGCTGGTCCGAGGTGCGCGCGCTCTGCCACGGCCTGACCACATCGCACCACAAGACCGAGGCGGCGCAGCCGACGCCGTCGATGGCGCGGTCGAAGCAGCCGGGCGCGCTGGCGCATCTGGTGCATCGCGCCTCGCTCCACATCAACCATCGCCTGCCGCCGGAAGCGCGGGCGCCATTCCAGCGTTTTCGCAACCTGCAGCGCGCGGCGCTGAAATCGCTGGTCAGCGTCGGCCGCGCCGGCGTCGCGACGATCCGCGACAGCCTGCCGCAGGTCGAGCCGCCGAAAGCGGCGGCGGCCGGGCCGGGCGGCCAGGCCGGACGTGGCCCGGCGCTGCGCGAGGTGAGCGCGCCGGGCGACTGGCTGCTGTCGCTGGGCGCCTCCTGGCACCGCACCGATTACGGCGCGCTGCTGCACCAGGCCCGGCAGGAGAGCCGGCTCAGGACCGGCATCCTGTTCTACGACCTGATCCCGTTGCGTCGGCCGGAATGGTGCCATCACACCCTGGTCGAGACGTTCGGCGCCTGGCTTAACGGCGTGCTGCCGGCCACCGACGCGCTGTTCGCGATCTCCGACGCCACCGCCCGCGACCTCGAGGCGCTGCTGGCCGAGCGCTGGCGCACCGCGCGGGTCCATACCCTGCCGGTCGGCACCGGGTTTCCGGCCTCGGCCAGCGCGGTCAGCCGGGCGGCGGAGCCGGTGCCCGCCCATGCCGTGCCCAGGCCCGGCAGCTACGTGCTGTTCGTCTCGACCATCGAGGCGCGCAAGAACCATGCGCTGATGTTCCAGGTCTGGCGCCGGCTAGCCGAGACGCTGCCGCCAGACGCGCTGCCGACCCTGGTGTTCGCCGGCCGGGTCGGCTGGCTGGTCGCCGACCTGATGCTGCAGATCGCCAACACCAACTATTGCGACGGCAAGCTGCTGGTCATCGAGGATCCGTCGGATGCGGTGCTGATGCGGCTGTACGAGGGATGCCTGTTCACCGTGCTGCCGTCGCTGTTCGAGGGCTGGGGCCTGCCGGTGACCGAGAGCCTGGCCGCCGGTAAGCCCTGCGTCACCTCCGACAACACCTCGCTGCCGGAGGCGGGCTGCGGCCTGACCAAAATGATCGACGCCTACGACGTGAATGCGGCGACCGGGGTGTTCCAGGCGCTGATCGTCGACCGGCCGGGCATCGCCGCCTGGGAGGCGCAGGTGCGGCGCGACTTCGTGCCGGTGCCGTGGACCCGCTCGGCCGATGCGCTGCTGGCGGCGCTCGACGCGCACGGTCGGCCGGGGGCGCCGTCATGAGCGTGCCGCCGCGTCTGTGGTTCGACGTCGAGGACCTGTTCCATTTCGCCGATCGCAATGCGCGCCCGACCGGGATCCAGCGTGTCTGCTACGAGATCTACCGCGCCGCCCTGGCCGATCCGGCGCTGGCGCCCAGGGTCGGCTTCGTGCGCCATTCCGGCACCGAGCGCGGCTTCATCGAGGCCGACTGGGACCTGCTGGACTACCGGTTCCGTCACGTCATGGAGCGGCCCTCCGAGGCGCCGCAGCTGCGCCCGGAACATCCGGACGAAGCGGAGCGGGCGGATGGCGAGCGCGGCGAGCCGCTCCCCGGCGAGGCCGCGGCCGAGGCCAGGCGGCGGGCCGCCGAGCGTCGTCGTCCGCTGCCGGTCCGGCTGCTCAAGCGCCTGGGCCGGCTGCTGCCGCGGCGGGTCGCCAAGCCGGGCTTCCTGTTCGCCGTGATGCAGGTCCAGGCCGGCGCCGCCCTGGTCGGCGCGGTCGGGCTCACGCTCGCTGACCAGGGCCGTCGCGGCGCGCGGCGGGCGGTGCGGCGGGTGCAGCGGATACCGGCGATCGCCCGGCTGCTGCCGGAGCAGGATGGCGAGCCGCCGCCGCCGCCGCCGCTGCCGCCGCGGCGTCTGGCCGAGATCGCCGAGCGCGGCGACGTGCTGGCGGTGCTGGGCTCGCCCTGGTTCGAGGTCGATTACGCCGAACTGGTCAGCCATGTCCGCGGCCGGCTCGGCATGCGGCTGGTGGTGCTGATGCACGACGTGATTCCGGTGCGGCGGCCGGAATGGGTCGATCGCGGCACCGTCAGGGTGTTCCGCGACTGGTATCGCACCGTGCTGCCGCTGGCAGACTATGTGTTCGCGAACTCCAGGGCCACCGCCGAGGATGTCGCGCGCTGGTGCGAGCGCGATTCGATCCGCCTGTCGGTGCCGGTCCAGCCGCTGCCGATCGGCACCGGTTTCGGCGCGGTGCGTCCGTGCGCCGAGGAGATGCCGGACCGGCTGCCCGATGTGCTGCTGAGCGTGCTGCAGGGCCGCCCCTACGTGCTGTTCGTCTCGACCATCGAGGCGCGCAAGAACCATCTGCTGCTGTTCAGGGTCTGGCGCCGGCTGCTGTCGGAAATGGGCGCGCAGAACGTCCCCGACCTGGTGTTCGCCGGCAAGGTCGGCTGGATGGTGGGCGACCTGATGAGCCAGATCGAGAACAGCCGCAACCTGGACGGACGGCTGCATGTGATCGAGGGGCTCGACGACAGGGCGTTGCGCGCCGTCTATGGCGGCTGTCTGTTCACCGTGTTCCCGTCCTTTTACGAGGGCTGGGGGCTGCCGGTCAGCGAGAGCATGGCGATGGGGCGGCCGTGCGTCTGCTCGAACGCCACCGCACTGCCGGAGGCGGGCGGCGCGCTGGCGCGCTATTTCGATCCGTTCGACGTGACCGACGCCACCCGGGTGATCCGCGCCACGATCGAGGACCGGCCCGGCCTGGCGGCATGGCAGGCCGAGGTGGTGCACGGGTTCAGGCCGGTCGGCTGGGACGCCACCGCCACCGCGCTGGTCGCCGCTATCGACGCCCCGGACTGACCAGCCGGCCGGTCAGATCCTCGATGAACTGGAAGGCGACCCGGCCGGACCGCGCGCCCCGGCTGACCGACCATGCGAGTGCCTCGGCGTGCAGCGCCCCGGTCGCGATCGGCAGCGCGCGGTCGGCGGCATAGGCCTCCACCATCGCCAGGTAGGTCGCCTGGTCGATGCCGTGAAAACCGAGCCACAGGCCGAACCGGTCCGACAGCGAGATCTTCTCCTCGACCGCCTCGGCAGGATTGACCGCGCTCGACTGCTCGTTCTCGATCATGTCGCGCGGCATCAGGTGCCTACGGTTGCTGGTGGCATAGAACAGCACATTGTCGGGACGGCCGCGAATGCCGCCATCCAGCACCGATTTCAGCGCCTTGTAGTCGCCATCCTCGCGCTCGAACGACAGGTCGTCGCAGAACAGCAGGATCCTGCGCGCCGCGCCGCGCAGCAGATCGAGCAGGATCGGCAGGCTCGACAGGTCGTCGCGGGCGATCTCGATCAGCGCCAGCCCGGGGCCGGCGTGGTCGCGCGCCTGGTTGACGGCGCGATGCACCGCCTTGACCAGGGAGGATTTGCCGGTGCCGCGCGCGCCCCACAGCATCGCGTTGTTCGCGGGCCGGCCGTCGGCGAACCGGCTGGTATTGGCCAGCAGCACGTCGCGCTGCCGGTCGATGCCGGCCAGCAGCGGCAGCGGCAGCGCCGCGGTCTGCGCCACCGGGTCGAGCCGGCCGGGATGCGGGCTCCAGACGAACGCATCGGCGCCGTCGAGCGACAGCGCGGGCGGCGGCGGCGAGAGGCGCTCCAGCGCTGCGGCGATCCGCTCGAGCGCGGCGCCGAGCCCGGCCGGGAGCGTGGTGGCGGGCGCGGGTGACGACGGCATGGGGGGTGGTTTCCTTGACGAACCGGCGGCGAAACCTATGGTCCCAGCCGAACGCCCGCAAGTCGCGGGCCCTGTCCGGATGGCCTCATGTCCCTGTTGATCTCGACCGCCTATGCCCAGGATGCGGCCGCCAATGCCGGGCCGCTTGGCGGGCTGGGCCAGTTCGCGTCGGTGCTGCCGATCGTGGCGGTGTTCGCGGTGTTCTATTTCGTGCTGCTGCGTCCGCAACAGCAGCGCCAGAAACAGCTCAAGGCGACCCTGTCGGCGCTGCGCCGCGGCGACCGGGTGGTGACGGCGGGCGGCATCCTCGGCGTGGTGCAGCGGGTCAAGGACGGGTCGAGCGAGATCGAGATCGAGATCGCCCCCAATGTGCGCGTGCAGGTGCTGCGCGACACCATCAGCTCGGTGGTGACCGAAAGCCCGATCGCGGCGAACGATTCGGTGCCGGAGAAGCGCGCGCCGAAGGCGTGAATGCGGGATAGGATTATGGGTTGCCCATGACGCTGTTGAGTTGCACAGACATCGAAGGCGGGGAGTTGCTCCTCGACGGCGAACCATCAATTCTAACGCTTCGAGAAGCGATTTACATTCCCCACAACTTCGAAGACCTGCAATGGGGGGTGTTTGATCACGGAGGCCGGTTCGTTGGTCTGGCGGGATCGTTCCGTGGCCCCGGCCACCAAGCCCATCTGACTTCGCCAATCACGCCCATTCGGCATGATCGCGTCCGCGATCGCGCACCAGATGCTCGATATATCTATGGCGGCCCGTTGCACGGCCATTACGGACACTTTCTGCTCTCTAGTCTGTCTCGCTTCTGGCCATTTTTCGAGCACAAATATCCTGATACCAGAATTCTGTGCCATCCCATGGACGACCTGACGGCCCTGTTCAATCGTCCATTCATCGCCGAGATCTTTGCCGCTCTTGGCTTGAGGCGAGAGAATTTTGTGAGTTTCGATCGCCCGACAGTTATCCCCGAGCTTGTTATCCCGGGGCCGGCTTTCGAGGAGACAGGTTTCGCATACAAAGGATTCGGCAAGTTCTGCAATCGGATCGGCGACATTCTTACTGCCGGCCTGACATTAAATCCCAGTGATGCTCCGATATATCTGAGCAAGTCGAAACTGCCCCACGGCGTTGGCAGGATCGTGAATGAGGACGAGTTCGCTGACCATCTCTCACGAGCGGGTTTCGATGTCGTCCACCCGGAGCTTCTCCCTCTCGCGCATCAGATACAGCTGTATCGAGATCGTCCGCAGATCGCTGCGCTGACCGGGTCAAGCCTGCATACCAGCTTGTTCTCGAAGCGAGGTTCCATCGTCGGTCTTAGTTATGGAAACACACTTTATACAAGCTACTCGCTCATCGATCTGCTTCGCGGGGGTCAGGGAGTGTATGTCTATCCGCATGGTGATATCGACCTCCTGCCCCGATCACATAATTTCCACCTGGACTACAGGCTAAAGGATGTAACGAGAACGGCCGAGCAGTTCATACGGCTTTGCGAGCGCGAGCGGCGCGTTAACCGGTCGAATAGGAACATCGCTTTTGGATGTACGACCCGCCAAAGTTCGTATGCGCCTCTGGAAGGTCTGCCCCCGACCGAGGGGCGCCGTCCAAGTGCGACAAATGGTAGGCTGACCGGCCGCTACCAGTTTCACACTCATCATGAAGACCAGCCGTGGTGGGAAGTCGATCTCGGCGTCGTCTGTGATATCGACGCAATGATTCTTCATAATCGCGCCGACAATTCCCAGTCCCGTATGGCGCTGTTTACAATCGAAATCTCGTTTGATGGCTTGGAATTCCGCGATCTTCACAAGCAGGTTCAGCCGGTAATATTCGGCAACGGCTTGGAGGACCGACAGCTCCGGATCGTCGTCTCGCCCAGTGTAACGTGCCGTTATGTAAAAATCAGCCTGCCCGGCCGTGAGTTCCTGCATCTTGATCAGGTCGAGATCGAGGGAACCAAGACGATAGGGCAGGCCAAATTGGCGACCGAGTCTGCTTTGGTCCTGGATTCCTCAAAAACGGTTGACCCAGGTCGGATGGGCTGAGCGAACTACCGCCCCTTAAGGCGCCGGGTCGTCGTCGGTCATCACCGGGGCGGGGACCTTGGTCGTGCCCAGCATCCTGAAGCCGGCGACGATCATGACCAGGCCGATCAGGATCGGCAGGCGCTGCAGCGTCCACAGCCACGACCAGGCGGCGACCTCGCTTGAGGACGGGTTGAACGCCATGATCCACGTGCTGATCGACAGCAACAGCAAGCCTACCACCATCAGCGCGGCGATCGTCGCGACCCGGTTCATCAGCATGGCAGACGTCGCTCCTGTGCGTGGGCCGCCAGTCGGGCGGCCTTGGTATCGGCGGCGAGCCGGGAATGCCGGTAGCCATAGACGACGTAGCAGAACACGCCGATCGAGATGTAGGACACCAGCAGGAACGCCGGCACCGGATCATGGTTCAGCAGCGCAGACACGATGTCGATCAGCAGTGGTCCGGCCATCACCAGCGCGAACACGATGCCCAGCAGCGGCACGATGCCGATCCAGACGCCGCGTATCCGCACCCCGCCCAGCGGTACCGGGAACGGCGGCTTGAGCCCGGGGCAGGCGTTGCGCTGCCAGATCACCGTGAAGCAGACGATGCCGAACGCGGTGGTCGTGCCCAGGCTGACCAGGTCGCTGATGATGTCGATCGGCAGCAGCGCGGTGGCGGTGGCGACGCCGATGCCGAGCAGGATGGTGCCGAGCCATGGGGTACGGAATCTTGGGTGCAGCACGCCGAAGATGCGCGGCAGCAGCCCGTCCCTGGCCATGGTGAAGAAGATACGGCTCTGGCCGTACTGCAGCACCAGCATCACCGAGCACAACCCCGTCACCGCGCCGATCTTCACGAACAGGGCGAGCCAGCTCTGGTGCATCGCATCGACCGCGATCGCCAGCGGATCGGCCACGTTCAGGCGGCCGTACGGCACCACGCCGACCATGACCGCGGCGACGCAGATATAGACCACGGTGCAGACCAGCAGCGAGCTGATGATGCCGATCGGCACGTCGCGCCGCGGGTTGCGGGCCTCGGCGCTGGCGGTCGACACCGCCTCGAAGCCGACATAGGCGAAGAAGATCACCGAGGCGGCGCGGAAGATCCCCGGCACCCCGAAGCGGAACCCGCCCTGGTTAGGCGGAATGAACGGCACCCAGTTCGCCGGATGGATCGCCCTGATGCCGAGGACCACGAACACCAGCAGCACCGAGACCTTGAGTACGACGATGATGCTGTTGACGGTGGCGGATTCCGACACGCCGATCACCAGCAGCACCGTCACCACCACCGAGGCGAACGCGCCCA
>CAZZZA010000048.1:0-19113 GCA_964658455.1 uncultured Lichenihabitans sp.
GCGCGGCTTCACGTTGTAGTCAATCACCCGCTTCACAGGCACCAGCAGCTTCATGATTTCTCCCGCGGACGACCGATCTGATCAGAGCGCCCTTCCTCGCGCCGGTTGACGTATAGGTCAAGTCGTTTGCACCCGGCCGCCTGCTTGACGTATAGGGAAGGCAACAGCGCCGATACGGATGGCGCGACCGTCCGACGGGCCCGACCAGGAGAGACAGGCGTCCATGCAGAATGTCGTCATTGCCGGCTATGCACGCTCACCGTTCCATTTCGCGTCGAAGGGCCAGCTCGCCCGCGTGCGCGGCGACGACATGGCGGCGCAGGTGGTGCGCGGCCTGATCGAGCGGACCGGGATCGACCCGACCGATCTCGAGGATCTGATCGTCGGCTGCGCCTTCCCAGAGGGCGAGCAGGGCATGAATGTCGGGCGTCTGATCGGCCTGCTTGCCGGGCTGCCGCTGTCGGTCGGCGGCGTCACCGTCAACCGCTTCTGCGGCTCGTCGATGCAGTCGGTGCACATGGCCGCCGGGCAGATCGCGCTGGGCGCCGGCGAGGCGTTCATCGCCGCCGGCGTCGAGAGCATGAGCCGGGTGCCGATGGGTGGCTACAACCCGATGCCGAACGCGGCGCTGGCCGCCAAGTCCGCCGCCTACATGGGCATGGGCGAGACCGCGGAGAACGTCGCCCGCCTCTACGAGATCAGCCGCGCGATGCAGGAGCAGTTCGCGGTCGACAGCCAGCGCAAGGCGGGCGCGGCCCAGGCGGAGGGCCGCCTGGCTGATGAGATCGTGCCGATCCAGACCAAGGCCGGCGTGATCGACAAGGATGGCTGTCTGCGTCCCGAGACCTCCGCCGAGGGGCTGGCCGGCCTGAAGCTCGCCTTCGACCAGAACGGCACCGTCACCGCCGGCACCGCCTCGCCGCTCACCGACGGCGCCAGCGCGGTGCTGGTGTGCAGCGAGGAGTACGCGGCCCGCAAGGGGCTGAAGCCGCTGGCGCGGATCCGCGGCGTGGCGATCTCCGGCTGCCAGCCGGAGACGATGGGGCTGGGGCCGATCCAGTCCAGCCGCAAGGCGCTGGCGCGGGCCGGGATCGAGGCGTCGGCGCTCGACGTGGTCGAGCTGAACGAGGCGTTCGCCAGCCAGGCGCTGGCCTGCATCCGCGATCTCGGCCTGTCGCCGGAGGTCGTGAACCGCGACGGCGGCGCGATCGCGATCGGCCATCCGCTCGGCGCCACCGGCGCCCGCATCGTCGGCAAGGCCGCCGCGCTGCTGGCGCGGGACGGCGGCCGCTACGGGCTGGCGACGCAGTGCATTGGCGGCGGCCAGGGGATCGCCACCGTGCTGGAGCGCGTCTGATGAGCAGCCCCATCGAACGCGTCTGCGTGATCGGCGCCGGCGTCATGGGTGCCGGCATCGCCGCCCAGGTCGCCAATGCCGGCGTGCCGGTGCTGCTGCTCGACATCGCCAAGGACGGCGCCGACCGCAGCGCGATCGCCCGCGGCGCGGTCGCCAGGATGCTCAAGACCGAGCCCGCCGCCTTCATGAGCGCCGATGCCGCGAAGCTGGTGAGCGTCGGCAATCTCGAGGACGATCTGGAACAGGTCGCGGGATGCCAGTGGATCGTCGAGGCGATCATCGAGCGGCTCGACCTGAAACAGGCGCTCTACGCCAGGCTGGATGCGGTCTGCGCGCCCGACGCGGCGATCAGCTCCAACACCTCGACCATCCGGCTGGCCTCGCTGCTCGACGGGCAGAGCGACGGTTTCCGCAAGCGCTTCGCCATCACCCATTTCTTCAATCCGCCGCGCTACATGCGGCTGCTCGAACTGGTGGTCGGCCCGGCCACCGATACCGCCCTGTTCGACCGCGTCGCCGATTTCGTCGACCGCCGTCTCGGCAAGACTGTGGTGCGGACCAACGACACCCCCGGCTTCATCGCCAACCGCATCGGCACCTTCTGGCTGCAGCACGCCGTCAACAAGGCGATCGAGCACAAGCTGACGGTCGCCGAGGCGGATGCGGTGATGGGCCGGCCGCTTGGCATTCCCAAGACCGGCGTGTTCGGGCTGCTCGACCTGATCGGCCTCGACCTGATGCCGCACATCGCGCGCAGCATGACCGGATCACTGCCGGCAGACGATCCGTTCCACGACACCACGCGCGAACTGCCGTTCCTGCAGCGCATGATCGCCGACGGCTATACAGGCCGCAAAGGCAAGGGCGGCTTCTACCGAATCAACAAGGGCGCTTCCGGGCGCGAGAAGATCAAGGAATCGATCGGTCTGGTGACCGGGGAGTATGCGCCCAGCCAAGGCGTCCGCCTGCCGGACGCGCTCGGCCGCGATGCCGGAACGCTGCTGGCGTCGTCGGACCGGTTCGGCGCCTATGCCTGGAGCGTGATGAGCGACACGCTGTCCTACGCGGCGCGGCTGGTGCCGGAGATCGCCGACGAGATCGTCGCGGTCGATGCGGCGATGCGCCTCGGCTTCAACTGGAAGCTGGGCCCGTTCGAACTGCTCGATGCCATCGGCCCGGCACGGGTCGCGGCGCGCCTCGAGCAGGAAGGCCGCAAGGTGCCGGCGCTGCTGCGCGCGGTCGGCGACAAGACCTTCTACCGCATCGAGGACGGACGGGCGGAATTCTTCGGCACCGACGGCCGGTATCATCCGGTGCCGCGTCAGGATGGCGTGCTGCTGCTCGACGACATCAAGCGCGGCGGCGCGCCGCTGGCGCGGAACAAGTCCGCCTCGCTGTGGGATATCGGCGAGGGCGTCGCCTGCCTCGAATTCCATACCAAGATGAACGCGCTCGATGACAAGATCCTCGAGCTGCTCGACCAGAGCCTCAAGATCGTCAAGGAGCGCTTCCGGGCGCTGGTGATCGCCAACGACGGCAGCAACTTCTCCGCCGGCGCCAATCTCGGCACGGCGCTGTTCGCCGCCAACATCGCCGCCTGGGGCGAGATCGACAAGACCGTGTCCCAGGGCCAGCGCGCGTTCAAGGCGATGAAATACAGCCCGTTCCCGGTGGTCGCGGCACCGGCCGGGATGGCGCTTGGCGGCGGCTGCGAGGTGCTGCTGCATGCCGACGCCATCGTCGCCCATGCCGAGACCTATGCCGGGCTGGTCGAGACCGGCGTCGGCCTGGTGCCGGGCTGGGGCGGCAATGGCGAGATGCTGGCGCGCGCCGGCGGGGCGCGCGCGATGCCCAGAGGGCCGATGCCGAGCGCGGCCGCGGTGTTCGAGACCATCAGCCAGGCCAAGGTATCGAAATCCGCCGCCGAGGCACGGCGGATGCTGATCCTGCGCGACAGCGACAGCATCGTCATGAACCGCGACCGGCTGCTGTTCGAGGCGCGGGCCAAGGCGCTGTCGCTGGTGGAGGGATACCAGCCGCCGCAGCGTCCGGAGTACCGTCTGTCCGGCCAGGGCGGCCGCACCGGTCTCGGCCTGGCGGTGGCCGAGTTCGCCAAGCGCGGCATCGCCACCCCGCACGATGTGGTGGTGGCGGACGCGCTGGCCGAACTGCTGTCGGGGGGCGACGCCGACATCGTCGATACCGTCACCGAGGACCAGCTGCTGGCGCTGGAACGCAAGGCGTTCATGCGCCTGATCCGCACCGGGCCGACACTGGCCCGGATCGAGCACATGCTCACCACCGGCAAGCCGCTGCGCAACTGAGACGAGGGAGAACACCATGCAAGTCTATGAGGCACCGCTTCGCGACATGCGGTTCGTCCTGCACGAACTGCACGGGCTGGAGTCGCTGCAGCAGATCGAGGCGTTCGCCGACGTCAACGCCGAACTCGTCGACAGCGTGCTCGAGGAGGCCGGCCGGCTCGCCACCGAGGTGCTGCTGCCGCTGAACGCCACCGGCGATGCCGAGGGCTGCAAGCTGGAGAACGGCGTGGTGCGGACGCCCGCCGGATTTCCAGAAGCCTACAAGATGTTTCGCGAAGGCGGCTGGCCGTCCCTGGCCAGCGATCCCGCCTATGGCGGACAGGGCCTGCCGGAATGCGTCAGCAAGCTGGTCGAGGAGATCTCCTGCGCCGCCAACCTGTCCTTCAGCCTCTATCCCGGCCTCACCCACGGCGCGGTGCAGGCGCTCGCGGCGCACGGCTCGGCCGAACTCAAGGACATCTATCTCGCCAAGATGATCGAGGGCGTCTGGAGCGGTTCGATGTGCCTGACGGAGTCGCATTGCGGCACCGATCTCGGCATGATGCGCACGCGCGCGGTGCCGAAAGCGGACGGTACCTACGCCATCACCGGCTCGAAGATCTTCATCTCCGCCGGCGAGCACGACCTGACCGAGAACATCATCCATCTGGTGCTGGCGAAGCTGCCGGACGGGCCGCCGGGGGTGAAGGGCATCAGCCTGTTCCTGGTGCCGAAATTCCTCCCCGATGCCGACGGCAAGCCGGGCCAGCGCAACGGCGTGATGTGCACCGGCATCGAGCACAAGATGGGCCTCAAGGCCTCCGCGACCTGCCAGATGAACTTCGAAGAGGCGACCGGCTGGCTGGTCGGCGCGCCGCACAAGGGCATGGCGGCGATGTTCACGATGATGAACGAGGAGCGCCTCGGCGTCGGCATCCAGGGCCTGGGCGTCTGCTCCGCCGCCTACCAGTCCGCCACCGCCTACGCCAAGGACCGGCTGCAGGGCCGCTCGCTGTCCGGCGCCAAGCGTCCCGATCTGGCCGCCGATCCGATCATCGTCCATCCGGACGTGCGGCGCATGCTGATGACGATGCGCGCCAACACCGAAGGCTGCCGCGCGGTCGGCATATGGGTGGCGCAGGCGGTCGACCTGTCGAAGCACGCCAGGACCGCTGCCGAGCGGCAGGCGGCGGACGATTTCGTGGCGCTGATGACCCCGGTGGTGAAGGCGCTGTTCACCGATCTCGGCTTCGAGACCGCCAGCCACGCGATCCAGGTCTATGGCGGGCATGGCTATATCCGCGAGCACGGCATCGAGCAGTATGCGCGCGATGCCCGCATCGCCATGCTCTACGAGGGCACCAACGGCATCCAGGCGCTCGACCTGGTCGGCCGCAAGATGCCGTCCAACATGGGCCGGCTGCTGCGCAGCTTCTTCCATCCGGTCGCCGACTGGATCGAGGCCAACCGCGAGCATGCCAGGGTCGCGCCGATGGTGGCGCATCTCGAGCGCGCGTTCGGCGCCCTGCAGCTCGCCACCGGCATGATCGGCGAGCGCGGCCTGCGCGATCCGGAGGAGGCAGGTGCGGCGGCGACCGACTATCTGCGTCTGCTCGGCGTGGTCGCCCAGGCCTACATGCTGGTCCGTTCAGCGGCGATCGCCAGCGAGCGGATCGCCGAGGGCGGCGACGAGGCCGGCTTCTACCAGGCCAAGCTGGTGACGGCGCAGTTCTTCGTCGACCGCATCCTGCCGCAGACGGCGTCGCTGTTCCTGACCATCAAGAGCGGCAAGGCGTCGACCATGGCGATGCCGGAAATGGCGTTTTGACGGTGCAGCGGGCGCGTTGATGGACACGATCGCACGTCAGGACGACGAGCGGCTCTACAGCGTGACCGAACTCGCGACGGCGCTCGGCATCACCGCACGGGCGATCAGGTTCTACGAGGACAAGGGCCTGATCAGCCCGTCGCGGGTCGGTTGCAACCGCGTCTACACCTATCGGGAGCGGGCGCGCATGCGCCTGATCCTGCGCGGCAAGGCGCTCGGTTTCTCGCTCGCCGAGATCAAGGATTTCCTCGACCTCTACAATGCCGACCCGATGCACCGCACCCAGACCGAGGCGCTGCTCGGCGCCACCCGCGACCGCATCGTCAAGCTGCGGCGCATGCAGGCCGCAATCGACCGCACCCTCGACGAGCTGCACGCGATCGAGACCCAGACCATGGCGGTGCTGGCGCAGCACCCCGGCAGCCAGGCGTCCTAGCCCGCCTGCGTCACATGGCCGGCGAGGATCGCCAGCGTCACGGCGAGCCCGACTTCGCGGTTGCCGCGGAACAGCCGCAGGCACAGCGCCGGATCGGCGATGTCGAGCGCCCGCACCTGCCGCGCCAGCAGCCAGGCCGGCAGCAGCAGCGCCGGCCAGAACCAGTTCCCCAGCCCGGCCAGCCAGCCGGCAACGCCGAGTGCCGCCAGCATCAGCGCGTAGCATCCGGCCACGAACCGCCTGGGCGTCGCCGCCACCAGGCGCGAGGTCGATTTCACGCCGACCAGGGCGTCGTCCTCCATGTCCTGGAAGCCGTAGACGGTGTCGAACCCGAGATCCCACAGGATCGCCGCCGCATAGAGTGCCGCCATCGCGGAATCGATCCGTCCGGTCGCTGCGGCGTAGCCCAGCGGCGCCCCGAAGCCGAAGGTGAAGCCCATCACCAGTTGCGGCCACCAGGTCACCCGCTTGGCCAGCGGATACAGCCCGACCAGGATCAGCGAGCCGGCGCCCATCGCCCAGGACAGGCGGTTCAGCGACAGCAGCACGCAGAGTCCGGCGACCAGCAGCAGCGCCAGAAACATCGCCGCCTGGCGCATGCCGAGCATGCCGCAGGCCAGCGGCCGGTCGCGGGTGCGCGTCACCTGCCGGTCCAGATCGCGGTCCCACATGTCGTTGACGACGCAGCCGGCCGACCGCATCACCAGCGAGCCGAGCGCGAACAAGGCGGCGAGGCGCGCCCGCTCCCACGGCGCGACGCCCTGGGGAAGCGCGATCGCCCACAGGCCCGGCAGCAGCAGCAGCCAGGTGCCGATCGGCCGATCGAGACGCGCCAGCAGGGCATAGGGTCGGACCGCCGGCGGCAGGTGGCGCAACCAGCCGGTGACGACGATATCGGTATGGGCCATGGCCTCTGCTATGGCGGGGCGGTCCCCCGGTCAACGGAGCGTGTTGCGTGCAGGATCTGCCCCGGCTTCACGCCGAAAACCTCCAGGATGCGGCGCCGATGCCGATGACGCCGGCCCAGGCGCACTATCTCGGCAGCGTGCTGCGCCGGCAGCCGGGCGAGGCGGTGCGGCTGTTCAACCAGGCCGACGGCGAGTGGCTGGCCGAGATCGTCGCCCTGCGCAAGGAGCGCGGCGCGTTCCAGCTGCGTTCCAGGATCAGGGCGCCGGCCGACGAACCCGGCCCGATGCTGCTGTTCGCGCCGCTCAAGCGCGACCCCACCGACCTGGTGGTGCGCATGGCCACCGAACTGGGTGCGGCGGCGCTGTGCCCGGTGATGACCGAGCGCACCAATACCGGTCGGATCAATGCCGGGCGCTGGCGGGCGATCGCCACCGAGGCGGCCGAGCAATGCGAGCGGCTGAGCGTGCCGGCGATCGCCGAGCCGGTCCGGCTGCCGGACCTGCTGGCCGGCTGGGACCGGTCCCGGCCGCTGCTGGCGGCGCTCGAGCGGGCGTCGGCGCCCGATCCGCGGATCGCCGCCGCCGCCTGGCGCGCCGCCGCCCCGGCAGCGGTCCAGCCCGGCCTGCTGGTCGGGCCGGAAGGCGGGTTCTCGCCGGCGGAATACCGGCTGCTGCATGGCTGCGGCTTCGTGGTGCCGATCCGTCTCGGCCCGCTGATCCTGCGCGCCGAGACCGCCTGCCTGGCCGGGCTGGCGGCGCTGCACCGCTGAAACCGGCCGGCGCCGGTATCGTTCGGATCCGGCGACCGCGCTGTCGTCGCGTCATATTTGCGCCTGCGGCGGTGGGGCCATAGACATCGCTGAACACACGGCCGGCCGGCTCCAGGCCTGCGCCGGCCTTCAAGGATGCGTGCGCGCCGATGTCGAACCCCGGTGAGTCCGACGATACCCCGATCGCCTCGGTGGAGCAGCTCGCTGCCCATCTCGCCGCCGGCGGCAAGCCGCGCGACGCCTGGCGGATCGGCACCGAACACGAGAAATTCGGCTTCCGGCTGCCAGGCCGCGCGGGCGGTGCCGCGTATGCGCCGCCGCCCTACGCGCCGGACGGCATCGAGGCGCTGCTCGGCCGTTTCGCCGCCGACCGCGCCGGCTGGGAGCCGATCACCGACAGCGGGCATCTGATCGGGCTGAAGGGCCGGGGCGCCAACCAGGGCGGCTCGCTGTCGCTGGAACCGGCCGGGCAGTTCGAGCTGTCGGGCGGGCCGCTGGTCAGCCTGCACGACACCGCCGCCGAGCTGCACGGCCATGCCGACGCGCTGCGGCCGCATGCCGAGGCGCTGGGACTGGGCTTCGCGCCGCTCGGCTTCCATCCGACCGGGCGGCGCGCCGACATGCCGTTCATGCCGAAGAGCCGCTACGCGATCATGCGGCGCTACATGCCGCAGGTGGGCTCGCTCGGCCTCGATATGATGCTGCGGACCTGCACCGTGCAGGTGAACCTGGACTACGCGTCCGAGGCCGACATGGCGACCAAGCTGCGGGTGTCGCTGGCGCTGCAGCCGGTGGCCACCGCCCTGTTCGCCAACTCGCCGTTCGAGGATGGCCGTCCGAACGGCCTGCTGTCGAACCGCGCCAGGATCTGGACCGATACCGACAACGCCCGCAGCGGCATGCCGCCGCTGTTCTTCGAGGCCGGGTTCGGCTTCGCGCGCTACGTCGAATGGGCGCTCGACGTGCCGATGTATTTCGTCGCCCGCGACGACGGCCTGATCGACATGGCGGGGGGCTCGTTCCGCGCCTGGATGCAGGGCCGCCAGCCCGGCCTGGAGCATCTGCGCCCGACGGTCGGTGATTTCGACGACCATCTCACCACCGTGTTCACCGACGTGCGGCTGAAGCGGTTCCTGGAGATGCGCGGCGCCGATGCCGGCTCGATCGGGATGATGGTCGCCCAGTCGGCGCTCTGGACCGGCCTGCTCTATGACGACGCGGCGCTGCACGCCGCCGACGCGCTGGTGCGCGAGCAGCCGTGGGAGCGCTACGCCGCGCTGCGCGCCGCGGTGCCGGCCCGGGGTCTCGACGCGCCGTTCGGCAGCGGCACCGCGCGCGATCTCGCGGCCAGGATGGTGGCGATCGCCGCCGACGGGCTCGCCGCGCGCGGCATGCGCGACGCCGAGGGCCAGGATGAGCGCCGTCATCTGGCGCCGCTGCTGCCGATCGTGCAGGGCGCGCCCACCCAGGCCGAGTATTGGCTCGACCGTTATAACAACGTCTGGAATGGGGAAACGACGCGTATCTTTGCCGAGGCCGCTATCTAGTCGTGAATTCGGCGCCGGCGAACGCGAAAAGCTTGCGACGCGGCGCCGGATCACCCATGACCGGGCAGAGCCGATCGCCGCGCGCCGCATCTTACGCCGGGACGTGCCTCACGGCTTGATGCCGGCAATCGCGGCCATGCGGGAGACGGCGTGACAATGACGGGGCATCTGTGAAGCGCGCGCCGGTCGTCGCGCATCTGCGGCTCCTCGAAACCTCCGATCTGCACATGTCGGTGTATGGCTACGATTATTACAACGCGCGTTCCGACAACACCGTCGGGCTGGCGAAGCTCGCGACGCTGATCGCCGAGGCGCGCACGCAGGCGCCGAACTGCCTGCTGTTCGACAATGGCGACATCATCCAGGGCACGCCGCTCGGCGACTACATGGCGCTCGCCGGCAACCTGTCGGCCGCGCGGGACCATCCGATGTTCCGGGCGATGAACCGGATCGGCTACGACGCGGCGACGGTCGGCAACCACGAATTCAACTATGGTCTGGATTTTCTGAAAAACGCGATCCGCAGCGCGTCTTTTCCGTTCGTCTGCTCGAACGCGCAGGTGCGTGACGAGGTGGCCGGCGCCGGCAGTCCCTGGTCGCGGACGCTGGTGCTCGACAGGACCATCGTCGATACGCAGGGGCGCTCGCACCGGCTGCGGGTCGGCCTGATCGGCCTGGTCACGCCGCAGATCACGGTGTGGGACCATGCGGCCTTGAACGGAAGCGTCGTCGCCACCGACATCGTCGAGGCGGCGGCGAGCCTGGTTCCGGCGTTGCGCCGGCGCTGCGACCTGGTGGTGGCGCTCTGTCATTGCGGCATCACCGACGCGCCGCACGTGGTCGGCGAGGAGAACGCGGCGCTGCATGTCGCCGCCATCCCCGGGATCGACGTTATCCTGACCGGACATGCGCACCGGGTGTTTCCCGGTCCGCATTATGCCGGGCTGGAGGGGGTGGATTGCGAGCGCGGCACGCTGCACGGCGTGCCCGCGGTCATGCCCGGTTTCTCCGGCAGCCATCTCGGCCAGATCGATCTCGTGCTCGCCCGTAAGCCGAGGCGCGGCTGGTCGGTGACGGGTTTCTCGGTCGCGGCGCGCCCGGTCTATCGCCGCGAGGGCCGGGCCGCGATCGCGCTGGTCGACGATGATCCGCAAATCCTCGACGTGGCGCGGCGCGAACACGAGGCGACGTTGCGCTGGATGGAGCAGCCGGTCGGCGTCACCACCGTGCCGATCAACAGCTATCTGTCGCTGCTCGGCAACGATGCGGCGCTGACGCTGGTGAACGACGCGCAGCTCTGGTTCGCACGGCCGCTGGTCGCCAAGAGCGACTACGCGCATCTGCCGCTGCTCTCCGCCGCGTCGCCGTTCAAGGCCGGCGGCACCGGTCCCGACAGCTTCGTCGACATCCCGGCCGGCCCGATGGGCATGCGCGACATCGCCAGCCTCTACATGTTCGCCAACACCGTCTGCGTGGTGAAGGTCAGCGGCGCGGAGTTGCGGGAATGGCTCGAGCGGTCCTGCGCCCTGTTCGAACGGGTCGATCCCGCGCTGAGCACGCCGCAACCGCTGATCGCGGCGCGCGCCGCCAGCTATCAGTTCGACACCATCGCCGGCGTCACCTACGAGATCGATCTCTCGCAGCCCGCCCGCTACGCCATCGACGGACGCCGTATCGATCCGGCCGCGCATCGCATCCTGGCGCTGCGGCACGACGGACGCGACATCGCCGACGACGACGCGTTCCTGGTCGTGACCAACAACCACCGTGCCGCCGGCGGCGGCGGATTTCCCGGCACCGGCAGCGACCATGTGGTGCTGCGCTCGCCGGAACTGACGCGCGACGTGCTAGTGCGCTTCATCGCCCGCACGCGCGAGATCAGCCCGAAGCCGTTGCCGATCTGGCGCTTCAGGCGCTTCGCACGTCCGATCGTGCTGGCCTTCGACGGGATCGCCGAGACCGCGAACCATCTGTCGCACCGCCCCGACATCGCCTGTCTCGGCGAGGGGGCGGGAGGCTATGTGCGCTACGGCCTGACGCTGGGCTGAAGTCTGCCGGACGGCGGGGGAGTCCGAATCCTTTCCGCCTCCGTATTGAGCCAACGTAGAATGGGACCACCGACGGCCGACCGGTCGCGAGAACGGAGATCCCATGACGCGTCTGCCATCCATCATCGTTCCAGTCCTGGCCGGGCTCGTCGCATGGGCGCCGCAGGCGCGGGCCCAGCCCTCCTTCTCCCGCTCCGGCGACATGGCCGCGCGCGACCTGAGCGTGCGCAGCCTCAACGCCGCCGCCACCGTGGCCGGCACCAGCCTGTCGACCCTGGTGTCGCAGGCCGCCGCCGCGCTGCCCGCGGCACAGCTCGCGCAGTCGATGCCGCTCCCGGCGATGGCGACGGCGACCCGCAGCCTCGCCGCCCGCTTCTCCGACAGCCTGAACGTGCGCGACTACGGCGCCAAATGCGACGGCGCCACCGACGACACCGCCGCGTTCCAGGCGGCGATCGCGGTCGCCACCGGCCAGGTTCCGGCCGGCGGCAACGCCGCGCAGTTCGCCGCGATCGTCGGCGTCGGGCCGAACCGCAACGGCTCGATCAGGATCGTGGTGCCGTCCGGGACCTGCATGCTGAGCGCCACCCTGGTCGCCAACACGTTGAA
This sequence comes from uncultured Lichenihabitans sp., assembly GCA_964658455.1. Classification (GTDB taxonomy): domain Bacteria; phylum Pseudomonadota; class Alphaproteobacteria; order Acetobacterales; family Acetobacteraceae; genus Lichenicola. The sequence goes on from CAZZZA010000048.1 coordinate 11,807, forward strand.
GAATTCCGGTTTCGCCATGGTCGGCGACGGCACCTCGCACACCGAACTGATCTGGTCGATGACCGGCGACGGCCTGGACGTGAACTTCGCCGCCAACGCCAACGGCAACGATCTCGTGCATAACGGCACCTATTCGGGTCAGGCGCTGTTCATCAAGGGCATCAAGTTCTCCACCGCCTATGTCGGATCGAGCAACACCGGTGTCGCGCTCAACATCCGTGCGATCCCGCTGGTGCTCTCGAACGTGGCGCCGACCCAGGTGATCGAGGATGTCGCCTTCACCAACCGCGCCGGCTGGGCCGGCGCGACCCAGGGCTGGGCGGTGGGCCTGCGCTTCCTCGATCCGGATTTCCTCTACATCAACCGGGCGATCTCTATCGATCTGCGCCAGTTCAAGACCGCGGGATTCCAGATCGTCAGCGACGCCCCGTCCGGCGGCACCGGGCACGGCAACATCATCTGCCAGGACTGCACTACCTACGGCGGCAGCTCGTTCTTCGACATCAGCGGTCGGGCGATCCAGGCGGTCTGGCTGGAGCGGCCGTTCTGGGTCGAGGTGCCGACCGGGATCACCTGGCTTTCCGGCCTGCAGCAGACCAACGGATCGCTCTCGATCCATGCCGCGTCCGGCGGCGCCAGCATCGCCAACGTGCATGTCGCCAATATCGGCACCATCATGAGCCAGGGCAATTTCTATTACCCCAACACCAACAATCCCGGGACGAACTGGTACGGCGAGTGGCTGGACGGCGTCGACTGGGTCAATGTCAGCGGCGACACCATCACCGCGCCGCCGGCGGGCATACAGGGCAACGGCGCCGCGACCTACAATGCCTACGGGCTGGTGATCAACCAGGGCGCCAACGGCGCCGGGGTCTATGACGGGCTGCCCAGCAACGTCAGCAACGTCAGCGTCGCCGGCGCCGACTACGCCCTGACGGCGCAGGGCCCGACGATCCTGGTGAACGGCTTCATCTGCTCGCCGAACGGCAGCAACGGCCGCACCACCACCTGCTTCCAGAACAGCTATGCCGGCGGCGACGTGCGCTTCAACCCGCATTTCGAGAACATCGTCACCGGCGACAACACCATCTATGCCGATGCCGGCCACGATTCGGTGATCCACGGTTCCTACGGCCAGATGTTCGGCGCCGGGTTCGAACTCGGCATGCCGGGCATCGCCATTCCCGGCGTCGGTCCGGGCTACGCCGGGGCGATCGACTTCCACAGCGTGGCGTCGCCGGACGGCAGCATCGCCAAGCTGAACGACTACGACTGCCGGCAGGGGGTCAGCGGCGGCACCCAGGGCACGCCGGGGCTCGGCACCATGTATCTGACCTGCAAGGGCGGCATGACCATCAACGGCGCCATCACCGACACCTCGCCGGTGCCGGTCGCCGCCACCAGCGGGGCGACGATCGCCGGCCAGGACAATACCGGCGGGCAGATCCTGGTCTGCGCCAGCGCGTCCACCACGCTGGCCAGCCTGACCCAGGTGCTGCCGCCGACGCCACGCGCCAAGCAGGTGTTCCACATCACCGCCGAGTGCACGATCTCGGCGCTGACGGTGACCGCCGGCAACAGCAACGGCTCGGTGATGGGCGCGCCGGCCAGCATCTCGCCGACCACGCCGATCAGCTTCGTCTACGACATCGACCGCGCGCTCTGGGTGCGCTGGTAGCAGCGCACCCGGGCGGTGCCGTCGCTCAGAGCCCGGCGGCGCCGCCCTGGAACAGCAGGATCACCACCAGGATGATCAGCAGCACCGGCAGCAACCCCAACCCGTTGAAGCCGTTGCCGCGCGGCCCGCCGTACCAGCCGGAACGGAAGCCGTAGCCGCCGCCCCCGAGTGCCAGGACCAGCAGCACGACGATGAGAATGGTCAGCATGGGCGTTCTCCAGTTGGGCCGGGCCGGTGGGGCCAGGGTGGGGCCAGAATCGGGCCAGGGTCTAGCAACGCCCGACCGCGATGATCGTTCGCGGCCGTAACAAGAACCGCCCGGCCGGCGGTCCTATCGACGCAGATGCGCCGCGATCGCCGCCAGCGCCCGGTCGATGTCATGCGCGTCGATGGCGCCGATGCAGCCGATGCGGAAGCTCGGGATCCGGGTCAGCTTGCCCGGATACAGCACGATGCCCTGCGCCTGCAGCGCCGCGTACAGCGCCCAGAAATCGAACGGCGGCCCTGGATCGCGGAAGGTGACGATGATCGGCGCCTGCAGCGCGCCGGGCAGGAAGGTCGCAAAGCCCAGCGCCGCCATGCCCTCCACCAGCCTGGCGTGCAGCCGCGCGTAGCGCGCGCCGCGCGCCGCCACCCCGCCCTCGGCATCGAGCTGGTCCAGCGCCGCGTCCAGCGCCGCAGCCACCTGCACCGGCGGGGTGAAGCGCCATTGCCCGTTGGCGCTGAACGAGGCGGCCTGCGCGTGCAGGTCCAGGCTCAGGCTGCTGGCGTTGCCAGCGCAGCCGGCCAGGTGCGCGCGCCGCGCGATCACGAAGCCGATCCCCGGCACCCCCTCGAGCCCCTTGTTCGACGATGCCATCACCGCGGTCAGGCCGAGCCGCTCCGCGTCGATCGGCAGCGCGCCGAAACTGCTCATCGCATCGACCAGCAGGCGCCGTCCGTGCCGCCCGGCCACCGCCGCCACCGGCTCGAGCGGGTTCAGCAGCCCGCTGGTGGTCTCGCAATGCACGATCGCCACGTCGGTGATCGCCGGATCGGCGGCGAGCATCCGATCCACGACCGCCGGATCGACCGGCACGTCCTCCGGCCATTCCTGCACCAGATGGTCGCGCCCGAGCCTGGCCAGCATCTCGGCCATCCGCCTGCCATAGGCGCCATTGACCAGCAGCAGGGTGCGGCCGTCGCGCGGCACCAGGCTCTGCAGCGCCGCCTCCACCGCGAAGGTGCCGCTGCCGGCCAGCAGCACCGTCTCGTGCGTGTCGGCGCCGCCGGCCAGCGCCGCCAGCCTGGCGCGCAGCCTGGCGGTCAGGGCGATGAAATCGTCGTCGCGCGAGCCCCAGTCGCGGCCGAGTGCTGCGCGCGTGGCCGCGCTGGTGGTCAGCGGCCCCGGGGTCAGCAGCAGGAGGCGGGAGGCATGCGCGTGGTTCGTGGTTCTCAAGGCTGCACGGCTCCGTTACAGGAAGGCGACACGACGCTGTTCCTGCCCGAACCGCGGCGGTACTGCCAGCGCCCAGGCTTCCCGCGGCGCGTCTCCTGGCGATTGGATCCATTCCGCATGAAGCTTCTCACCCTGATCGGCGGCGCGCTCGGCGCGGGTCTGACGGTCTGGCTGCTGGCCCGGTTCGGGCTCGGCCATGTGCTGGCGCTGCTGCATCAGGCGGGCTGGGGGATCGTGCTGGTGATGGGTTTCCACCTGATCCAGATGCTGTTCTCGTCGCTCGGCTGGCGGGCGATCGCCGGCCGCACCGTGCCGCGCCCGTCGCCGGCGGACTTCTTCATGCTGCGCTGGGTGCGCGAGGGGGTGAACGCCCTGCTGCCGGTGGCCCAGGTCGGCGGCGAGTTCGCGGTCACCGCGCTGCTGCGCCGCCGCGGGGTGTCGCTAGTGGAGGCCACCGCCGGCACGGTCTGCGACCTGACCATGGAGATGCTGACGCAGATCGTGTTCACCATCGCCGGGCTGCTGATGCTGCTGCACCTGCTCGGCCGCAGCCAGGTGACCGACGAGGTGGTCGGCGGGATCGGCGTCGCGGTGCTGGTCGGCATCGCCTTCGTCGGCGGCCAGTGGCTGGGCCTGGCGCGGCTGCTGGAGGCCGGGCTGATGAAGCTCGCCGGCCAGTTCGGCTGGCAGGGCATGGGCGAGATGCAGGGCCTGCACCGCACGCTACTGTCGCTCTACAAGAAGCCGGCGCATGTCGGCTGGGCGGCGTGCTGCCAGATGATCTCCTGGCTGCTCGGCGCCGTCGAGGTCTGTCTGGCGCTGCATTACCTCGGCCATGATCGCGGGCTCGGCGCCGGGCTGGTGATCGAGAGTCTCGGCCAGGCGGTGAAGGCGGCGGGCTTCGTGGTGCCGGGCGCGCTCGGCGTCTCGGAAGGCGGCATGGTGGTGGTGGCGGGGCTGTTCGGCGTGCCGCCGGCGGCGGCGATCGCCCTGGCGCTGATCAAGCGGCTGCGCGAGATCGTGTTCGGCCTGCCGGCGCTGGCCGCTTGGCAGTGGCTCGGCCGGCACTGGCCGCGCCTTGAGGCGAAGCCTGCCGGGGACGGCGGCGGGATCAATCAGCAGGAGGCCATGCTCGCGGCCGCCCTGGACGACGGAGGGGCGTCATGAGCAACCAGACCTGGACCCACGGCATGGCGCGTTTCTGCGTACGGCCGCTGGTCGGCACCGGCGTCACGCCCAACCATCTGACCACGCTGCGCCTCTTGACCGGGGTGCTGGGCTGCGCCTGCCTGGCGCTGGTGCCGTTCCTCGATGCGCGCCGCGCGCTGGTGTTCTGGGGCGGGCTGCTCTGGGTGCTCTCGGCGTTCCTGGACCGCGCCGATGGCGAGCTGGCCCGGATCGGCGGCATGATGAGCCCGGGCGGCCACCGCTACGACTACCTGGTCGATAACGGCGTCAACTGCCTGTTCTTCCTCTGCATCGGCATCGGCCTGACCGGCGCCACCCTGTTCGGCCATCCGCTAGGCCGGTGGCCGGCGGCGATCGGGCTGGTGACGTCGGCGGCCCTGTTCGCCTGCAACTGGATGTCCGAGCGCTACGAGGAGCGGGTCCCCGGCCTGCGCACCTTCGAGGGCGCCTGGGGCTTCCATCCGGACGACGCGCTGTATTTGCTGGGGCCGGCCGCCTGGTGCGGCCTGTTGCTGCCGATCCTGATCGGCGCGCTGTTCGGCACCGTGATCATGGCGGCGGTGGTGGCGGCCAAGCTGCTGCGCCTGCCGCGCGACCCCGCGTCGATCCCGGCGGCCTGAGCCGATGACCACCCATTCCGACAATGTCCGGCTGTCGCGTCTGCTGGGCGCGCTGGCCGGCTTCTGCGCGCGCCGCGCCGGCCTGGTGCTGGTGCTGGCGCTGCTGACCACGCTCGCCGCCATCACCGCCACCAGGACGCGGCTCGCCGTCACCACCGACACCGGCGGCCTGTTCTCCGCCAAGCTGGAGTGGAAGAAGCGGCAGGCCGAGCTGCAGAAGGACTTCCCGCATGGCGAGGACCAGCTGGTCGCGGTGGTGAAGGGCGACATCCCCGAGGAGGCGCAGGTCAGCGCCAGGCAGCTGGCGACGGTGCTGCTGGCCGACACCAGGCACTACAAGCTGGTCCGCACCCCGGACCAGGTGCCGTACCTGCAGAAGAACGGCCTGCTGTTCCTCGACACCAAGCCGCTCGGCGACCTGCTGGAGAAGACCATCGAGGCGCAGCCGTTCCTGGGCTCGCTGGCCGCCGACCCGTCCTCGCGCGGCCTGTTCGGCGCGCTCGGGCTGATCGGCGAGGGGGTGGCGCGCGGCCAGGCCAACCTGAAGAACTTCGCCGCCTCGCTGGACGGGTTCGCCACCACCCTGTCGGACGCCGCCGAGGGCCATCCGACGCCGCTCTCCTGGCAGCGGCTGCTGTCCGGCAAGCTCGCCGAGATGGGCGGGCACTACCAGTTCGTCGTCACCCAGCCGCGCCTGGATTTCGGCTCGTTCCAGCCCGGCGGCGCCGCCACCGACGCGATGCGCCGGGCGATCGCCAACCTCGAATTCGTCAAGTCCGGCCGCGTGCATGTCTATCTGACCGGCCAGGTCGCGCTCGACGACGAGGAGTTCGCCACCGTCGCCCAGGGCATGATCGCCGGCCTGATCGGCTCGCTGCTGCTGGTCACGCTGTGGCTGATCCTGGCGGTGCGGACCTGGCGGGTGATCGTGCCGATCCTGGTCACGCTGGTGCTGGGGCTGCTGTTTACCACCGGCTTCGCGGCGCTCGCGGTCGGCACGCTCAACCTGATCTCGGTCGCGTTCGCGGTGCTGTTCGTCGGCATCGCGGTGGATTTCGGCATCCAGTTCTCGGTCCGGTTCCGCGCCCAGACGCAGCCCGACGGCAGCCGTCCGGACAACCGCGCGGCGCTGGTCATGACCGGACGCGAGACCGGGGTGCAGATCCTGATCGCGGCGCTGGCCACCTCGGCCGGTTTCCTCGCCTTCACGCCGACCGCGTTCGTCGGCGTGGCCCAGCTCGGGCTGATCGCCGGGGTGGGCATGCTGATCGCGTTCGCCTGCACCCTGACCATCCTGCCGGCGATGCTGACCGTCTGCCGGCCGAAGCCGCATGCCGGCGAGGTCGGTTTCGCCTGGGCACGGCCGCTGGACGGTCTGATCCGGCGTCGCCGCGTCCCGATCATCGCGCTGTTCTGCGTGCTGGCGGCGGTCGGCGTCGCCTGCGTGACGCTGCTGCGGTTCGACGGCGACCCGCTCCACACCAAGAGCCCGGACGCGGAATCGATGCGCACGCTGCATCTGCTGATGGCCGACCCGATCACCTCGCCGTACAGCGCCGAGATCCTCGCCCCGGACATGGCGACCGCGCGCAGGCTGGCGCCGAAATTCACCGCGCTGCCGCTGGTGCATGACGTGCTCTATCTCGACAGCTTCGTGCCGACCGACCAGCCGGACAAGCTGGCGCTGATCCAGGACGCGGCGCAGATCCTGCTCCCGACCCTGATCGTGCCGGCGCCGCTGCCGCCGCCGGATGCGGCGGCGATCCGGGCGTCGGCGCAAAAGACCGTGGCGGCGCTGGCACCGGTGGTGGGCGCGCTGCCGCCGGGCGATCCGCTGGTCCGGATCGAGGCGGCGCTGCGCACCCTGTCGGCCGCCCCGGACCAGGCGCTGCTCGACGCCAATGCCGCGCTGGTGCGTTTCCTGCCGATGCAACTCGACCAGCTCCGCACCGTGCTGTCGGTGCAGAGCCCGGCGACCGAGGCCGACATCCCGGAGGAGATACGCGAGCAGTATCTGCTGCCGAACGGCCAGGCGCACATGGAGGTACATCCGAAGGGGGCGCTGAACGACAACGCGGTGCTGCACCGGTTCGTGCGCGAGGTGCGCTCGGTCTGGCCCGACGCCAGCGGTGCCGCCGTCACCATCGTCGAGAGCGCCAACACCATCGTGCGCGCCTTCACCGTCGCCGCTCTGTGCGCTCTGGCGGCGATCGGGCTGATCCTGCTGGTGTTCCTGCGCCGCCTGACGCATGTCGGCCTGGTGCTGGCGCCGCTGCTGCTCTCGGCGCTGCTGACGGTGATCCTGGTGGTGTCGATCCCGGAGCCGCTGAACTTCGCCAACATCATCGCCCTGCCGCTGCTGCTCGGCGTCGGCGTGTCG
>CAZZZA010000049.1:0-18932 GCA_964658455.1 uncultured Lichenihabitans sp.
CGAGACCGTGGCCTGGGCGGAGGGTTCCGGCCGGCGCGGCCGTGGGCGCGGCAAGCCGGCCGCGGCCCGGCAGGAGCAACCGGCCGCAGCCGCCCCGGCGGCGCGCGAGGCCAGCCAGGAGCGCGCGCCGGATCGGCATCCGGACCGGCATCAGGAGCGGCACCAGGAGCGCAAGCCGGCCGGCGAGCGCACCGGACATCGTTCCGAGCAGCGCGGCGATCGGCGGCCGGAGCGGAGCCAGGAACGACCGGCGGAACGGCATGGCGGCGCGGCCGAGCGTGGCGTCGAGCCGCGTCGCGAGCATCGCCATCGCCCGGACGATCTCGGTCCGGCCGTGGTCGGCTTCGGCGGCGAGGTCCCCGCCTTCATGCTGCTGCCCACCCGCTCCAGGCGCATCGAGGCCGACGATCCGGCACAGGACGATTCAGACGTGGATGTCGGCTGAGCCCATAGCCGGGCCGGCGCCCTTCGAGGCCCGGATCGACCAGCTCGGCCAGGAAGGCGACGGCATCTGCCGCGCCGAGGCGGCGCCGATCCCTGTCCGCTACGCCCTGGCCGGCGAGACCGTGCTGGCCACACCGATCGGCCGCAACCGCGCCACCCTGCATTCGGTGCTCAAGCCGAGCCCGGCCCGCGTCGAGCCGCCCTGCGGCCTGTTCGGCCGCTGCGGCGGCTGCGTGCTGCAGCACCAGGATCGCGCGGTCACGCTCGACTGGAAGCGCGGCCTGGTCGAGGCATCGTTGCGGTCCTCCGGCTTCACCATCCCGGACCGCGTCGCCCCCACGCAAAGCGCGCCGCGCACCAGACGCCGGGTCGATCTGGCGATCCGCCGCCTGCCCGGCGGGCTGACACTCGGCCTGCATGCGCGCGGCAGCGACGAGGTGGTCGACCTGACCGAATGCCACATCCTCGATCCCGGCCTGTTCGCGCTGCTCGGCCGGCTCCGCCCGGCGCTGAACCGGCTGCAGGGCCTGCACAAGACCGGCTCGCTGCGGATCAACCTGCTGCGGAGCGGACCCGACCTGCTGCTGTCGACCGATGGTCCGCTGCCGAGCCGCGACCGCGCCATCCTGGCGGAGCTGGCGCGGGATGCGGCCATCCCCCGCATCGCCTGGCAGCCGGAGGATGGCCGCGCCGACCCGGAGATCGTCTGCCAGCTCGCGCCGGTATCGCACCGGTTTTTGGGCGCCGATCCGGCGGCGGCGGTGCCGGCGGTCGCGCCGCCGCCCGGCGCGTTCCTGCAGGCGACCGACGCCGGCGAGGCCGCGATCATCGAAGCGGTGCTGCAAGGGCTGCCGCCGAAGCTGCCCCGGAGCGCCCGGCTGGCCGAACTCTATGCCGGATGCGGCACGCTGAGCTTCGCGCTCGCCGCCCGCGCCAGGGTGGCCGCCTTTGAGGGCGACGCGCTGGCGGCCGAGGCGTTGCGCCTCGCCGGCTCTGGCCACCGCATCGAGGCGCGGACCCGCGACCTGAATCGCCAGCCGCTGCTGGCGCGCGACCTGTCCGGCATCGCCGCGATCATCCTCGACCCGCCGCATGCCGGCGCCGGCGCGCAGATGCAGGAAATCGCCCGGTCGCTGGTGCCGTGCGTGATCTATGTGAGCTGCAACCCGACCGCCTTGGCGGCGGATACGGCTCTGCTGGCGGAAGCCGGCTACCAGCTGACCCAGGTCAGCGTGATCGACCAGTTCCTGTGGTCGGCGCGGGTCGAGAGCGTGAACGTGTTCACACGTCCGGCGGTGGTGCGGCGCGGGCCGCTGCCGAGACCGGCACGCGGCTGAGACCGCCGCGACAGGCTAGACGTGGAAGCTCTCGCCGCAGCCGCAGCGGCCCTTCTCGTTCGGATTGACGAACACGAAGCCCTCCGACAGGTCGCGGACCTGGTAGTCCATCGTGGTGCCGATCAGGAACAGCGACGCCTTGCGATCCACCAGCACCGTCAGGCCGCGATCGGTCACGGTCTCGTCGTTGGGACCGGGCGCTTCCACCCAGCTCATGTCGTAGGACAGCCCGGAGCAGCCCTTGGTGCCGACGCTGATCCGCAGCAGCTGCCCGGCATGGGCGCTCGCATAGAGCGCCGACAGACGCGCCGCCGCCTGATCGGACAGCGCCATCAGCGGCGGCAGGGTCCGGCGCCTGGATGTGGTCTCGGTCTGGCTCATCATACCCTCCCCGTGCCTCAGAACATGTTCAGCGAAAGGCGTGCGTCCTCGCTCATGCGGCTCATGTCCCATGGCGGATCCCAGACCGTCTCGACCTCGCAGCCGGTCACCCCGGCGACGCCAAGCACCGCGTCGCGCACCTGCACCGGCAGTTCCTGCGCGCTGGGGCAGTTCGGCGCGGTCAGCGTCATCTCGACCTTGACCCTGCCGTCATCATGCAGGTCGATCGCGTAGATCAGGCCCAGCTCGTAGATGTTCACCGGTATCTCCGGATCGAACACGGTGGCGATCGCCGAGATGACGCTGTCCTCGTCGAGCGGCGCCAGCACTTCGCCGTCCGGGGTCCAGGCCAACACCGAAGCAGGCCGCGACGCGGACGCGGCAGGCGCGTCCGGCGTCTTCAGCGTGAAATTCGGCAGTCGCCTGCCGGCCGGAGCCCCGTCCTTCAGGTCGGTCGGCAGAGTGCCGTCGGTATCCGTCATGAGCCCTCACCCGTATCGAGCGCGGCCAGCAAGGCCGACCACGGCAATGTCGCACATTTGCGGCGTGATCTGTATTGATGAAGATCGGCGAACGCATTCAGCGAACCCAGCGCCGCATTCTCCTCCGGTGCCAGCGCGTCGCCGCCAGCCTGCAGCAGGCCGTCGAAATGCCGCCAGAGCGCCGTCACCTGCTCGCGATCCATGCCGACCACGTGCTCCGCCATCAGATCCGCGGACGCGGCGCAGATCGCACATCCGCGTGTGTGGTGACGCACATCGGCCAGACGCAGATCGTTGCGCCGCCGCACGGTGACGTGCACGGTGTCGCCGCAGAGCGGATTGGTGCCGTCGGCGGCGCCGTCCGCGGCCTCGACCGCGCCGGCATGCACCGGATGGCGCGCCCGCTCGACCACCAGCGCGCGATACAGGGACTGGGCGGTATCAGACAAGGAAAGCCCTGACACGATCGAGCGTGTCCGCGAAAACGTCGATCTCCTGGCGTGTGGTGTAGAGCGCGAAGCTGGCGCGCGCGGTGCTGGTCAGGCCGAACCGCTTCATCAGCGGCTCGGCGCAATGCGCGCCGGCCCGCACGGCGATGCCGTTCTGGTCCAGCAGGGTGGCGATGTCGTGCGCATGCGCGCCCTCGATCACGAACGAGATCACCCCGCCGCGCTGCGCCGCCCGGCCGATCACTGAAAGGCCGGGTATCCTGCCCAGCCGGTCGAGCGCGTAGCGCGTGAGGCCGGCCTCGTGGGCGCGGATCGCCGGCAGGCCGACGGCGTTGACGTAGTCGATCGCGGCGCCGAGGCCGATCGTCTCGATGATCGCCGGCGTGCCGGCCTCGAACTTGTGCGGCACCTGGGCCCAGGTGCTGGCGGCGAAACTGACGGTGTCGATCATGTCGCCGCCGCCCAGGAACGGCGGCATCGCCTCCAGGATCGCCCGGCGCGCCCACAGCACGCCGATCCCGGTCGGGCCGTACAGCTTGTGGCCGGTGAACACGTAGAAATCGGCATTTAGCGCCTGCACGTCGACCGGCTGGTGGACCGCCGCCTGCGAGCCGTCGAACATCACCTTGGCGCCGGCCGCGTGGGCGATGGCGGCGATCTCGGCGGCGGGCGTCACGGTGCCGAGCACGTTGGACATGTGGGTGATCGACACCAGCCCGACCTTGCCGTCGGCCAGTTCGGCGCGCAGCGAGTCCAGATCCAGCTCGCCGTCGTCGGTGATCCTGGCGACACGCAGCGCGATCCCGGCGCGGTCGCGCAGCATCTGCCAGGGCACGATGTTGGCGTGGTGCTCCATCTCCGAGATCAGCACCGCCTGCCCCGGCCGCAGCAGCGCGCCGTAGCTGTGCGCCACCAGATTGATCGCGCCGGTTGAACTGCCGGTGAACACGATCTCCTCGCGCGATCCGGCGTTGAGCAGCGCCGCCACCTTGTCGCGCACGCCCTCGTAGACGTCGCTGGTGCGTTCGCTCATCCAGTGCAGGCCACGATGCACGTTGGCATATTGGTGGCGCATCGTATGGGTCATCGCCTCGATAACCTGGACCGGCTTCTGCGCCGACGCGGCGCTGTCGAGGAACACGAGCGGCTTGCCGCGCACCGTCTCCGACAGGATCGGGAAATCGGCGCGATAGGCGGAGAGGTCAGGAGGGTTCGACACCATGTTCATCGGTCGGCCCGTTCCCACCAGTGCGAGACAGCACGTTCCAGGATGCCGCACACCGCCTCGTCGCCGACCAGGCCGAGCGCGTCGTCGAGGAAAGCGCGCACCAGGATCTCGCGGGCGATGGCGGGCGGCACGCCACGGCTGCGCATGTAGAAGAGCTGCTCGTCGTCGAGCGCGCCGGCGGTCGCACCATGGCTGCATTTGACGTCGTCGGCGAAGATCTCGAGTTCCGGCTTGGAGTCGATCTCTGCTTCCTCGGAGAGCAGCAGCGCCTGGTTCATCTGGTAGCCGTCGGTCTTCTGCGCGATCCGATCGACCACGATCTTGCCCTGGAACACGCCGCGCGACCGGCCGGACAGGACGTTCTTGACCGTCTGGCGCGAACTGCAATGCGGCGCGGCATGGGTGATCGCGCTGGTCAGGTCGGCGACCTGCGTGCCGGACAGCAGTTGCGCGCCGTTGACGTGCACGATGCCGTACGCACCCTCGAGCCTGGCATGCACCTCGTGCCGGGCCAGCGCCGCGCCCAGCGCCAGGTTGAACCCGTCATAGGTACCGTGTCCGGCGACCGTGACCCGGACATGCGACAGCGACACCGCCTCCGCGGCGTCCTGCTGCACCCGGACATGGCGCAGCGCCGCCCGCTCCGCCACCGCGATCTCGATCACGCCGTCGCTGACATAGCCGCCCTCGCCGGCCGCGATCTCGAGCAGGGTCAGCGACGCGCCAGCTTCCAGCACAAGACGGTGTCGCAGATGCGCATCGCCGGCGCTGCCCAGCACCACCAGCACCAGATGGCCGGCATCGACGCCGGCCGGCACCCGCATGGTGAGCCCTTCGGCGGCGAGCATGGCATTGAGCGCCAGGATCGGGTGCTGCGGCTGCGGCGCGTCCACGCCGTCGAACCCGTCGCAGGACATGGCGGCCGGGCGGCGCGACAGCGCCTCGGACAGCGTCCCGTCGACGAACACCAGACGCGGCCAGTTCGCATCGATCCCGGCGGCTTCGATGATGTCGGCGAGCAGCGTCGCCGCGCGCTCGGCGCCGATCGCAACGCCGCCGGTGCGATCGGCGTCCCACAGGCGACGCAGATCGGTGTATTTCCACGCCTCTTCGGTGCGGCGCGGCAGGCCGTGCCGGCCCAGCCATTCGGCGCACGCATCGCGCGCCGCCGTCGCCGGCAGCGTGTCGCGCAGCGCCTGGTAGCGGGCGACGAAGCCGTCGGCGTTGCCGGCGCCCGCGTCGCGCGCATCCGGCCTGGAAAGCGCGATGTTCACGCCGCCTCCGTCAGGAAACCGGCATAGCCCTGCTCCTCGAGCAGATGGGCGAGTTCCGGGCCACCGCTTTTGAGGATGCGGCCGTCGGCCATCACATGCACGCGGTCGGGAACGATGTAGTCGAGCAGCCGCTGATGGTGGGTGATGATCAGGGCCGAGAAGGTCGGCGAGCGCAGCGCGTTCACGCCCTCGGCGACGATCCGCAGCGCATCGATGTCGAGCCCGCTGTCGGTCTCGTCGAGGATCGCGAAGCTCGGCTCGAGCATCGCCATCTGCAGCACCTCGTTGCGCTTCTTCTCGCCGCCGGAGAAGCCGACATTGACATGGCGCTTGAGCAGATCCTCCGGCATCGACAGCGCCCGCGCCTTGGCGCGCGCCGCCTTGAGGAACTGCACCGCGTCGTATTCGGTCTCGCCACGGCCGCGCCGCACCGCGTTCACCGCGGTGCGCAGGAAGTTGGCGTTGTTGACGCCTGGCAGTTCGACCGGCGCCTGGAACGCCAGGAACACGCCGGCGGCGGCGCGCTCGTCCGGCTCCATCGCCAGCAGGTCGGCGCCCTTGAACGACACCGACCCGCCGGTGACCTCGTAATCCTCGCGCCCGGCGAGCACGTAGGACAGCGTGGACTTGCCCGATCCGTTCGGGCCCATGATGGCGTGGATCTCGCCCGACGGGATGGTGAGATCGATGCCCTTGAGGATCGGCTTCGGGGTGCCGTTGTCGTCGATCGTGGCCGAAAGCGCCTCGATCTTCAGGAACGCAGTCATCCGACGCTCCCCTCCAGGCTAACCGCGAGCAGCTTCTGCGCCTCGACCGCGAATTCCATCGGCAGTTCCTTCAACACATCCTTGCAGAAGCCGTTCACGATCAGCCCGACCGCGTCCTCTTCCGACAGGCCGCGGCTGCGGCAATAGAAAAGCTGATCCTCCGAGATCTTCGAGGTGGTCGCCTCATGCTCGATCTTGGCGGTCATGTTGCGGTTCTCGATGTACGGAACCGTGTGCGCGCCGCACTGGTCGCCGATCAGCAGGCTGTCGCACTGGGTGTGGTTGCGGGCGTTGGACGCCTTCGGCAGCATCCTGACCAGGCCCCGATAGGTGCTGTCGGACCGGCCGGCGCTGATCGTCTTGGCGACGATGGTCGAGCGGGTGTTCTTGCCGATATGGATCATCTTGGTGCCGGTATCGGCCTGCTGGCGGTTGTTGGTGACCGCCACCGAGTAGAACTCGCCGACCGAGCCCTCGCCCTGCAGGATGCAGGACGGGTATTTCCAGGTGATCGCCGAACCGGTCTCGACCTGGGTCCAGCTGATCTTCGAGCGCGCGCCGCGGCAGGCGCCGCGTTTGGTGACGAAGTTGTAGATGCCGCCGCGCCCCTCGCTGTCGCCGGGATACCAGTTCTGCACCGTGGAATACTTGATCGACGCATCGTCCATGGCGATCAGCTCGACCACCGCGGCATGCAGCTGGTTCTCGTCGCGCATCGGCGCCGTGCAGCCTTCGAGATACGAGACCGAGGCGCCTGCCTCGGCGATGATCAGCGTACGCTCGAACTGCCCGGTATTGCGGGCATTGATCCGGAAATAGGTCGACAGCTCCATCGGGCAGCGCACCCCCTTCGGGATGAACACGAACGAGCCGTCGGTGAACACCGCCGAGTTCAGCGCGGCGTAGAAATTGTCCGACGCCGGCACCACGGTGCCGAGATACTGCTTCACTAGGTCGGGATGCTCGCGGACCGCCTCGCTGATCGGGCAGAAGATCACCCCCGCCTTGGCCAGGGTCGAACGGAAGGTGGTGGCCACCGACACGCTGTCGAACACCGCATCCACCGCGACCTGCGGACGCTCCGGCTCGCCATCCGCGGCGGCGCCGTCGGCGCCCTCGACGCCGGCCAGGATCGCCCGCTCCTTGAGCGGAATGCCCAGCTTCTCGTACATCGCCAGCAGCTCCGGATCGACCTCGTCGAGCGATTTCGGGCCCGGCTTGCGCTTCGGCGCGGCGTAATAGTGCGCGTCCTGGAAATCGATCGGCGGATGCCCGGCGACGCGCGACCAGGTCGGCGTCGGCATCGCCTGCCAGGCGGCGAACGCCTTGAGCCGCCATGCCAGCAGCCATTCCGGCTCCTGCTTGCGCGCCGAGATCAGCCGGACCGTCTCCTCGTTCAGCCCCTTGGGGGCGAGGTCCATCTCGATCGCGGTCTCGAAACCCCATTTGTAGTTGGACTGGGTCAGGGTCTCGACGGTGTTCAGGGTCTCGGCGACGGCAGGCATGAGAACCTCACTCGGCAGCAAAGGAAGTGGACAGGGACACGGCGTCGGCTCCGGGCCGCATTTGGGCGCTGCAGCAGGCGACGTCCATGCTGTCGAGCGTGATCCTGGTCAGCGTTTCGCGTATCGCATCGTTGACCGGATCCCAGCGCCCGCGGATCGGACAGCATTGCTGCGCCTCGCACCCGCCGGTGACGCCATCGACGCAGGCGGCGAGCGAGATCGGCCCGTCGATCGCGGTGATCACCTTCGACACCGGGATCGACGACAGCGCCTCGGCCAACCGGTAGCCGCCGCGCGCGCCGCGCTGCGACGCCACCAGGCCCGAGGCCGCTAGCGCCTTGAGCACCTTGGCCACCGTCGGCTCGGGGATCCCGGTCGCCTGCGCCAGGGTCGGCGAGGTGGTGACCCCGCCCTGGTGCGAAAGCTGGACCAGCACGACCACCGCGTAATCCGTCAGTTTGGACAAGCGCAGCATGACGCCTCGTCAACCATCCCGGACCGACACGGTCCTGTTTGACGGAGATGATGCCGAACCGCCCGCGCGTCAAGGCTTTTCGCGCCGATCCGCCCTACCCGACCCCGAACAGCGCCGACAGGCCGACATAGAGCAGACCGCCGACCAGCGCCCCCACCAGCGTGCCGTTGATGCGCACATATTGCAGGTCCGGTCCCAGCCGCAGCTCCACCCGCTCGGTCAGCGACTGCGTGTTCCAGCCGGCCACCACCTGGCCGATGAAGCCGGAGAGCCGCGTCCGCACCCCCGGCAGCGCCTCGCGGGCGAGCGCCAACGCCGCCCTGGTCACCGCGCGACGCACCGCCTCGTCCTCGGTCAGCGACGCGGCGCCGCCGGCGATCGACCGCGCCACCAGGCCGCGGGTCCAGCCCTCCGGCCGGCCCAGATCGGCCTCGATCGCGCCGCGCGCCCGCGCCCACACATCGGCGCCCCATACGCGCAGGCTCTCATGGGTGAACAGCCCGCGCAGCGTCTCGCCGAGTTCGCGGCCGCGCACCGGGTCGGTCTCGATCAGGTCGATCTCGTGCCTGATCCACGCCGTGACCGCCTCGCGCAGCTCGGAATCATGCGGATCGGTGCGATCGAGTTCGGCGTTGATCGCGGTCAGGACGCGGCTGGCGACCTGGCCGCCGATCGCCCAGCCGACCAGGCGGCCGCCCTGCTCGCGCACCCGCTCCTCGATCAGCTGACGCAGATGCGTCTCGCGGTGACGCAGCAGCTGCTTGACCTGATCGAGCAGGAACGACAGCACCTCCTGGTGGCGGTCGCCGTCCACCAGCGCCCGCAACGCCCGCGCCACCACCGGCGCCAGCTGGCCGCCGCCCACCAGCCGTGGCGCCAGCCTGGCCGCGACATCGCCGATCCTGGCCGCCTCCAGCCCGTCGAGCAGATGCGGCACCAGCCGCGTCACCCCTGCCGCCAGCATGTCGGCCAGCCGCGGGTCGGCCAGCAGGCCGTGCAGCGCCCGCGGCAGGTCGATGCCGGCCAGCGCGCGCTCCATGTCCGCCTCGGTGAACACATGGTCGGCGACGAACCGGCCCAGCGCCCGGCCGAGCCGGTCCTTCTGCGCCGGCAGGATCGCGGTATGCGGGATCGGCAGCCCGAGCGGATGGCGGAACAGCGCCGTCACCGCGAACCAGTCCGCCAGGCCGCCGACCAGACCGGCCTTGGCGGTGGCCTGCAGCAGCTGCGCCCAGTAGCCGTGTCCGGCGGCGTAGCCCGCCACCATCAGCACCGCCATGCCGCCGAGCAGCGCCGTGGCGCGACGCTTCTGTCGCGTCAGCACGCGGCGGAGCGAGCCGTCGGTGTCCGTCGCGGCGGGCGGGGTGGGCGCCGGCATGGCGTGGTCAACCGGGTCCGGCCTGACGATCATCGTCCCCCGATAGCATCGCCACGGTGTTTTGCCCAACGCCGGCGATCCGGCAATCCGGCATTTGCACGCCGGTCCATCGCGGTAAGATGGCGGCTTGCGGCGCCGCACGCGCGCCGCCGCCCGGAGCACACCGATCGATGCACGACCCAGGACAGGATGCCCCAGGACAGCGACAGACGGCGCATGACGCGACGCCGGATGCACGCCCGGCCGATCCGCGCCTCGACCAGCTGCTCGCCATGGCCGGGCAGATCGTCGAGCGGCAGGCCGAGGACCCGTTCGGCAACCCGGTGCTGGGGATCGCGCTGCACCTGTCGCGGCGCATGGACGAGGGCAGCCTCGGCGTCGAGCTGCTGGGCGAGCTGGTCAGGCGGCTGCGCGACGACGCCTTCGCCAAGCGCGCGGCGCGGCTGGCGCGCTATGTCGGACTGGCGCCGGGCGTCGACACCACCGCGCGGCTGCGCCGGCTCGCCACCGGCCTGATCCGCCCCGATCCCGACGACAGCCCGGTACCGCTGGCGCAGTTCCGCAAGGCGATCCACCGCACCCGCTTCGCCGCCGTGTTCACCGCCCACCCGACCTTCGCGCTCATCCCGCCCGCCTACGCGGCGCTGGCGGCGGCGGCCAGCGGCGACGACAGCGCCCCCGAACCGTCGTCGCAACGCCCGAGCGCGCCGACCCTGGAGGAGGAGTTCCGGCTCGCCGCCGAGGCGGTGCTGCGCGGACGCGACGCGATCGACAAGCTGAACCGCGCCCTGGTCGAGGAGGCGGCCGCGGTGTGGCCGCATGCCTGGACCGGCCTGGTGCCGCGGCCGCTGATCCTGGCCAGCTGGGTCGGCTACGACACCGACGGCCGCACCGATATCGGCTGGTGGGACACGCTGCGGCTGCGGCTGCGGATGAAGAAGCTGCAGCTCGAGCGCCTGCATCGCCAGCTCGCCGCCCTCACGGTGCCGCCGGCGCCGCTGCTGGCCAGGCTCGATGGCGCGCTCGAGGCGGTCGAGGCACAGATCGGCGCGGCGCCGACGCGCGCCGATCCGGAGCAGGTGGCGCACTTCGCGGCGGCACTGATCGACCGGCGCGAGGCGGCGATCCATCTCACCAGCGCGCTGGACGCCGATTTCAGCGCCGCGATCGAGGCCGCCGGCCCGGCGGACAAGACCGCGCTGGTGGTGGCGCGCGCCGGCTTCGTCTCGCACGGGCTTGCCGCCGCCCATACCCATGTGCGTCTGAACGCCACCCAGATGCACAACGTCGCCCGCCAGCGTCTCGGCATCGAGGACAGCCCGGAGAACCCGGCGCAGCGGCGGGCCCTGCTCGCCAAGATCAACGACGTGCTGGCCGATGTCACCGCGGTGCCGATCGATTTCGGCGCGCTGCTGTTCGAGCAGGCCTCCGCGGCCCGGCTGATGATGACCGTGACCCAGATCGTCAAGCATATCGACGGCTCCAGCCCGGTGCGCTTCCTGATCGCCGAGACCGAAAGCGGCTACACGCTGCTGGTCGCGCTGTGGCTGGCCAGGCTGTTCGGCATCGAGGAGCAGATCGAGATCTCGCCGCTGTTCGAGACCCAGGAGGCGATGATGAACGGGGCGCGGATCGTCGAGGAGGCGCTGCATTCGCGGCACTATCGCGACTATCTGCGGCGCACCGGCAAGCTCGCGGTGCAGTTCGGCTATTCCGACAGCGGACGCTATGTCGGGCAGCTCGCCGCGACCTACCTGGTCGAACGGCTGCGCCTCAAATTCGCTGACCTGCTGGCCAAGCGCGGCCTGACCGACGTCGAGGTGATCCTGTTCGACACCCATGGCGAGAGTATCGGCCGCGGCGGGCATCCGTTCGCGCTCGCCGACCGGCTCGACTACCTCTCGCCGCCGCATTCCCGGCTGGCGTTCCAGCAGGCCGGCATCGCCTATCGCGAGGAGAGCGCGTTCCAGGGCGGTGACGGCTACATGCTGTTCGGAACCGAGGCGCTGGCCGACGCGGTGATCGGCACCATCGCCGAGCATGCCTTCGCCACCGTGAAGGCGCAGAACGACCCGATCTACGACGAGCCGGATTTCTCGGCGGATTTCTTCTCCGCGATCGGCGTCGGCATGACCGAGCTGGTCGAGGATCCCGGCTATGCCGGGCTGCTGGGCGCGTTCGGCCCGGCGCTGATCGACCGCACCGGCTCCAGGCCGGCGGCGCGGCAGACGGATTCCTCTGGCAGCCCGGCCCGGATAAGGCACCCGCGCGAACTGCGCGCGATCCCCAACAACGCGATTCTGCAGCAGCTCGGCTGGTGCGCCAACACGCTGCAGGGACTCGGGCTGGCGGCGAACCGGCATCCGGAGACGTTCGAGGAGTTCCGGCTGAAGAGCCCGCGCTTCCGCCGGGCGCTGGATTTCGCCCAGCACGCGCTGGCGCATTCGGACAGCGACGTGTTGCGCGCGATCGTGCTGACGCTCGATCCCGGCGTCTGGCTCGACCGCGCCGCGCACGAACAGGATCCGACGCGACGCGACGCGCTGGCGCTGCTCTCCAAGGGGCTGGAGCGGCTCGACCTGTGGGGCAGCACGCAATCCATGTTCCGCCGCATCCAGGCCGACCATCTCGACCTGCGCACCGCCTGGCCGGACGCGCCGCGCATGGCGCTCTCCGAGGTGCTGCTGCACGCGATGCGGCTGACCATCATCGAGCGCATCTGGCTGCTGTCGACCCGCATCCCGTATTTCTCGCCGCGCTACGGCTTCAACCGCGAATCGCTCGACGAGCAGGTGCTGCGGCTGGAGATCCCCAACGTGCTGGCGCAGATGGCGGAGATCTTCCCGCGTGCCAGCGACCAGTCGGCGGCCATGGATTTCCGCGAACCCAGCGGACCGCGCTTCGAGAACGCCTACACGCGCGAGAATGCCGAGATCTTCGAGCCGATGCGCCGCCTGTTCGAGCAGTTGCGCGAGATCAGCATCGTGGTGATGCACGAGGTCGGCGCGTTTGGGTGACATGCAACGCGGTGCGGCCAAACGCCGCCCCTGGCGCCTGATCGAGGACCCGCCGGCGCATTTCGTGCCGTTGCCGTTCCGACCGGGCATCCGCCGCATCGTCGCCCCGAACCCCGGGCCGATGACCTACCACGGCACCAACAGTTGGCTGGTGGACTGGGACGGCGGCACGGTGGTGATCGATCCCGGCAGCGAGGACGAGACGCATCTGTCGGCGATCCTGCGCGAGGTCGGCGACCGGCTGTCGCATATCGTGCTGACCCACACCCATGCCGATCACCTCTCCGGGGCGATGACCCTGCACCGCCGCACCGGGGTGCCGGTGGCCGGCTTCCATGCCAGCGCCGAACCCGACTTCACCCCGAGCCTGGGCCTGTCGGACGGCGATCGCATCGCCGGGCTGACCGTGGTGCACACGCCGGGCCACGCGATGGACCATCTGTGTTTCGCCGCTCCCGACGGGCTGCTGTTCAGCGGCGATCACGTGATGGGCTGGTCCACTTCGGTGGTGCCGCCGCATCCCTGGGGCGATCTGTCGTTGTTCATCGAAAACCTGGAGAAGGTTCGCGACCGCGGCGATCGCGTGATCCTGTCGGCGCACGGCCCGGCGATCAACGACCCGCGCACGCTGATCCAGGGCCTGCTCGACCACCGGCATGCGCGTGAGGCCTCGATCGTGGCACTCCTCAAGCCCGAGCCGCAGCCTTTCGAGACCCTGCTGGCCAGGGCCTACTTCAATCTGCGGCCCGACCTGCTGATGCCGGCGAAGGCCAACCTGCTGGCGCATCTGGAAAAGCTCGAGGGCGACGGACGCGCCGCGCAGGCCGGCGCGCAGTGGCGGAGCTTGGAGTGAGCGGCGCCATCGACAGCTTTGCAGACATCGCCACCTGCCATATCAATGAAAAAGCCTGAGGAGGACCCTGCGTGACCAGAGCCGGATTGCTGCTGACCACCGCCCTGCCCCTGCTGGCGCTGAGCGCCGCCGGCACCCGCGCGTCGCATGCCGATGACGCGACCATCAAGATCTCGCACAGCGCCAAGCCGGCGCCGCACCTGACCGCCGACGAGGCAACCAGCGACGGCAGCGTCACGATCGGCAGCCAGCATATCGACTACACCGCCACCGCCGGCACGCTGGTGGTGCATCCGAAGGGCTGGGACGACGCCGCGAAGCCGGACAGCGACAAGGGCGACGCCGACAAGGCCGACAGCGACAAGAGCGATGCCGGGCCGACCGCCGAGGCGTCGATGTTCTATGTCGCCTACGTGCAGAAGAACGCGCGGCCGGAAAACCGGCCGATCACCTTCCTGTTCAATGGCGGCCCCGGCTCGGCCACCGTCTGGCTGCATATGGGCGCGTTCGGGCCGAAGCGCGTTGTGACGCTCGACCACCAGCACAGTCCGGCAGCGCCCTACCGGCTGGTGAACAACGACGACAGCCTGCTCGACGCCAGCGACCTGGTGTTCGTCGATGCGCCGGGTA
This sequence comes from uncultured Lichenihabitans sp., assembly GCA_964658455.1. Taxonomy (GTDB): domain Bacteria; phylum Pseudomonadota; class Alphaproteobacteria; order Acetobacterales; family Acetobacteraceae; genus Lichenicola. The sequence continues at coordinate 14,221 of CAZZZA010000049.1, forward strand.
CCGGATTCTCGCGTATCGAAGGCAAGGACAAGGAGAAGAGCTTCTACGGCATCGACCAGGACGCGCACGCCTTCGCCTCGTTCATCTCGGCCTATCTGTCCAAGTACGGCCGCTGGAACTCGCCGAAATACCTGTTCGGCGAGAGCTACGGCACCACGCGGTCCGCGGTGCTGGTCAACGAACTCGAACAGACCGACAGCATCGATTTCAACGGCGTGATGCTGCTGTCGCAGATCCTGGTGTTCGACGCCAGCATCGACGGGCCGAACGCCAACCCCGGCGTCGATCTGCCGTATGTCGCCGGCCTGCCGACCTATGCCGCGACCGCCTGGTATCACCACAAGCTCGGCCCCAACCCGCCCGACCTGAACACGCTGCTGGCCTCGGTCGAGAAGTTCGCGCTCGGCGACTACAGCAACGCGCTGGCGCAGGGCGCGCTGCTCGACGATGCCGCGCGCGACCGGATCGCCAGCACGATGAGCAGCTATATCGGCCTGCCGGTGGAGTATCTGAAGAAGGCCAACCTGCGTGTCGATGGCGGCATGTTCGAGAAGACCCTGCTGGGCGACAACAACGCCACCACCGGGCGCTTCGATACGCGTTTCGCCGGCCCGACCATGGACCCGCTGACCAAGGAGGCGGAATACGACCCGCAATCCTCGGCGATCAGTTCCGCCTACGTGTCCGGATTCAACGACTATGTCCGCCGCCAGCTCGGCTACGGGATGGGCAAGACCTACCTGCCGGACATCGAGATCGACAACTGGGACATGAAGCACCAGCAGCCGGGCAGTTCGCAGCCCAGCACCGGTTCGGCCAACGTGCTGCCGGATCTGGCGATGGCGATGACCACCAACCCGAACCTCAAGGTGCAGCTCAACCAGGGATTCTATGATCTGGCGACGCCGTATTTCGAGGGCGAGTACGAGATGCGGCATCTGCCGATGGACAAGGCGCTGCAGGCGAACATCGAGTTCCGGCACTACCAGTCCGGACACATGGTCTACGCCAACCAGGACAGCCTGAAGCAGCTGCACGACAACGCCGCCGACTTCATCCGCCGCACCGATGGCAGCGCCTTGCCCAAATAGCGCGCCGGAATCACGGCGGGCTGGCAGAGGCGACCTGGATCTCGCCGCCGCCGGCCCGGGCAATCAGCACCTGCAGCTGCGCCGCTGCATCGGCGCGGCTGGCGTCGTGGCAGGCATCGTAGGCGGCGGACTCGGCAAGGCTGCCGCGATCGTCCACCCTGCAGACCCGTCTGACCGCCCGCTCGATGCGCTGCATCATGCGGGCCTGGCCATCGATGCTGGCGAGGTCGTAGCCCTGCGTGCTGACCTGCTCGACCTGGCCGTACTCGTTGTCGGGGTCCGGCGCGGTCACCGTCTCGACGGAGGAGGTGACGGGCTGGGCCCGGGCCGGGATGCCGCCGCCGGTGGCGAACATGACGAGCGCGATGGCGGCCCGGTGATAATGCAGATGGGACATGGCGTTTCCTCTTTCTTGAGTTGAACACCCTGCCCGGATATGCCCCGGCCTCCCGTCGCGCATCGTCAAAACAGATGATGCGTCATTGTTCCGTGCAAATAATGCTTCCGCGGAAGCCTTGCTGGCCCCGGCCGGGCGGCGCTCAAAGCCTGCCGATGATCCGGACCAGGTCGCGCAGCGACCGTGCCTCGGACTTGACCAGGATCGTCCGCAGCTGGCTGCGCACGGTATGGACCGAGACCGACCGCTCGGCGGCGATCTCTGCGATGTCCTCGCCATCGGCAAGACGGATCGCGACCCCGGCCTCGGCCTGGGTCAGGCCGAACAGGTCACGCAGCGACCTGGCCAGGCTCGCCCGCGGCGGGACGCCGCGAAAGCGGACCAGCACCGACAGCCCCTGCCTGCCGGGCAACGGGCGCGTCGCCCCCTCTGGCAAGCTGCCGAGCCGGGTCACGGTGACCATGGCGGGCTTGCCGGCGTCATCGTGCAGCAGAATAGTCTGGCCGGCGCCGCCTGCCGCCACGGCACGGATCGACGGCAGCAGCGGACGCAGCACCGGGCCCGCCAGCACCGGTCGGCCGCCGCCATCGCGCCCGACCGCACCGCCGGCGTCGGACAGCGCGATCGCCGCGCGGTTGCGGAACAGCACCCCGCCATCCCGATCGACGCAGAAGATGGCGTCCGCCAGCTCGTCCAGCACGGCGTGCGCGCGGTCGGACCGTTCCGCGAGCAGGCGGAGGCTGGCGCGGACCGACATCATGCTGCGCAGATGCGGCATCACCGGCGCCAGCCTGGCCACGTCGCCGGCATCGAAGTCGGCAAGCCCGTGTTCGCGCTGGAAGCCGATGCGGATCACCTGGCCGCCGCCGATCGGCGTGCAGCCACCCATGAAATATATCGGCCGCTGCGGCAGCGTGCAGACGAAATCGCGGTAGAATTCGCACTCGAGATACGCGGCGTGACGGATCACCTGCTCGCCGCGCAGCATCAGCTGCGCCCCGGGCGGCACGGTCGCGTTGTAAGGGTCTTTCAGGTGATAGTACTGGAAGTATCGCTGCGCGGCGGCGGGTTCCAGGATCGGGAAGGTCAGCGGGTCGACCGCGCCGTCGGCGCCCTGGATCCAGGCGATGCTGGACCGCGCACCGAGATGGGCCACGAGCCGGGACCATTGCACGTCCCAGTCCTCCTGCCCGCTCACGGCCGCATACAGCCCGGCAACGATCGTATCCAAACCCATTTCGGACATCGGAAAGCACCGTTCTCCCCGACCGCACCGAAGCCGGGCGATCGGGAACTTTCCACAAAGTCGATCAGGACGCCGGGAGGTTACGGGCGGAGACGGCCGTCATTCAAGTATTGGTCGTTTCGATAACATACTTTTATCGTTTCGGAGCCGGCTACCCGTCCGCCGGGTGCCGGCGCGAGCGGTTTCACGGCCCGCCCCCGTCCCCAAAACGAAACAGGCCGGCCCCTCCCGGGACCGGCCTGTTTTCTGTCGGCGGGCGTCCGCTCAGGCGGACCTGGATCGCAGGCGTCCGCCTAGGCGGACTTGGACATGATCTCGTCGGCGATGTTGCGCGGCACCGGATCGTAATGATGGAACTGCATGGTGAAGGACGCGCGGCCCTTGGTCATGGAGCGCAGGTGCGAGATGTAGCCGAACATCTCCTTCAGCGGCACCTGGGCGCGGACCGTCACCGTCGAGCCGGCGCTCTCCTGGTTCTGGATCTGGCCGCGGCGGCGGTTGAGGTCGCCGACCACGTCGCCGACATGGTCCTGCGGGGTGGTGACCTCGACATCCATGATCGGCTCCAGGATCACCGGCGAGGCGCGCTTCATGCCCTCGCGGAAGCAGGCCTTGGCGGCGATCTCGAAGGCCAGCGCCGAGGAGTCGACGTCGTGGTACTTGCCGTCGAGCAGGGTGTATTTGAAGTCCACCGTCGGGAAGCCGGCCAGCACGCCGGTGGTGGCCTGCACCTTGATGCCCTTCTCGACCGCCGGGATGTATTCCTTCGGCACGGTGCCGCCGACGACCTTGTTCTCGAACGAGATGCCGGCGTTGCGCTCGACCGGGGCGAACTCGATCTTGACCTCGGCGTACTGGCCCGACCCGCCGGACTGCTTCTTGTGGGTATAGGTCTCGATATGCGGCTTGGAGATGGTCTCGCGATAGGCGACCTGCGGCGCGCCGATATTGGCGTCGACGCCGTATTCGCGGCGCAGCCGGTCGATGATGATCTCGAGATGCAGCTCGCCCATGCCGGACAGGATGGTCTGGCCGGTCTCCTGGTCGGTCTTGAGGCGCAGCGACGGGTCCTCGCCGGCGAGCTTCTGCAGCGCCAGCGTCATCTTCTCGACCGCTTCCTTGGTCTTCGGCTCGACCGAGATGTCGATCACCGGCACCGGGAACGCCATGCGCTCCAGCACCACCGGATCGGCGGCATCGGCCAGCGTGTCGCCGGTGCCGGTATCCTTCAGCCCGACGAAGGCGGCTATGTCGCCGGCCTGCACTTCCTTCACTTCCGCCCGCTTGTCGGCATGCATCTGGAACATGCGGCCGACGCGCTCCTTGTGGCCTTTGGTCGTGTTCATGACCTGGTCGCCGGACTTCAGCACGCCGCGATACACCCGAACGAAGGTCAGGGTGCCGTACTTGTCGTTGATGATCTTGAACGCGAGGCCGGCGAACTTGCCGTTCGGATCGACCGGGATCACCGGCAGCGCCTTCTCGTCGATCTCGCCGTTGGCGTCCTCGGGCGGCGCCACGCGGATGCCGGCGACGTCGATCGGCGCCGGCAGATAGTCCAGCACCCCGTCGAGCAGCGGCTGCACGCCCTTGTTCTTGAAGGCGGTGCCGCACAGCACCGGCCGGAACTCGCCCGAGATGGTGCCCTTCTTGATGCAGCGCTTGAGGGTGGCGACATCGACGTCGCCGGTCTCGAAATACATCTCCATCGCCGCGTCATCGACGGACAGCGCGGTGTCGAGCAGGAGCTGGCGCGCCTCGGCGGCCTTCTCCTTGAGATCGTCCGGGATCGCCTCGTCATGGAACTTGGCGCCCAGCTCGCCGCCTTCCCAGATGATCGCCTTCATCTCGACCAGGTCGACCACGCCCAGGAAGCCGTCCTCGACGCCGATCGGCAGCTGCAGCGGCAGCGCCACGATGTCGAGCTTCTCCTTAAGCGTGTCGAACGCGCGGTAGAAATCGGCGCCGGTGCGGTCCA
>CAZZZA010000050.1:0-18523 GCA_964658455.1 uncultured Lichenihabitans sp.
CAGCATTCGGTCAAGGAGCTGCAGAATGTCGGCATCCAGCCGCAGATGCTGCTGTGCCGGTCGGATCGGCCGCTGCCCGACAACGAGCGGCGCAAGATCGCCAGCTTCTGCAACGTGCGCACCCAGGCGGTGATCTCGGCGCTCGATGTCGACACCATCTATGCCTGCCCGATCAGCTACCACGAGGAGGGCATGGATACCGAGGTGCTGCGCTATTTCGGCCTGCCGCATGAGGGCGAGCCGGACCTGTCGGCATGGCGGCGGGTGCTCGATGCGATGCGCAACCCGGAAGGCGAGGTCAGGATCGCCGTGGTCGGCAAGTACACCTCGCTGCTCGACAGCTACAAGTCGCTGAACGAGGCGCTGGTGCATGGCGGCATCGCCAACAAGGTGCGGGTGCAGCTGGACTGGGTCGACAGCCAAGTGTTCGAGGAGGCCGGCAGCGACGACCGGCGCGCGGTGATCGAGCGGCTGACCGGCGTGCACGGCATCCTGGTGCCGGGCGGGTTCGGCGAGCGCGGCTCGGAGGGGAAGATCGAGGCGGTCCGGTTCGCCCGCGAGCACAGGATACCGTTCTTCGGCATCTGCTTCGGCATGCAGATGGCGGTGATCGAGTGCGCGCGCCATCTGGCGGCGATCGGCGACGCCTCCTCGACCGAGTTCGGCCCGACCGACCAGCCGGTGGTCGGCCTGATGACGGAATGGGCGCATGGCGACGAGCTGCAGCGCCGCCGCGCCGGCGGCGACCTCGGCGGCACCATGCGGGTCGGCGCCTACGAGGCGGCGCTGAGCGCTGGCTCGCGGGCGGCGCAGGCCTATGGCAGCACCCTGGTGCGCGAGCGCCACCGCCACCGATACGAGGTGAACATCCACTACCGCGACCGGCTCGAGCAGGCCGGCCTGCGCTTCTCCGGCCTGTCACCGGACGGCATCCTGCCGGAGATCGTCGAATATCCCGATCACCCCTGGTTCATCGGCGTGCAGTTCCACCCAGAGCTGCTGTCCAAGCCGTTCGCGCCGCATCCGCTGTTCTCCGGCTTTATTGCCGCGTCGGTCAGGCAGGCCCGACTGGTATAACACGACGCGCCGACAGTCATCATTTGTTATAATGCACTATATGACATATATATTACGGATTTTGTTGCAGAGTCGCCACAGACTATAGCGGGTTATGTTTTCCAGCGTGGAGTCCATACCCACGCCTATGCCGCCACGATACAAGCCCGGCACCGCCATCCCGTGCCGAGGCCCGAACCCTTCATGCTCACCAGAACCCGCCTGCGGCTGGCGCTCGCCAGCACCGCGATGACCTGCCTCGCCGCCAACGGCGCCGCGGCGCAGAGCGACCCGGCGCGCCCGGGCGCCGCCGAGGCGATCACGGTCACCGGCCGCAGCGCCCGCACCACCTCGCCCGGCGCCGGTCTGATGCGCATCGAGACCGCGCCCAAGGCGGTGCAGACCATCACCCGCGACTTCATCGCCAAGCAGTCGCCGACCACCAACGCGCAGCAGCTGCTGCGCATGCTGCCCAGCACCAACGTGTCGGACGTCGATCCTTACGGCCTGTATTCGGGCGCATCGCGCGTCCGCGGCCTCGACACCTCCGAGCAGGGCTACCTGCTCGACGGCGCGCCGCTGAACGATGCCGGGGCCGGCCAGTTCTATTCCAACGAGGTGCTGGAGGCGGAAGACCTGGACAGCGTGTCGCTGCAGCCGGGCTCGACCAACCTCGACAGCCCGGTGGTCAGCGCCGCCGGCGGCCTGGTGGAAGCGACGATGAAGGATCCGTCGCGGCAGCGCGGCGGCCTGATGGACGTCACCTACGGCACCTACAAGCTGAACCGCGAATTCGTCCGCCTGGATACCGGCGTGATCGGCACGTCCGGCATCCGGGCGATGTTCGCGTTCAGCCACACCTACGCCAACAGCTGGGAAGGCCCGGGCGGCGCCGAGAAGAAGCATTACGACTTCAAGCTGGTGAAGGATTTCGACAATGGCAGCCGCACCGGACTGACGGTCTCCTACAACGACCAGCAGAACGACAGCTACAACAACGGCGGCGTCACCCAGGCCAACTATTTCAACCTGATCGAGAAGGGCAACAGCAATTCCTATCTCGCCAATTATGCCGGCGTGAACACCAACGGCACCAACTACTACAAGCTGCACGTCAACCCGTTCGAGAACGTGATCGCCGTCGCACCGACGCACCTGGTGATCAACCCGCGTTTGTCGATCAACGACACGCCCTATTTCTGGCACGGCATCGGCAACGGCACCGGCGCCTCGCTGCAGACCGAGGGCAGCACCTATTACGGCACCGTGCGCGCGCCGATCGACCTGAACGGCAACGGCGTGATCGCCGGCAACGCCAGGACCGGGCTCTGCCAGGTCGTCGCGCTGACGCCGTCGAACCAGGAGCAGTTCCGCCCCGGCAACACGCTCAAGGGCAGCTTCGAGGTCGATCGGCACAACACCGTCACGCTCGGCTGGTGGTACGAATACTCGAACCTGCTGCAATTCTCCCCGGTCGGGCACGTGAACCAGCAGACCGGCATCGCCAACAATATCTGGGGCGTGCAGGACAACTACCTGCTGCCGAACGGACAACCCTACTACCAGCGCAACTATACGACGCTGACCCAGATCAACATGCTGTTCGTGGGCGACCGCGCCAGCTATCTCGACGACCGCCTGCATGTCGAAGCCGGCTTCAAGGAGGTGATGGACCGTCGCAGCCTGTTCAACCAGGTGCCCGGCACCATCTACAACCGCACCATCAACGTGGCGCTGCCGCTGCCGCAGCTCGGGATCGCCTGGAACCTCGACCCGCGCAACCAGATCTACGTGAACGGATCGACCAACTTCCGCACGCCGAGCAACGTCTCGCTCGCCGACCAGGTGAACGGCACCACCGGTGTCGTCTCGCAACGCGGCAGCAACGGGAAGTCGGAATACTCGATCGCCGAGGAGATCGGCTACCGCTACAACGGGCCGCTGGTCATCGGCAGCATCTCGCTGTTCAACTACAACTTCACCAACCGCCAGATCGCGCTCAACTTCTATGTCAACGGCGCGCCCTACGCCTCCACGGTCAATGCCGGCGGACAGACCACGCGCGGCGTCGACATCCAGCTCTCGACGCGGCCGATCCTGTTCCACATCCGGCCCTATGCGACGTTCGAGTATCTCGACGCCACCATCGACAACAACCTGCAGGCGACCGGGACGCTGCGCGGCAGGACGGTCAACGACTACCTGCCCACCACCGGCAAGACCGCGATCGCCAGCCCGCACGTCCAGGCCAAGCTCGGGCTCGACTACGACGACGGCAGGTTCTTCCTCGGCGCCGATCTCGATTATGTCGGCCAGCAATACGCGACGTTCATGAACGACGAGCGCATGCCCGACTACATCACCAACAATGTCTATGGCGGCTATCGTTTCCACCGCGCCGGTTTCCTGAAGGCGCCGCAGATCCAGCTCAATCTCGCCAACCTCACCGGCGCCACCTACCGCACCGGCGTCTATACGGTGCAGAACAACGCCAAGACCACCACCGGCGTGTTCGGCAGCAGCATCGCCGGCAGCGCGCCGGCCTACTACCTGCAGCCGGGCTTCTCGATCGCCGCCACGCTGTCCACCGCGTTCTAGGCCGGGCCGCCGTGCCAGGGGAGGTTTTGGCTGCTATGAAGGCGGCAGGAACTCCCCGCTCGAGGCACCATGAAGCTGATCCATGTCTCCCTGCTCGCCCTGCTGCCGGTGCTGGCGGCCAATGCGGTCCCGGGCGCCGCGTTCGCCAGGCCGGTGCCGCAGAGTGCTGCCGAGCAGTCGGCCGCCTTCCTGAAACAGAAGGCCGCCGAGCCGGGCGTCGTCACCTTGCCCTCCGGGCTCGAATACAAGATCGAGCAATCCGGCGACGCCGCCGGACCGCACCCCTCGGCGACCGACTCCGTCATGGTCAACTATGTCGGCAAGCTGTCGGACGGGGCGATCTTCGACGAGTCCAAGGACCGGATCGTGACCCTGCCGCTCACCCAGGTGATCAAGGGCTGGACCGAGGGGCTGCAGCTGATGCGCCCCGGCGACATTTGGACCTTCTACATCCCGCCCTCCCTGGCGTACGGCGCCAAGGGGGCCGGGCCGATCCCGCCGGACACCGCGCTGGTGTTCAGGATCGAGCTGGTCGCGGTCTCCGGCAAGGGCTGATCGCGCGGGGGGCCCGGCCATGGACGAACCGATCCGCATCCGTGACGTGACCGTGCTGGCGCAGGAGTACGGCGTGCTAGCCCGGACCGTCTTCGACCAGAGACGGCGTGACGGCACCTGGCAGACCCTGACCCGCGAGACCTACGACCGCGGCAACGGCGCGGCGATCCTGCTGCACGACCCGGCGCGCGGCCTGGTGCTGCTGACGCGCCAGTTCCGCTACCCGGCCTACTCCAACGGGCACCCGGCGCCGATGCTCGAAGTGGTAGCCGGGATGCTGGACGATGACAGCCCGGAGGCGGCGATCCGTCGCGAGGCGGAGGAGGAGGCGGGCTGCGCGATCACCGCGCCGCGGCATCTGTTCGACGCCTTCATGAGCCCGGGCGCGCTCACCGAACGGCTGAGCCTGTTCGTCGCCAGCTACGATTCCGCCAGCCGCGGCGCCGGCGGCGGCCTGGCCAGCGAGGGCGAGGACATCGCGGTGCTGGAGCTGCCCCTGACCGACGCGCTAGACATGATCACCCGTGGCGAGATCGTCGACGCCAAGACGATCATGCTGCTGCAATGGGCCAGGCTGAACGGTTTGCCGGACGCCGGCGCCGACCGCTGACGGACGGCTCCGATCCGGCCGCAGGGCCCGGATAGTCGAGGAGTTCATGAACACCAACGAATGCCCGCTCGCCGCCGCGCCGATGCGCAACCGGCTCCTGGCAACCCTTCCCGCTTCCGACCTGCAACGCGCGCTGCCCAGGTTCGAGCGCGTCCCGCTCACCCTGAAATCGATCGTCCAGACCCAGGGCCAGCCGGTGGCCTGGCTATATTTTCCGGAAAACGGCGCGGTGTCGATGATCACGCGGCTGGCCGACGGCGCGCAGATCGAGGTCGGGCTGGTCGGCCCCGAGGGCTTCGTCGGGCTGCCGCTGCTGCTGGGGGCGCCGACCGCCCCGGTCGAGGGGATGGTGCAGATCGAAGGCAGCGCGCTGCGGCTGTCGGCGGCCAACTACCACGCGCTGGTCGCCGAGATGCCGCGCTTCCAGCTGCTGTTGCTGCGCTCGGTCGATACGTTCTCGGTGCAGGTGATGCGGACCGCCGCCTGCAACAGCCGGCACCACATCGCGCAGCGGCTGGCGCGCTGGCTGTTGATGAGCCACGACCGCGTCGAGGGCGACATCTTCCCGATGACCCACGACTTCATCGCCACCCTGCTCGGCGTCCGCCGGCCCGGGGTCACGCTGGCGATCGGCGCGCTGCAGCGGGCCGGGCTGATCGCGCACAAGAAGCGTGTGGTGCGGGTGCTGGACCGGCTGGGGCTCGAGCAGGCCGCCTGCGAATGCTACGCGGCGATCCGCGAGCGCCACGAGTGGATGGCCGACGCGGTCGGACGCTGATCAGGCGTGGTGCTGGCCGGCGCGCTGGTGGGCGATGCCCAGGGCGATGGTCCTGTCGAGCGTCGAGGCGGTGATGCTGGTGAGGTCGGCGCCCACCTGCGAGCCGGACCGGCGGCGCTCGGCGAAGATCCTGCCGCCGACCACGACCAGCAGCGACGGGTTGAGCGACGCGCGCCTGGCGCGGACGATGGTCTCGGTCAGGCGCGACAGCCAGTGCTCGCGCTGGAACGCCACGCTGAACGAGACGTCGAGCACGTCGAACCAGCTCGCCGACACCAGCTCCTCGAGCATCCTGTCGTTGCTCGGGCGCTCGTAGCGCGGCACCATGCCGGCGCTCCACAGCGCCTCGCGGTCGAGTTCGGCACCGAGGCAGTGCAGCTCGCCCGGTTCCGGCGTGATCAGCACCGAGGCGGCGTGCAAGCGCGGCGCCGGCCTGGAGGCGAAGCATCCGAGCAGACGGGCGGCGGTCTGGATGCGATACAGCCCCAGCGTCACGTCGACCTCGCTGCAACGATCCTCGATCCACAGATCGCCGAGACGGCGCGCGACCGGCTCGAACAGGGCGGACGAGACCGGCCAGTCCCATGCCTCGTCGGCCTGGAGTTCGGCGATCAGGTCGCGGGCAGCAGCCTGGTCCGGCGCGATCAGCAGGTCGGCCAGTTCCCACACCCTCGAACCGTCGGCGCTGCCGCCATCGTCGCTGCCGGTGCGCGCCCTGCGGGGCGGATGGCGGCGCACCAGATCGGGGATGACCTCGTGCAGCAGCGTCTGCCTGACCTGCGAGGCGACATCGCGGTGCAGACGCATCGGCTGCATCGCCTCGGGGCTCGCCAGCGGACGATCGATCCCGGTCGCGGGCCTGAGCGTGAACATGACGTCCGAGGCGTCGCCCGGATGGTGCAGCAGCCGGTCGACGATCTCGGCCGGTGGCACCAGCCGGTCGTCTGCGTCGCGGCCGGTGCCGGCGTTGCGGGTGGCGAGCTTCATGCTCCAGCTCTCGAACGCCCGCTCGACCGCGGTCTTCTGCGTCAGGATCTCGATCCCGGTATGGCGCGAATCCCTGCGGATCGAATCCATCACCCGGGTGACGTTCTCGCTCGGCCCCTCGAGCCACTGGAAGAAGCGGCCATTGTCGTAGACCATCACCCCGGTGATGGCCTCGCGCTTGTTGCGCTCCTGGGCCTCGAACGCCAGCCGGAAGAGTTCGTCCTCGGAAAGCGGCCGTTTCGCCCAGCTCCGGTAAACCAAAGCCGCGAGCGGATGGCTCATCCACGCCACCGCAGGCTCGGGATGCGGCCGCCATGCAGCCGCCTGGTGGGCAGGCCGGGCGTCGCCGTGGCCGGCCCGAGCATCTGACGATCGTCAAGGCGTCGCATCGAGACGCACCGTTGGTTGGGCCCGCATCGGGCAGGCCGGACAAAACAGGACACCGTTCGGGACGCAAACTTCGATCTTCCGTCGCTGCTGTCAACCGGCTTTATCGATGTCGCGGCGCAACATCGACCACGTCCCGCCTCACGGCTGCGTCTGCGTTCCCGTATCGATCGCCGCCAGCCGGGCGGCCTGCCAGCCATTCCGTCCGGCCTGCTTGGTCTGGTAGAGCGCCACGTCCGCCGCCTTGCGCAATGTCGTCTGGGTCGTGCCATGGTCCGGGAACACCGCCATGCCGATGCTCAGGCTGGTGGGCACCGTCTGCGCGCCGAACCTGATCGGCGATGCGAACGACGCCACGAGCCGCCGGCACAGCGCCTGCGCGGCGCCGGCCGGGTCGTCGGTGCGGACGATGATGATGGCGAACTCGTCGCCGCCGAGGCGCGCGATATGGTCGGTCTCGCGGACCAGCGCGCTGAACCGCTCGCTGGCGATCACCAGCAGCGCGTCGCCGGCATCGTGGCCGAGCGTGTCGTTGACCCGCTTGAAATGGTCGAGGTCGATCAGGATCAGCGCGAACGCCGGGCCGCCATGCTGCGCATCATCGATCAGGCGCGTCATCGTCTCCGAGAAGCGGCGCCGGTTGGCGAGCCCGGTGAGCGTGTCGCGATAGGCCAGATCCTCCAGCACCCCCTGGCTCTCGCGCAGTTCGGCGGTGCGGCGGTCGACCAGGGCGGCCAGCATCCCGGCGCGCTTGCGCATCGCCATCGTCCGCAACCGGACCACCAGCGCCAGCACCAGGATCGCCGCGAGCGCGATCGCGGCGGTGAAGCCCCAGGTCTGGTTCCAGGCCGGCCGCACCGACAGCGGCAGGTCCAGCACCAGCGGGCTCCAGACCCCGGCCCGGTTGGAGCCGCGCAGATGCAGCACATAATGGCCGGGCGGCAGATTGGTGTAGGCGGCGACGCGCCGGGTCGCGTCGGTGTCGATCCATCCCTTGTCGAAACCCTCGAGCCAGTAGCGGTAGCGGTTGTCTTCCGGCGCGGAGTAGTCCAGCGCGGCGAACTCGACATCCAGGCTGTTGTGCCCGGCCTTCGCGACCAGCGGCGCGCCGGCCAGGCCGTCGGTCGGCAGCTCGACGCCGCCGAGCTTCAGGTCGGTGATGACCAGCGGCGGCGCATATCGCCAGGGCACGAAGCGGCTCGGCGTGATCACGGTCAAGGCGCTGGCGCCGTTCGCCCCGAACAGCAGGTCGCCGGCACGGGTGATGGCGGCGGCGTGGTCCCAGGGGACCGAGACCGGCAGGCCATCGGCGTGGCCGAGCGGCTGCGCGGTGAGCCGCGCCGGGTCGAGCACCGCGATGCCGCCCTCGGTATCGGCCCATACCCTGCCACCCCGATCCTGCAGCAGGCTGGCGACATTGTCGCTGGGCAGGCCGTCGGCGACAGTGACATGGTGGAAGATCGGCGCGCCGTCGCGGCGGCCGGTCAGGATCTGGATGCCGCCGCCCTGGGTGGAGGCCCAGAGCCGGCCGGAGCGGTCCAAAAGCAGGCTGGTGACCGACGGCGTGGTCAGCGCGGTCTGGTCGTTCGGCCGCGGCAGGATCCGCTCGACCCTTCCGCTGGCGGTGTCGAGCCGGTTGAGGCCGTTGCGGGTGCCGACCCAGAGCACGCCGCCCGGTCCCGGCGCCAGGCTGACGATGCGCGGATCGGTCAGGCGATCGGCGGCGTAATGCTGCACCTGCGGATCGGCGCGGTCCGGCCGCATCGACCACAGCCCGTCATGGGTGCCGCCGATCCAGAGCGTGTCGCCGACCACCGCCAGCATGTAGACCGACGCACCGGGGTCGCGCCCGGCGACCGTCACCCGCGCCAGATGCTGGCCGTCGGCATCCACCTGATACAGACCCGCCGAGCTGCCGATATAGATCCGGCCGGACGGCGATTGCGCCATGGTGACGACAAACTTGCCGATCAGCGTGGTCGCCGGCGCGCCCGATTGCGATACGACATGGGCGACGCTGCGACGCTCGAGATCGATGACGTCGATGCCCTTGGTCGGCAGGCCGGCCCAGACCCTGCCGTCGGCCGCCGCCAGGATGGAATAGACCGTGCCTTCCGACAGCGCTGGAGACGGGCCGGTGGCGGAGAGGGTGCGCACGCCGGCGGCGGATTCGAGCCGGCTCAGGGCGCCGGTGGCGCCGACCCAGACGCCGCCGGAACGATCCTGGTAGATCAGGTCGGTATCGTCGCTGGCGAGCGAGCGTGGCGCGTCGGGCCGGTGACGGATGCGCGTGGTGCGCAGGCTGGCCCGGTCCACCACGACGATGCCGTGACCGGCGGTGCCGAGCCAGACCTCGCCCGCGCGTCCGGCGCCGATCGTGGCGACCCAGTCGCTGGCCAGCGGCTCCTCCCCGGCGCCGGTCTCGGCCACCGGCAGCACGGCGGTCCCGCCCGGCGGGATCCGGAACGCCCCGTTGGCGCGGGTGCCGACCCAGATCTGCCCGTCGCTGTCCTCGAACAGCGCGGTGATGGCCCGATCGCGCCGCCCCGCCTGCGCCGGATACAGCGACACCAGCGTGAACCGGTCCTGCCCGGCGGCGCGCCGGACCAGGCCGGCCTGGGTGGCGACCCAGACCGTGTGGTCCCGGCCCACCAGCACCGCACTGACGTGGTCGTCGGGCAGGCTCCCCGGGTCGCCCGCCTGGTGGCGATAGGTCGTCACGCCGTGATCGGGATCGAGCAGCGCCAGCCCGCCATCGGTCGCGACCCAGATCCTGCCGTCGCCCGCATCGGCGAGCGCATCGACCGCCGGGCTGGGCAGGCCGGCAACGGCGGTGAAGCGTTGCGTGAGCGGGTCGAAGCGCATCAGCCCGCCGGCGGTGGTGCCGACCCATAGGCGGTGCCGCTGGTCGGCGAGCAGCGCGCTGATCCAGGCGTCGGCGAGCGCCTCGGGATGGCCAGGGACCGGCCGGTACGACCGGAACCGGTAGCCGTCCCAGCGGCCGAGGCCGCCCTGGGTGCCGACCCAGAGGAAGCCGGCCGCGTCCTCGGTCATCGCCGTCACCACCGGGCTCGGCAGGCCGGAGGACTGGTCGTAATGGAGAAAGCCGATATCGGCGAACGCGTCCCAGGGCGAGCTGTCCGAGACCGGGGCGGCGGCCGCGCCCGGCGCCAGCAGCAGCGCCACGGCGACGGCCCGCCACAGGCGCGACAGCAGCCTGGCTAGCGGCGACAGGCGAAACCGGGACGGGGCGGATCGATCCAACACGGCAAGCGCAACACCTGGAGCTGTTTGTCGATCATATCCGGCAACTTGCGAATAAAATCTTCACGAAAAGCATCGGCCGGTCGCGGCGCTAGAACATCCGCACCAGCAGCACCGCGGCCAGGCACAGCATCACCACCGCGCTCAGCACCCAGCGCAGCGTCAGGTAGCCGCGTGGCATCAGCCCGGCGCGCGCCGCCCTGCTCTCCACCGCGGTGACCACCGCGAAACCCACCAGCAGCAGCAGCAGCGACACCAGCGGCCGTCCGGTGAGCAGCACCAGCAGCGCCGCCCAGCCGGCCAGCGCCGGCAACACCCCGAGCGACAGCCGGCCCGCAGCGATCCTGGCGCGCGCCGGTACGCCGATCGGGTCGTCGGCGAGCGCCAGGCCCCAATGCACCGCGCCCAGGAACGACAGGATCACCGCGCCGTAGCCGGCCAGACCGCCCACCAGCCCGGGCACCGGGGCGCTGGCCGGGTAGAACAGGATCATCACCGTGATGGCGACGAAGGGGATCAGCCCCGCCATTCCGAGCAGGGCGGCCAGCAGCGGCAGGCTCTTCATGGGGCAGGCTCCGGGACGGTGACGGGCAGGCAACGCACGGCATGGCGCCGCGGATGCCCGGCCTTGCAGAAACCCGGCCGGAATGGTGGAACAGGCGCCGGATCACGTCAGGGAGAGAGCCATCATGGGTGCCATCGCCGATATCGTCGCGCGCGAGATCCTGGACAGCCGCGGCAATCCGACCGTCGAGGTCGACGTGCTGCTGTCCTCCGGCGCCAAGGGCCGGGCCGCGGTGCCGTCCGGCGCGTCGACCGGCGCGCACGAGGCGGCCGAGCTGCGCGACAATGACGGCGCCCGGTATGGCGGCAAGGGCGTGAGCCAGGCGGTCGGTTTCGCCGAGGGCGAGATCCTGGAGGCGCTGGAGGGTGCTGAATCCACCGAGCAGGTGGCGATCGACCGGGCGATGATCGAACTCGACGGCACCCCCAACAAGTCGCGGCTCGGCGCCAACGCGATCCTGGCGGTGTCGCTGGCGGTGGCCAAGGCGTCGGCCGAGGAGCTGCAGGTGCCGCTCTATCGCTATGTCGGCGGCGTCTATGCGCGCACCCTGCCGGTGCCGATGATGAACATCGTCAATGGCGGCCAGCATGCCGACAACCCGATCGACATCCAGGAATTCATGGTGCAGCCGGTCGGCGCGCCGACGCTCGCCGACGCGGTGCGGATGGGCTCGGAGATCTTCGCGCAGCTCAAGAAGGGCCTGAAGCAGGCCGGGCACAACACCAATGTCGGCGACGAGGGCGGCTTCGCGCCGGGGCTGGCATCGGCCGACGAGGCGCTGGGCTTCATCACCCGCGCGGTCGAGGCAGCCGGTTACCGGCCGGGCGACGACGTGACGTTCGCGCTGGACTGCGCCGCCACCGAATTCTACCGGAACGGCCGCTACGAGCTGCAGGGCGAGGGCAAGTCGCTCGATTCCGAGGGCATGGTCGCCTATCTGGCCGACCTGGTCGGGCGCTACCCGATCGTCTCGATCGAGGACGGGCTCGACGAGGATGACTGGGACGGCTGGGCGCATCTGACCGCCGAGCTGGGCGGCCGGATCCAGCTCGTCGGCGACGACCTGTTCGTCACCAACCCGGAGCGGCTGGCGCGCGGCATCCAGGCAAAGACCGCCAACGCGATCCTGGTCAAGGTGAACCAGATCGGCACCCTGTCCGAGACGCTGGAGGCGGTCGAGATGGCGCATCGCGCCGGCTACAAGGCGGTGATGAGCCACCGGTCCGGCGAGACCGAGGACAGCACGATCGCCGACCTGGCGGTGGCCACCAACTGCGGACAGATCAAGACCGGCTCGCTGTCGCGTTCGGACCGGACCGCGAAATACAACCAGCTGATCCGGATCGAGGCCGAGCTGGACCGCGCGGCGCGCTATGCCGGCCGGTCGATCCTGCGCGGCTGAAGCCCGCCGGCCCGCCGCCCTGCCCGGCGTGAAGGGCGATGCCCGACCTCATCTACCAGGACGACGCGGTGGTGGCGTTCTGGAGACCGGGTGCTACCGACTACCTGCTGGTCACGTTCGGCGACGCGATCGACGTCGTCGCCGGTGATCGTTTCTTCGCCGACGCGCCGGTCGCCAAGGCCGACATCACCTGCATCGGCATCATGGCCCGGCAGCCGAACTGGTATCCGATACCCTCGATGCAGCGGCTGCGCGAGGCGATCCTGCCGCGCCTGCAGGCCGCGACCGCCCGCGTCGGCTATGGCGGATCGATGGGCGGCTATGCCGCGATCAAGCATTCGGCGCGGCTCGGCCTGACCCATTCGCTGGCGCTGTGCCCGCAATGGTCGATCGACGCGGCCGAATGCGACGGCCGCGATCCCGGCTTCCAGCACTGGTTCGCGCCCGCCATGGCCGGCCACCACATCCGGCCGGAGGAGGTGGATGGCGAGGTGGTGCTGCTGCTCGACCCGCGCGATCCGGTCGATGCGTTCCACGCCGAACGGCTGCGCGGCGTGGCGCCGTCCGCGCACACGGTCCCGGTCTACAATGTCGGCCACCACGTCACCAGGGCGTTCGCCGGCACCGCCAACCTCACCGCGATGATCGCGGCGGTG
The DNA here is from genome assembly GCA_964658455.1 of uncultured Lichenihabitans sp. Lineage (GTDB taxonomy): Bacteria > Pseudomonadota > Alphaproteobacteria > Acetobacterales > Acetobacteraceae > Lichenicola. The sequence goes on from CAZZZA010000050.1 coordinate 12,859, forward strand.
CTGGACCGGGATTTCGGCCGGCTGGCCCGGCTGGCGGCGCGGCTGCGGCGCGGCAACCCGGAGCGGGCGCACACGGTGCTGCGCGCCGCGGCGTCCACCCATCCGAAGCTGGCGGCGCGCGCGCTGCACCACCCGTTAAGCATCCGGCACAACGCCGTCGGCGATCCGGCCGACTACCTGCTGCCGCTGCTGCCGGAGCTGCTCGAACGCGGCGCGACCGCCGAGGCGGGGCTGGTGATGGCGGCGATCGCCGACCGCCATGCCGTCGCCCTGGAGGCGGCCGAACTGCTGCTGCTCGACAACGCGCGACGCCGGCGCCGGGCGCCGTGGCTCGAGAGCTTCCACCGCTCCGTGGTCTGCTACGAGATCACCCAGGGCCGGTTGCGGCATCTCGGCGCCGACGAAATCGCTGCGCGCGGCGACGCGGTGCTGCCGGTGTCGATCGAGATCGCGGGCCGCCGCGCCGAGCTGTCGGTCACGCTGGACGGGATCCGCTTCAGGCTCGACGTGCTGCCGGACGGCCTCTGCCGGCCGATCGCCACGCCGCCGCCGGCCGCGTTCCCGGGCGGGGGCAGCTGGACCGTCGAGCCGGACCCGACGGGCGACGGCGATGCGTCGCGGATCGCGCTTCGCGGCGCCAGCGGCTATCTCTGCGCCGGTTTCGCGACCCGTGTCAGCGCCGACCGCCAGGCCGTCGACGACTGGGAGCGCTTCCGGATCGTGCCGGCGGCGTCCTGACGCCTACTGCAGATTGACGAACAGCCCGCCATCGACCAGCAGCGCCGCGCCGGTCACGTAGCGCGCCAGGCCGGAGGCCAGGAACACGATCGGCCCGGCCAGGTCGTCCGGCTCGCCGAGCCTGCCCAGCGGGATGCGCGCCTGCATCGCCGAACGCTTGGCCGGATCGGCGAGATCGTCCTTGTTGATGTCGGTCAGGATGGTCCCGGGCAGCACCGAATTGCAGCGGATGCCGTGCCGGCCGAGCGCGATCGCCGCCGACTGCATCAGCGCGTGCACGCCGGCCTTGGTCGGCGTGTAGTGGGTCTGCAGGCCGCCGCCGACCAGCGCCGAGATCGACGACACGGCGACGATCGCCCCGCCACCGCCCTGGCGCACCATCTGGTTGGCCGCCGCCTGCACCATGTAGAACGCGCCGTGCAGGTTGACGTGCATGGTGCGCTCGAGCAGCGCGGCGGGCAGGTCCAGGAACGCATGGAACGGACAGATCCCGGCATTGCTGACGAGCACGTCGATGCGGCCGAACGCCTCGGTCGCCCGCGCCACGAACGCGGTCGCGGTCGCCGGCTCGGCGACGTCGCCCGGCAGCGCCACCGCCCGGCGTCCCAGCGCCTCGATCGCCGCCACTGCGCTGTGCGCGCCGTCATCGGCGCCGAGATAGTTCAGCGCGACGTCGGCGCCCTGCCGCGCCGCCTCGATCGCCGTCGCCCGCCCGATGCCGGCCGAGGCGCCGGTGACGAGGACGATCTTGCCGGCCAGCAGCATCACGCTCACCGCGTGGTCAGATCGAGCCGCAGCGTCATGCAGTAGGCGCCGCCGCCGGACAGGATGAAGGCGCCGAGATCGACCGGTGCCGCGCGGTAGCCGCGCTCGGCGAGACGGGCGGTCAGGCGCTCGGTCGGCCGTGCCATGATGATGGTGTCGCCGAGCGCCACCGCGTTGACGCAGAACCGCGCGGCGTCGTCATCCTCGGCTTCGAGCCGCTGGTCCTCGGGCACGCGGGCGCGGATCGCGTCCAGCCCGTCGGCGGTGAAGGCCTTCGGGTAGAACAGGACCTCGCCGCGCGGCAGCACGCAGAAGCAGGTATCGAGGTGGTAGAACCGCTCGGTGGCCAGCTCCAGTCGGACGATGTCGATGCCGAAGGTATCGGCCACGAAATCCGGCGCCTCGGCGCTGGAGCGCGGTCCGAAGCCGGTCCAGGCCAGGCGGCGGGTGCGGTCCCAGATGCAGTCGCCCGCCCCTTCCTGGAACAGGCCCTCCGGCAGGGTGACGATCCGGTCCAGCAGCCCCTCGTCGCGCAGCGCCGCGAAGGCGGCATGGAACGGCGCCTGCTCGCCCTGGCGCTGCGGAAAGCGGAACGCGGCGAGCAGCGCCACCCGGTCCAGCACGATGCCGGCATTGGCGGGAAACACCATGTCCGGCAGGCCGGGCGCGCCATCGATCACCCGCACGGTGCCGCCGGCCTGCTCCAGCGCGGTCCGCAGCGAGGCGAACCCGTCGCGGGCGGCGGCCAGGTTCGCCGTCGGGTTCTCCGACCAGGCCTCGGGCCGCATCCACGGGTTGATGGCGTAGGACACCGCGTAATGGGTCGGCGCCACCAGCAGGTAGGTCGGCGTCATGCGTCGGCTCCAGACAGATCCAGCGTTGCAGGCGCGTCACAGAGCGGCGAATTCGACAGGACGCGGTGAGCGGCATAGCCTGCGCCGGCGTGGTCACGCTAGGGTTGGTCCGGTGACGATCGCGCCAGCCATGGCGCGCGTCGGCAGGAGGTCGCGGATGAGTTTCGCACGGGCTGTGAAGCGCAAGGTCAAGGCGACGCTGCCGCCGCTGCTGTTCCTGTCGCTGGTCGGCTATTTCGGCCTGAACGCCACCCAGGGCGATCACGGCCTGCGCAGCTACCGCGCCCAGCTCAGCCTGCTCGGGCAGGCCAGGGCGGCGGAGCAGGCGGCCACCGCCGAGCAGGCGGCCTGGGCGCAGCGGGTCTCCGGCTTGCGCAATGGCGGGCTCGATGCCGACACGCTCGACGAGCGCTCCAGGGCGATGCTGAACCTGGCCGAGCCGAACGAGCTGGTCGTGCCCTACGGCAACGGCGCCAGGCTGTATTGAGCGGCGGCTAAGAAAAACGCGCGCCCGGGCAGGCCCGGACGCGCGCTGGATGACCGGGCCGGAGCACCGGGTCCTATTTGATCTTGGCTTCGCGATACTCGACATGCTTGCGCACGACGGGGTCGTACTTGCGCAGCGACAGCTTGCCGGTCTGCGCGCGGGCATTCTTCTTGGTGACGTAGAAATGCCCGGTCTCGGCGCTCGAGACGAGCTTGATCTGGATCGTGTTGGTCTTGGCCATGATGTCCCCGACAGGTGCCTGGTGCTGAGATGCGGCCCGCTTGGTTCCGGCGGTCGGGAAAAGCGTAAGGTCGCAGCGTTGGTTCGAAGCGGCGGAAAATGCGCAACCCGGCCAGGAAGGTCAAGCGTTTTGCCGTGTGCCCAACGCCCGGCCGGGCTGCTAGCCTGAGGCGATGCTCAGTATCGACGAGGCCAGAGGCCGGATTCTCGCACGGCTCGGACCGGTTGCGGCCGAAATCGTGACCCTTGCCGAGGGCTGGGGGCGGGTCTGCGCCGCCGACGTGCGGGCCCGGCTGCACAACCCGCCGGCCGACATCTCGGCGATGGACGGCTATGCGGTGCGCGGCGCCGACACCGCTCCCGACACCGACGGCGCGAACGGCGAGACGGTGCTGCGGCTGGTCGGCGAATCGCCGGCCGGGCACCCGTTCGCCGGCCGGGTCGAGCCCTCGACCTGCGTGCGCCTGTTCACCGGCAGCGTGATGCCGCCGGGCAGCGACGCGGTGCTGATCCAGGAACATGCGGACCGGCGCGGCGCGCAGGTGGCGGTGCGCATCCCGGTCGCGCCGGGCCGCCACATCAGGCGGCAGGGGCAGGATTTCGCGATCGGCGACGTGGTGGTGCCGGCCGGACGGCGGATCGGCGCCCGCGACATCGGCGTCGCCGCCGCGGCCGGCCATGCGTGGCTGCAGGTGCATCGCCGGCCGCGGGTGGCGCTGCTGGCGACCGGCGACGAGCTGGCGCTGCCCGGCGATCCGATCCCGCCCGGCGGCGTGGTCAATTCCAACACGCCGATGCTGGCGGCGATGATCCGCGCCGCGGGCGCCGAGCCGATGGTGCTGCCGCTGGTGCGCGACGATCTGGCGGCGATCGCGGCGGCGACCGACGGGCTGGCCGGCCCTGGCGGCGCCGACATGCTGGTCACGGTCGGCGGCGCCAGCGTCGGCGACTACGATCTGGTGCAGCGCGCCCTGGCCACGCGCGGGCTGGAGATCGATTTTTGGAAGATCGCGATGCGGCCGGGCAAGCCGTTGATGCACGGGCACATGGTCGGGCACGGCGCGGCGCTGCCGGTGCTGGGCCTGCCGGGCAATCCGGTCTCCGCCCTGGTCTGCGCGCTGCTGTTCCTGCTGCCGGCGATCAGGCGGCTGTCGGGCGAGCCGCACGCGGCGCTGGACGACGAGCAGGCGGTGCTGGGCCGTGCGCTGCCCGCCAACGACGAGCGCGCCGACCATCTGCGCGCGGCGCTGACCCGCGACGAAGCCGGCCGCGCCGTCGCCACCCCGTTCGACCGCCAGGATTCCGGCATGCTCAGCCGTCTGGCCGATTGCGAGGCGCTGATCCTGCGCGCGCCGTTCGCGCCGGCGAGCCCGGCCGGGGACAGCGTGCGGATCCTGCGGCTGGACCGGTTCGGCGTCTGAACGCCGCCACCGGCCATGGCCCGAGCGGCGGCTTGACCCGGCGTGCGGAACCAATATAGAACATCGGCCAGTGTTGCCGCTTTGTTCCAGACTGGACAGGCCAGACTCGCCAGGAATGTCGGGCATCACCGGAGATCGATCGATGCTCACACGCAAGCAGCACGAATTGCTGAGCTTCATCGACAGCCACCTTCGCCAGACCGGCTTCTCGCCCAGCTTCGACGAGATGAAGGACGCGCTGAACCTGCGCTCGAAATCCGGCATCCACCGGCTGATCTCGGCGCTCGAGGAGCGCGGCTTCCTTAGCCGCCGGCACCATCGCGCCCGCGCGCTCGAGGTGCTGCGCCTGCCCGACCAGGCGGTGCCGCTCGAGACCGGCCCGATCGCCGCCGAGACCGGTCCGGCCGGGGAGCAGGCGATCCAGGAGGCGCTGGCGAATTTCGCCCCCAACGTGATCAAGGGCGATTTCAGCCCGCGGCTGCCGGGCGTGCGCGCCGCCGCCGATGTCGGCGCGATCCTGCTGCCGCTCTACGGGCGGATCGCCGCCGGCCTGCCGATCGAGGCGCTGCGCGACAGCGGCGCGCATATCGAGGTGCCGCTGGCGCTGATCGGCAGCGGCGAGCATTACGCGCTCGAGGTCGCCGGCGATTCGATGATCGAGGCCGGCATCCTGGATGGCGACACGGTGATCATCCGGCGCGAGGAGAGCGCGGAGAACGGCCAGATCGTTGTGGCGCTGATCGATGATGGCGAGGTGACGCTCAAGCGCCTGCGCCGTCGCGGCAGCGCGGTGGCGCTCGAGCCGGCCAATGCGCGCTACGAGACCAGGATCGTCCCCTCCGACCGGGTCCGGGTGCAGGGCCGGCTGGTCGCCCTGCTCAGGCGCTACTGACGCCGTCCTCCGGCGCGGCCGCCGACAGGGTGGCAAAGGCGGGTATCCGCCGCACCAGCGCCGCCAGGTCGGGCGGCTCCATCCAGGGCAGCTCCGCCAGCACCCTGACCGCGCCATGGCGCTCGATCGCGCTGCGGTTGCCCGGCGATGGCGGGCCGTTCAGCACCACCCCCGCCACCGCGAGGCCGCGCGCGCGCAGCGCCTGCAGGCTGAGCAGCGTGTGGTTGATGGTGCCGAGCGTGCTGCGCGCCACCAGCACCACCGGCAG
>CAZZZA010000051.1:0-18309 GCA_964658455.1 uncultured Lichenihabitans sp.
CTGCCGGTGCAGTATCTCCGGATGATGGACCGGCTGTTCATCAGCCGCGACCTCACCTCTTATGTCGATCACGGCGAGGCGGTGATCCCGGAAGTGGTCGATGCGGCGCCGGTGACTTTGTCGCTGGTCTGCGGAGCGGCGGTGCTGTGGGTGCTGGTCTCGATCGCGATCGGCACCATCGCCGCGGCGACGCGCGACTCGCTGCTCGATCGCCTGCTGATGATGGCGGGCCTGATCGGGATCTCGATGCCGGTCTTCTGGCTCGGCGAGGTGACCAACCTGATCACGCAGAGCCGCTTCCACCAGAGCTGGCTGTTCTCCTGGGTGCCGGGACTGGGCTACGTGCCGTTCCACGACGATCCCGCAGCCTGGTTCAGGCATCTGGTGATTCCCTGGTGCGTGCTGGCGGTGCTGTTCATCGGCATCTATGGCCGCGTGCTGCGCGCCGACCTGGTCGCAGCCTCTGGCGAGGATTTCATCCGCACCGCCCGCGCCAAGGGCCTGAGCGAGACCAGGGTGATGCTGCGCCATGCGCTGCGCACCTCGCTGATCACCTTCGTCTCGCTGTTCGGGCTGGATTTCGCGCAGCTGGTCGGCGGCGGCGCGCTGCTGACCGAGGTGGTGTTCGGCCTGCAGGGCGTCGGCCGGCTGACCTACCAGGGGCTGATCAATCTCGACCTGCCGCTGATCATGGCGACGGTGATGTATTCCGCGATCTTCGTCGTGCTGGCCAACGCCGTGGTCGACGTCGCCTATGTGCTGCTCGATCCAAGGGTGCGTGATGGACGATGAGACGCCGCTGCTCGAGGTCCGCGATCTCAGCATCGTGCTGCCCGCCGGGCGCGGCCGCACCGTCGCGATCGTCGAGACGGTCTCGTTCAGTCTCGGCGCGCGCGAGATCCTCGGGCTGGTCGGGGAATCGGGCTCCGGCAAGAGCATGACCGCGCTCGCGGTGATGGGGCTGATCGATGTGCCCGGCGCCCGCATCACCGGCTCGGCGCGCTACCGCGGACGCGAACTGATCGGCTTGCCGCGGCGGGCGATGCAGCGGCTGCGCGGCGCGGAGATCGCGATGATCTTCCAGGATCCGATGACCGCGCTCACCCCGGTCTATACGATCGGCTGGCAGATCGACGAGCAGATCCGCGCGCATCGGCCGCTCTCGCGCGCCGGCGCCCGCGCCCGCACCGTCGAGCTGCTCGGCGAGATGGGGGTGCCGGACCCCAGGCGCGCCGCCGACCGCTACCCGCACCAGCTCTCCGGCGGGCTGCGCCAGCGCGCGATGATCGCCATGGCGCTGTCCTGCAACCCGTCCTTGCTGATCGCCGACGAGCCGACCACGGCGCTCGACGTCACGGTGCAGGCGCAGATTCTCGATCTGCTGCGACGGCTGCGCAAGGATTTCGGTTCCTCGGTCCTGCTGATTACCCACGACATGGGCGTCGTCGCCGAGACCTGCGATCGCACCATGGTGCTCTATGGCGGCCACGTCGCCGAGCAGGGACCGACCGCCGACCTGTTCGCCCGTCCGGCCCATCCCTACACCGCGGCCCTGCTCGACAGCATTCCGCCGCTGCGTGGCGCACGCCCGCATCGGCTGCCTTCGATCCGGGGCGCCCCGCCGAGCCCGGCGCAGCGGCCTGCCGGCTGCCCGTTCCAGCCGCGCTGCGACTACGCGCACGAGGCGTGCGCGATCCGCCCGGGCTTGCGCCGGTTCGGCAACCAGCGGGTCGCCTGCGTGCTGCCCGACGAGGGCCGCGCCTTGCCGCTGCGTCTTGCGGCATCCGGCCGATGAACCCGCTGATCGAGGCGCGCGGCCTGTCGAAACACTACCGGGTGGGATCGGGGCTGCGCGGCCGGCAGGTGCTGCGCGCGGTGGACGATGTGAGCCTGTCGGTGTTCCCCGGCGAGACGCTGGGGCTGGTCGGCGAATCCGGGTGCGGCAAATCCTCGCTTGGCCGTTGCCTGTTGCGGCTGACCGACATCACCGGCGGCCGGGTGCTGTTCGAGGGCCGCGACATCACCACGACCCGCGAGGCGCTGCTGCGCCCGCTGCGTCCGCGCATGCAGATGGTGTTCCAGGACAGCTACGCATCGCTCAACCCGCGCCGTCCGGTCGGCGACCTGATCGCCGAACCGCTGCGGGTGCATCCAGGGCCGCAGGGCCGGCGCAGCCATGCCGAGATCGCCGAGCGGACCGGTGCGCTGGCCGCGCTGGTCGGGCTGCCGCAAGCGGCGCTGTCGCGCTATCCGCACGAATTCTCCGGCGGCCAGCGGCAGCGCATCAATATCGCCCGGGCGCTGGCGCTCTCGCCGCTGCTGGTGGTCGCCGACGAGCCGGTCTCGGCGCTCGACGTGTCGATCCAGGCGCAGATCATCAACCTGTTCATGGATCTGCAGGCGCGTCTCGGGCTCACCTACGTCTTCGTGGCGCATGATCTGAGCGTGGTGCGACAGATCGCCAGCCGGGTGGCAGTCATGTATCTCGGCAGCGTGGTGGAGCTGGGCGGCACCGACCTGGTGCTGCACAGGCCGGCCCACCCCTACACCGCGGCGCTGATCTCCGCGGTGCCGGAACCGCTGGTCGGCGCGTCGTCGCGACGGGTGCTGCTGACCGGCGACGTGCCGAGCCCGATCGCGCCGCCTGCCGGCTGCCGTTTCCACACGCGCTGTCCGTCCGCGCAGTCGCGGTGCCGGACCGAACCGCCGCCGTTGCAGCCGGTCGGCGACGGGCGACTGGCCGCCTGCCACTTCCCGCTGCACGCCTGAACGCCGTCAGCCGGCCCCGAAACCCGCCTTCCGCAACCGGACCACCGCGGTATCGAGCGCGTTCAGGAACGCCGACTTGTCCTTCTGCGCGAACGGACGCGGTCCGCCGGTCACCTGCCCGGCGGAGCGCAGCTCCTCCATCAGGTTGCGCGTCGCCAGCGTAATGCCGATCGAGTCGCGGTCGAACACACGGCCGTTCGGCGCCAGCACCGCGGCGCCGGCCTTTACGCACCGGGCCGCCAGCGGCACGTCGGCGGTGACGACGATATCGCCGGCGACCGCGCGACCTGCGATCCAGTCATCCGCCACGTCCGGACCGGCTTCGACGACGACGCGCTCGAACAAGGGAGAGACCGGTATCGCGATCAAGCTGTTGGAGACGACATGGGTCTGCAGCCGGTAGCGGCCGGCGACCCGGAAGATCTCGGCCTTCACCGGGCAGGCGTCGGCATCGACGAACAGCCTGATCCGTCTCTGCATCTCCATCGGTCACGTCACCATGCGAAATTGTTCGCGCTCAGAAAAAATTAACGAGCTGCGGCGAGACTGCGAGCCTTAAGCCGGAGTGAGAGTCGATGCAAAGCGCGCGTCCGCAATTCAAAACCCTAGGCAGCAAGCTCGGCAGCGGTTTTGCCGTGCTGACCTTGATGACCTTGTGTCTCGGGCTGTTCTCGCTGGAGCGGCTGACCACCCTGAACCGTCTCGCCTTGAGGCTCAGCGACGACTACGTCCCGAGTTCCGGCTTGCTGACCGCGATCGCGACCACGATCCAGGATGTCCGTCGCCTCCAGGCGGGCGCACTCCTCGCCGAATCCCCGGCGAACCGGGCCGCCTACCTGACCGAAATCGCGGGCGATCTCAAGAAGGCGGAGAGCTTGAGGCAGAGCTACGATCCCTTCATCGATCCCGGCGCCGAGCGGGAGCGTTTCGATACCGTGATCGATCCGGCGTTCGCGCGCTTCAAGGCAGACAACCAGGCCATGGTGTCGACGGTCGCATCCAACGACATCCTCAAGGCGCGATCGCAGTACATGCATGATTGCCTGACGGACTATGACGTCCTGCTTGGCGGCTTTAAGTGGGACATGGACTACAATGTCGGCGTCGGCACCGATTCCGGACTTCACTACAAGCATGTCTATCGCACGGTCTTCACCTGGATCGTGGTCGGGCTTGCCGTAGTCTTCACGCTCAGCGTGTGCATCGCCGTCGCCCTCACACGGCATATCTCCCGCCCGCTGGTCGCGATCACCGAGGCGATGCGGCGGCTGGCGGCACGTGACACCACGACGATGGTGCCCTTCGGCGATCGCAGCGACGAGATCGGCGCGATGTCGGTCGCCGTGCAGGTGTTCAAGGACACCATGATCACGAGCGATCGGCTGGAGCAGGAGCAGAGCGCGTTGCGGGCGGCGCGACAGGAGCGCAGCGCCAGGATCGAGACCCTGGTCGGCGATTTCGAGCAGAAGATCGGCGGAACGGTCTCGGTGCTGGCGGCGGCGTCCACAGAGATGGAAGCGACCGCCACGTCGATGAAGGAGAATGCGGCCCAGACCGACCGGCAGGCGGTCGCGGTGGCGCAGGCCGCCGACAAATCCAGCGACGGCGTGCAGACCGTCGCCGCCGCGTCCGAGCAGCTGGCCTCCTCGATCAGCGAGATCAATCGCCAGGTGGCCTCCTCGTCGGGCCTAACCACGCGCGCCGTGGACAGCGTCCGTCAGACCGACGACACCGTGCGTGCGCTGTCCGAGAGTGCCACCAAGATCGGCGCCGTAGTCGACCTGATTACCTCGATCGCCGGCCAGACCAACCTGCTGGCCCTCAATGCGACCATCGAGGCGGCGCGCGCCGGCGATGCCGGAAAGGGCTTCGCCGTGGTGGCCTCCGAGGTGAAGAACCTGGCGCAGCAGACCGCGCGCGCTACCGAGGAGATCGCGGCCCAGATCGGCCAGGTGCAGCAGGCGAGCCACGGCGCGGTGGCGGCGATCCGCGAGATCGGCGGCCTGATCAAGGAGGTGGGCGCCATCACCACCTCGATCGCCGCGGCGGTGGAGGAGCAGGGGGCGGCGACCTCGGAGATCGCCCGCAACGTGCAGCAGACCGCGGCCAGCACCAGGATCGTCACCAGCAACATCTCCGGCGTCAGCCGGGCCGCCAACGACACCGGCGCCGCCGCCGCCCAGGTGCTGGATGCGGCGGGCGACCTCTCGCGTCAGGCGGAAAACCTGTCGTCGGAAGTCAACCAGTTCATCGACCGGGTCAGGCGCGCCTGACCCGCATCGCTCAGCGGGCGAGCGAGTCCGCCATGTCGCTCAACCCGGCAATCGTCAGCGGATACATGCGCTGGTCCATCAGCGTGTGGACCAGCCGCACCGACTGGGTGTGCTCCCAGGCCGCCTCGGGCACCGGGTTGAGCCACGCGGCGCGGCGATAATGCGCGAGCAGCCGGCCGAGCCAGGTCTCGCCGGATTCCTCGTTCCAATGCTCGACGCTGCCGCCCGGCTGCACGATCTCGTAGGGGCTCATGGTCGCATCGCCGACCAGGACCAGACGATAGTCCGGGCCATAGGTCCGCAGGATCGCCTCAGTGGAAACGGCCGTCTGCTGCCGCCGCCGATTGTCCTTCCAGAGCCGTTCATACGGACAATTATGGAAGTAGAACGATTCCATATGCCTGAATTCCGACCGTGCCGCGGAAAACAGCGCCTCGCATTGCCGGACATGCTCGTCCATCGAGCCGCCGATATCGAACAGCAGCAGCAGCTTGACGACGTTGCGCCGCTCGGCGACCAGCCTGAGATCGAGCACGCCCGCATTGCTCGCGGTGGCGCTCACCGTGCCGCCGATATCGAGTTCGGTCGCTGCGCCCTGACGGGCGAAGCGACGCAGCCGGCGCAGTCCGAGCTTCATGCTGCGGGTATTCAGCGCGACCGTATCGTCGAGATCCTCGAACACCCGCTGGTCCCAGACCTTCACCGCGCGCCGGTGGCGGCTCTCGCCCTGCCCGATCCTCACCCCCTCCGGATTGTAGCCGAAGGCGCCGAACGGCGAGGTGCCGGCAGTGCCGATCATGCGCGATCCGCCCTGGTGACGCTCGTGCTGCGTCTCGAGCCGTTCGCGCAGCGTCTGCATCAGCGCGTCGAAGCCGATCGCCTCTATCTGCGCCCGCTCTTCCGGCGTCAGCAGCGCGTCCGCCATGCGGCGCAGCCATTCCTCCGGCAGCGCCCGCGCCGCCGGCCCCTCCGGGGTCTCGATCCCCCTGAAACAGGCCGCGAACACGCGATCGAACCGGTCGAGATGCCTTTCGTCCTTCACCAGGCAGGCCCGGCTCAGGAAATAGAAATCCTCGACGCGACAAGCGCAGACGCCCGCCCGCATCGCCCCGAGCAGGGTGAGGTATTCGGTCAGTGACGTGGGGACTCCTGCCTCGCGAAGCGACAGGATGAACTGCGCCAGCACCGCGCGGTCAGCCGCGCCGGGACAGGAACGCCAGGCGCTCGAACAGATGGATGTCCTGTTCGTTCTTGAGCAACGCGCCATGCAGCGCCGGCAGCGCCTGCCGAGGGTCGGCGCGCAGCGTCTCCGGGGTGAGATCCTCGACCATCAGCAGCTTGAGCCAGTCGAGCAGTTCCGACGTCGCCGGCGGCTTCTTCAGGCCGGGGGTCTCGCGTATCTGGAAGAACACCGACAGCGCCTCGTGCGCCAGCGCCTGCTTGATGCCTGGATAATGCGCCTCGACGATGCGCGCCATCGTCTCGCGATCGGGAAACCGGATATAGTGGAAGAAGCAGCGCCGAAGGAACGCGTCGGGCAGTTCCTTCTCGTTGTTCGAGGTGATGATGATCACCGGCCGGTGCCGCGCCACCACGGTCTGGCGGGTCTCGTAGACATCGAACTGCATCCGGTCCAGTTCGAGCAGCAGGTCGTTGGGAAATTCGATATCGGCCTTGTCGATCTCGTCGATCAGCAAGACGGTCTGCTGCGGCGCGTCGAACGCCTCCCAGAGCTTGCCGCGCACGATATAGTTGGCGATGTCCCTGACCCGTTCGTCGCCGAACTGTCCGTCGCGCAGCCGCGAGACGGCGTCGTATTCATACAGCCCCTGCTGCGCGCGGGTCGTGGATTTGATGTGCCATTCGATCAGCGGCATGCCGAGCGAGCGCGCCACCTGATGCGCCAGCATGGTCTTGCCGGTGCCGGGTTCGCCCTTGACCAGCAACGGACGCTGCAACGCGACGGCGGCGTTGACCGCGACCTCGAGGTCGCGCGGTGCGATGTAGGAGCCCGAACTGGTAAAGCCCACCGTCATCTCCCTGGCTACAACGCGGCGATCACCGTCGCGACGGCCTGCTCGATGTCGCCATCCGCCTGCACCGTGATGACCTGCTCGTCCGCGCCGGGCTTCTCCAGCGTGCGGAGCTGGGTCGGCAGCAGGCTGCTCGGCATGTAGTGGTGGGAGCGGCGTTCGAGCCGGTCCCTGATCACCGCCTCCGGCACATCGAGATAGACGAACCAGACATCGTCGAACCCCTGCGAGAGCGTCTCGCGGTAGCTGCGCTTGAGTGCCGAGCAGGTGAGGATCCCAGGCTGGCCGGCGGCGTGGCGGGTGGCGATCCAGCGGGCGCAGATCGCCAGCCAGGGGGCGCGATCGGCATCGTCGAGCGGTATCCCGGCGCTCATCTTGGCGACGTTGGCGGCGGGATGGAGCGCGTCGCCTTCCTGGAACTCCCAGCCGAGGCGCGCGTGCAACGCCTCCGCCAGCGTCGACTTGCCGGTGCCCGACACGCCCATGACGATCAGGATGCGCGGTTTCGCAGGCATGCCGCTCATCCCCGCTCGATCCGCACGACCCCGTCCTCTCCTGCGACCAGCGCCAGGCTGGCGCGCCCGACGAACAGGCCGCTGTCGAAGACGCCGACGATCGATGCGATCCTCGTCTCCAGGGCGGCAGGATCGGCGATCGGCGCGAAGCCGCAATCCAGGATCATGTTGCCGCCATCGGTCACGAACAGGCTGCCGGCCCGGTCGGTCCGCGGGGTCACGCGCGCACCCAGCAGCCCGAGTTGCCGCGCCGTCGACTCCCAGCCGAACGACGACACCTCGACCGGCACCGGCGCATGGGTGCCGAGATGATCGACCAGCTTGCTCTCATCGGCGACCACCACCAGGCGTCTCGACGCGGCGGCGACGATCTTCTCGCGCAGCAGCGCCCCGCCGAGCCCTTTGACCAGATCCAGCGTGCCGCGCGCGATCTCGTCGGCGCCGTCGATGGTCAGGTCGATCTGGTCATGGCTGTCGAAGCCGGCGATCGCGATCCCCAGCGCCCTGGCGCGCGCCTCGCTGCGACGCGAGGTCGGGATACCGACGAAGCTCAGGCCGGCGCGGACCCGCTCGCCCAGGCTGTCGATCACGCATTCGGCGGTGGAGCCGGTGCCGAGTCCGACCACCATGCCGTCCTCGACCAGCAGCGCCGCCGCGGCGCCGACCGCGCGCTTCAACGCCGCCGCGTCAGCCATGGCCGCCCTGCCCGGCAAGCGCCCCGGCCGCCGCCCGGTCCAGCAGCCAGACCAGCTCGCCACGGGTGCGGATATGCGTCGAGGGCTGCGCCGGATCACCGCCGCGGACCTTGGCGACCACCGCCGCCTTGCCGGCGCCGGCGACCAGGAACAGCACCAGGCGGCTGCTGTCGATCGCCGGATAGGTCAGGGTCAGCCGGTCGTGCGGGACATCGAGCGGGGTGCAGGCGGCGACCCAGGCCTCGCGCTCGTCGAGCACCGGCGTGCCCGGAAACAGCGAGGCGGTATGCCCGTTCTCGCCCAGCCCCAGCAGCACCACGTCGAACAGCGGCCGCTCCGGATCGAGCCTGTCGGCGCCATAGAGCTGCCGCAGGGTCGCCTGGTAGCGCGCCGCCGCGTCCGCCGGGGTGCCGTCGGTCGGCATCCGCAGGACGTTGCCTGGCGGCACCGCGACCTTGGAGAGCAACGCCTGCTCGGCCATGTGGTAGTTGCTGGAGGCGTCATCCGGCGGCACGAACCGTTCGTCGCCGAACAGCAGGATGGTGCGGTCCCACGGGAAGCGCTGCGCGTATTCCGGCCCGGCCAGGATCTCGTAGAGCCGTTTCGGGGTCGAGCCGCCGGAGAGCGCGATCACGAACCGGCCGGTGCTGGCCAGCGCCCGTTCGGTCAGCAGCGCGGCGGCGCGCTGGGCGACCGCCTCGGCGTCGGCCATGGTTTCCACCCGGCCGCCCGGTGCATCCATGCTCATCGGCCCTGTCCCAGTATGTGCTGCTCGATCGCCTTGGCGAAACCGTCCGCCTCGGAGGAGTCTGTGACCAGCGTCGCCTTGGCCTTCACCGCATCGCTGGCCTGGCCCATCGCGATCGACAGGCCGCTCTTCTCGAACATCAGCACGTCGTTGGGCTGATCGCCCAGCGTGGCGATAGCGGAGGCAGGGATGCCCAGCATCGCCACCAGGCGCTCGACGACGCCGCCCTTGTTGGCCTCCGGGTGGGTCACGTCGAGATAATACGGCTGCGAGCACGCGGCCGAGGCGTGGCTGCCGAGTGCCGCCTGCGCCTGCTTCTCGACCTTCTGCATGAGGGCGGTATCGTCGCTGATGCCGACGATCTTGACCGCCTTGTCCAGCGCCGCGCCGAAATCCCCGGTGACGGTCGGGTCGAACTTCACCGTCCATTTCTCGCGGGCGACGTGCGGGCCGTCCGCGTCGGGGACCAGCCAGTCTTCGCCGCTATAGACCCACACATCCAGGCCGGACCCCCGCAGCAGCTCCACGGTCTGGCGCGCTACGTCGCCCGGCAGGACCTTGGCCTCGATGATCGAGAAATCCGGCTTGACGAACAGCCCGCCATTGAAGCCGGCGATCGGCTCGCTGATGCCCAGCGGCTCGATCAGCATCGCCATGCCGCGCGGCGGCCGGCCGCTGGTCAGGGCGAAGCGGATGCCGCGCTCGCGCAGGGCCCGCACCGCGGCGATCGCGCGCGCGGTCAGCAGCTTCTCCCTGGTGACCAGCGTGCCGTCGACATCGGCCAGCACCAGACGGATGTTCCCGGCAGAGGGGCTCATGAAGACTCTCCTGGTGCGGTGTCCGAGAGCGGCTGCGGCAACACCAGGGTGCGCACGGCCCGGGCCCAGCCTTCGTCGTTGTTGGTGTCGGTCACGTGCTGCGCCGCTGCCTTCACGTGGTCGGGCGCGTTGCCCATCGCGATCGACAGTCCGGCCACGTTCAGCATGGCGATGTCGTTGTCCATGTCGCCGATGCACGCGAGCTCGTCGCGCCCGACGCCCAGCAAGGCCGCCAGCCTGAGCGCCGCGCTGCCCTTGTTCGCATCCGGGTGGGTGATGTCGAGATACCAGGGCGAGGAGCGGTGCGCATTCACCCGGTCGCCGAGCAGGCCCTGCAGCTCGGCCTCGACCCGCTCCAGCAGTGGATAATCCGTGGTGGCGCCCATGATCTTGCCGACCGCGCCGAAATGCCCGTCGAAGCTCTCGACCACGGTCGGGGCGATCTGCACCGCCTTCTGCTCGCGCGGCACGAACGCGCCGGCCGCATCGCGGATCAACCAGGCCTTGTCGGTGAACAGCCAGCACTCGATACCGTGCCGGGTCAGGGTCTCGATCGCCTGCCGCGCGACCGCCGGCTCCAGCGCCCGGCGCTCCAGCACCGTGCCGTCGGCGGCGACGATCTCGGCGCCGTTCAGCCCGGCCGCGGGCGTGTCGAGCCCGAGTTCGCCGAGATACATCGCCATGCCTTGCACCGAGCGGCTGCTGGCCAGGCAGAGCCCGATCCCCGCCGAACCGAGCGCGCGCACCGCGTCGATCGTCGCCGGCGCCAGGCGCTTGTCGGAGCCGATCAGGGTGCCGTCGACATCGGAGACCAGCAGTCGGATCCGCCGGCGCGTCATGCGTTCAGCCTCAGCCAGTGTCGCCCGTCGCGCGCCAGCAGCGCGTCCGCGGCATCCGGCCCCGCCTTGCCGGCGGCATAGAGATGCAGCGACCCCTGCCCGGCCGCCCAGGCATCGAGCGCCGGCTGCACCACCGCCCAGCCGGCTTCGACGTTGTCGGCGCGCTGGAACAGGGTCGCATCGCCGATCAGGCAGTCATAGATCAGCGTCTCGTAGCCGGTGCTCGGGCCTTCCTGGAACCAGTCCGCATAGTCGAACTTCATGCGCACGCCGCCGAGCTTGACGGTGGGCCCCGGCACCTTGGCGGAGAACTGCATCGTCACGCCTTCCGACGGCTGGATCTGCAGCACCATGATGTTGGGGGTCAGCTTGTCGACCGGCGTATCGCGGAACAGCGCATAGGGCGCCTGCTTGAAATGGATCGCGATCTCGGTCTTGCGCGTGCTCAGGCGCTTGCCGGTCCGCATGTAGAACGGCACCCCGGCCCAGCGCCAGTTGTCGATCGTCAGCTTCATCGCCACGAAGGTCTCGGTGCCCGATTGCGGCGACACGTCGGGCTCGTCGCGGTAGGCGACCAGCGGCCGGCCGGCGATGCTGCCCGCATCGTACTGTCCGCGCACGATGTCACCGGGCGACAATTCGCGCACCGCGGCCAGCACCTTGGATTTCTCGTCGCGCACCGCATCGGCGTCGAACGAGATCGGCGCCTCCATCGCCACCATCGCCAGCAGCTGCATGATGTGGTTCGGCACCATGTCGCGCAGTGCGCCGGTGGTCTCGTAGAAGCGGCCGCGCTTCTCGACGCCCACCGTCTCGGCCGCGGTGATCTGCACATGGTCGATGTTCTGGCGGTTCCAGAGCGGCTCGAAGAAGCCGTTGGAGAAGCGCAGCGCCAGGATGTTCTGGACCGTTTCCTTGCCGAGATAATGATCGATCCGGTAGATCTGGCTCTCGTCGAGCGCGTTGCGCAGCTGCGCGTTGAGATCGCGCGCGGAGGTGAGATCCGAGCCGAACGGCTTTTCCACCACCACGCGCCGGAACCGGGTCTCGGTCTCGCCGGTCAGGCCGGCGGCGTCGAGCTGGCGCACGATCGGCGCGAAGAACCTGGCCGCCACCGCGAGGTAGAACACGCAGCTGCCGACGCCGCACAGCGACGACAGCGTCTGATAGGTCTGGCTGTCGTCGAACGCGCCGCGCAGGAACGAGACGCGCTGGCTGAGCCACGCCCAGTTCTCCTCCTGCAGCGCTGCCGCACTCGCGCGTCGCTGCGCGACGAACTGGCGCATCGTCTCGCCGAGCTGCGCGCGCAGGCTCTCGGTATCCAGGTCCGACCAGTCGACGGCGATGATCGAGAAACCCTCGTCGAGCAGACCGGCGCCGACCAGATTATAGATCGCCGGCACCAGCAGCCGCCGGGTCAGGTCGCCGCCGCCGCCGAAGATCACCATCGTGCAGGGCGGGCTGCGCCGCGGGCCCGCATCATGGATCTCGCCGTCCGGCAGTTCGCCCGGCTCGAGTTCGAGGCTTTCCAGCATCGTCAGCTTTTCGTCATCGGCACGTCGGCGCCGTGCTTGGTCTTGGTGTCGTGCTGCTCGACATGGCCGCCGAACTGGAAGCGCATCGCCGAGAGCAGCTTCTCGCCGAAATTGTTGCCGGAGCGGCTGCGGAAGCGCGTATACAGCGCCTGGCTGAGCACCGGCACCGGCA
Organism: uncultured Lichenihabitans sp.; assembly: GCA_964658455.1. Lineage (GTDB taxonomy): Bacteria > Pseudomonadota > Alphaproteobacteria > Acetobacterales > Acetobacteraceae > Lichenicola. The sequence goes on from CAZZZA010000051.1 coordinate 12,398, forward strand.
CCGCCTCCTCGATCGCCGCCTCGATGGTCCAGCGTCCCTCGCCGGAATCCGCGACCTGGCCGGTGAAGTTGCCGAGGCTGTTGTCCTTGGCGAGCGAGTTCGCGCAGAGATCGAGCAGCCAGGACGAGATCACGCTGCCGCGGCGCCAAACCTCGGCGATGTCGGCCATGTTGAGGTCGAAGCGTTCCTCCTCCGGCAGATCGCCGGAGTTCTTGTTCCGCAGCACATCGAAGCCCTCGGCGAAGGCCTGCATCAATCCGTATTCGATGCCGTTGTGAACCATCTTGACGAAATGGCCGGAGCCTGCCGCGCCGCAATGCAGGTAGCCCTGCTCGGCTTTCGGATCGAGGCCCTCGGCATCGCGGCCGGGGGTCTTCTCGACGTCGCCGATTCCCGGCGCCAGCGCGAACAGGATCGGGTCGATATGGTCGACCGCCTCCTTGGCGCCGCCGATCATCATGCAATAGCCGCGATCCAGCCCGTAGACGCCGCCGGAGGTGCCGACATCGACATAGTGGATGTTCTTCTTCGCCAGCACCCGGGCGCGGCGGATGTCGTCCTTGTAGTAGCTGTTGCCGCCATCGATGATGATGTCGCCGGCCTCGAGCATCTCGCCGAGATGCTCGATGGTCTCCTCGGTGACGCGGCCGGCCGGCAGCATCACCCAGATCACCCGCGGCGATGCGAGCTTGGCGACCATGTCCGTCAGATCGTTGGCCGGCTGGCTCTTGTCGGCACGATCATTGACCTTCGCCACCACCGCCGGGTCGCGGTCGAACAGGACGACCTCGTGCCCGTGCTTGGAGAGCCGAACCGAGATGTTTCCACCCATCCGTCCAAGTCCGATGATGCCGATCTGCATGGTAGCGACCCTCGTTGGATGGCGTCCCCGGCAAGACCGGGCGGCGCGTGCTGCTATGGTCCAGAAACGGGCCCGGCACCGTCGCGGCGCCGGGCGGTTTGATGTCAGGCAACGGCGGTGCGGATCGCCGCGCCGAGGCGCTCCAGCCCGGCCTGCAGCCCGCCCTTGATGTGCACGCGGAGCGCGCGACGGCCCCGCTCGGCCAGCACGTCGAAATCGCCCCGTGCCTGCGCCGCCTTGACGATGCCGAAGCTGTAGCGCGCCTCCGGGACGGCGAGATCCGCCGCGTCGTCGGCGGTGATCTGCAGGAACACGCCGCTGGCCGGGCCGCCCTTGTAGGCCTGGCCGGTCGAGTGCAGGAAGCGCGGCCCGAACTCAGCCGCGGTCGCCACATGCCTGGCGTCGCGGATCGCCAGCCTGGCGTCCTGGATCCAGGCGATGCTGGCATCGTCGCGCTCGATGTATGCGAGCAGGCCGACATAGTCGCCGGCGCCGGCACGACCCAGATGTGCGGTCAGGATCTGCTCCAGCGTCCCCTTGCCCAGCGCCTGGGCGTTGCTCTCGTCGGCGAAGAACGCGAAATCGCCATCGACCGCGAACGGCGCCTCGGGCGGCAGCGCGCCGCTGCTGTTGTAGGCGTCGGTCAGCTTCTTGGTCTCGATCTTGCTCGCCTCGACGTCGGGCTGATCGAACGGGTTGATGCCGAGGATCGAACCCGCCACCGCGGTGGCGAACTCCCAGCGGAAGAACTCCTGGGCGATCTGCTGCGTGTTCGCCAGCGTGATCGTCACCACCGGCTGTTCGGCATCGCGCAGGGCGGCGATCGCCGACTCCTGCGCGGCATCGACGCCGCCGGCCAGACGCAGATAGGCGAACACGCGGTCGGTGCCGTACTGCGCGGGCGACGCCGGCGTCTCGCCATCGATCGGCACCAGACCCTTGCCATCCTTGCCGGTGGATTCAGCCAGAAGCTGCTCCAGCCAGGCGCCGAGGTCGGCGATCGCCGGCGAGGCGACGATGGTCACCTTGTCCCGGCCGGTCTTGCCGGCCACGCCCAGCACGGCGCCGAGCAGCACGCCGGGATTCTGTTTCGGCGGGGTCGCGGCGGAGCAGGCCTTAGCCATGCGCTCGGCGTTGGACAGGAACTCCTTCAGGTCCAGCCCCATCGCCGCGGCCGGCACCAGGCCGAAATTCGACAGCACCGAGTAGCGGCCGCCGATCTGCTTCTCGCCGTGGAAGATCTTCCAGAAACCGTCCTTCCGGGCGACGTCCTCCATGTGCGAGCCGGGATCGGTCACGGCGACGAAATGCGATCCCGCCGCATCGCCCACCGCCTTGCGCATCTTGTCGAAGAAGTACGCCTTGAGAATGTTCGGCTCGAGCGTGCCGCCGGACTTGGAGCTGACCACCACCAGCGTGGTGGCGAGATCGACCTTGCCCTCGAAGCGCGCCACCTGCTGCGGGTCGGTGCTGTCGAGCACGTGCAGGGCCGGGAAGCCGGCCTGGGTGCCGAAGGTGCGGGCCAGCACTTCCGGACCGAGGCTGGAGCCGCCCATGCCGAGCAGCAGCACCGAGGTGAAGCCCTTGGCGGCGACCTCGGCCTGGAACGCGGTCAGTTCGTCGAGATGGGCGATGCGGTCATCGACGATGTCGAGCCAGCGCAGCCAGCTCGCCTCGTCCTTGCCGGTCCAGACCGAGGCGTCGCGCTCCCAGATGCGACGCACGGTGCCGTCCTTGCGCCAGGACTCGAGTTCGGCCTGCACCGCCTGGTCGAGATCGCCGGGCAGCGCCACGCTGCTGATCGCGAGCATGTCGCCGGCCATGTCGGCCTTCTTCGCCGCCACCGCGCCCAGCAGCGCGTCGAAGGAATCGGCGAACGCGTCGACGCCGTCCTTGACCAGCTTCGTGGTCACGCCGTCCAGATCGAGACCGAGACGCTCGGCGTCGGCGAGAACCTTCCTGGCGCCGTCGACATCCTCGACCAGCGCGTTGCGCACCGATCCGTGGTCGCGGAACGCATCCATCGTCGCCGGCGGCATGGTGTTAACGGTGTCGACGCCGACCAGCTCCTCGCAATAGAGCACGTCGCTGTAGGCCTTGTCCTTCACCCCGGTGGAGGCCCACAGCAGACGCTGCGGCATCGCGCCGGCCTGCTGCAGCGTCTGCCAGCGCGGGCTGGCGGAGACCTCGAGATAATGCTGATACGCCATCTTGGCGTTGGCGATCGCCACCTTGCCGCGCAGCGACTTCAGCGTCTCGCTGTCCTTGTCGCCGTCCTTGATCCTGGTGTCGATCGCCTTGTCGATCAGCCCGTCGATGCGGCTGACGAAGAAGCTGGCGACCGAGGCGATGCCGGCGACGCTCTCGCCCTTGGCATGGCGATCCTCGAGCCCGGCAATGTAAGCCTCGAGAACCTTCTTGTAGGCATCGAGCGAGAACAGCAGCGTCACGTTGACGTTGATCGCCTCGGAGATGGCGGTGCGGATCGCCGGCACGCACGGCGCGGTGCCGGGGATCTTCACCATCAGGTTCTTCTTGGCGACCGCCTTCCAGAGCCGGCGCGCCTCGACGATGGTCGGCTCTGCCTGCATGCCGAGATAGGGCGAGACCTCGAGGCTGACATAGCCGTCGACGCCCTTGGTCTCCTCCCAGACCGGGTGGAGCACGTCGGCGGCCGCCTTGATGTCGTCGATCGCCATCGTCTCGTAGATCTCCGAGACGTCGGTGTTGCCCGACTCGACGATCGCCTTCAGCTGCGTGTCGTAGTCGGTGCCGTGGCCCATGGCCTTCTCGAAGATGGCCGGGTTGGAGGTGACGCCCTTGAGTTTGTCGTCACGCACCAGGGCGGCCAGACTGCCATTCTCGATGAACGAGCGCTGGATGAAATCCAACCAAGGCGACTGCCCGAACTGCTCCAGCTGGCGCAACGGGTTTCCCGCATCCTGTGCGCCCCCGGCGCCCTGCGAATTCTGGATCACGTTCATGCCTTCGGTCCTTGGTTTCGATCGTTGCAATGGCAGTCTGAACCGGGCGGTCCGCCCTTGCCCGGTTAGGTTTTCGCGCCGCGTGCCTGCGCCCGCGCCGCCTCCAGCACTTTCTCCGGCGTGAAGCCGAACTTGGTCAGCAGGTCCTTGAGCGGCGCCGAGGCGCCGAAGCTGTGCATGGCGATGATGGTGCCGGTGAAGCCGACATAGCGGTCCCATCCGAACGAGGACGCCTGCTCGACCGCGACGCGTCCGGTGACGGCCTTCGGCAGCACGCTTTCGCGGTAGGCCTCGTCCTGCTTCTCGAACAGGTCGAACGACGGCATCGAGACCACGCGCGCCTTGACGCCCTCGTCGGTGAGCGTCTCGTAGGCATCGACCACCAGATGCAGCTCGGAGCCGGTCGCCATGAGGATCACGTCCGGCGTGCCGTCGCAATCGGCGAGCACGTAGGCGCCGCGGGCCAGGCCGCTGGCCGCGGCATACTTGCCGCGATCGAGCGTCGGCAGCGCCTGCCGGCTCAGGATCAGCGCCACCGGATGCTCGGTGAGCGGCATGATGAAGCGCCACGCCTCCGCGACCTCGTTGGAATCACCAGGCCGGATGGTCACCAGACCGGGCGTGGCGCGAAGCTGGGCCAGCTGCTCGATCGGCTGGTGGGTCGGGCCATCCTCGCCGACGCCGATGCTGTCATGGGTGAAGATGTAGATGACCGGCAGTTCCATGATCGCCGACAGACGGATCGGCGGCTTCATGTAGTCGGAGAAGATCAGAAAGCCGGAGCAGTAGGCGCGCACACCGGACAGCGCGATGCCGTTGCAGATCGAGCCCATCGCATGCTCGCGCACGCCGAAATGCAGGTTGCGGCCGGCATAGTCGTTCGGCTGGAAGCTGCCGGCGCCCTGGAAGGTCAGGTTGGTCTTGGTGGAGGGCGACAGGTCGGCGGCGCCGCCGATCATCCACGGCACGTGCGGGGCGATCGCGTTCAGGATCTTGCCGGAACTCTCGCGCGAGGCCACGCCCTTGGCGTCGGTGTCGTAGGTCGGGATCTCCTTGTCCCAGCCGACCGGCAGCGCATGCTTGCCGATCATGTCGAGTTCGGCGGCGAGGTCGGGGTATTCCGACCGGTAGCGGCGCATCATCTCGGCCCATTCGGCGTTCTGCGCCGCGCCGCGCTTGCCGATGCCGTCCTGGAAATGTTCCATCACCCCGTCGGGGATCAGGAACTGCGCGTCCTCGGGCCAGCCGAAGAACTTCTTGGCGCCCCGGATCTCCTCGGCGCCGAGCGGCTCGCCGTGCGCCGCCGCGGTGCCGGCCTTCTTCGGCGCGCCGTGCGCGATCTGGCTGTGCACGACGATCAGGGTCGGACGGCCGCCCTCCGCGCCATCCTGCGCGCGGGCCTGCTCGAAGCGCTCGCGCAGCAGGGCGCGGTCCTCGGCATCCTTCACCTCGAGCACGTTCCAGCCATAGGCCTCGAAGCGCTTGTGGGTGTCCTCGGTGAAGGCGAGGTCGGTCGAGCCCTCGATGCTGATCTGGTTGCTGTCGTAGAGCCAGGTGAGGTTCGACAGCTTCATGTGGCCGGCGAGCGACGCAGCCTCGCTGGCAACGCCTTCCATGTTGTCGCCGTCGCCGCTGAACACCCAGACATGGTAGTCGAACACCGGGAAGCCCGGCTTGTTGTAGCGCTCGGCCAGCCAGCGCTGCGCCATCGCCATGCCGACCGAATTGCCGCAACCCTGTCCGAGTGGGCCGGTGGTGGTCTCGACCCCGGACGTGAAACGATACTCGGGATGGCCCGGCGTCTTGCTGCTGAGCTGGCGGAACTGCTTCAGGTCGTCCACGGTCAGGGACGGCTTCGTCGAGCCGGTCGCCTCGACGATCCCGGCCAGCGTGATCAGCGAGTAGAGCAGCATCGAGGCATGGCCGACCGACAGCACGAAGCGGTCGCGGTTCGGCCAGGCCGGATCCTTCGGATCGTAGCGCAGCAGGTCGTTCCACAGCACGTAGGCGGCCGGCGAGAGCGACATCGGCGTGCCGGGATGGCCGGAATTCGCCTTCTGCACCGC
>CAZZZA010000052.1:0-17649 GCA_964658455.1 uncultured Lichenihabitans sp.
GGCGCGTCACCTCAACGACGACGGGCGCGCCGACCTGCTCTGGGAGCGCGGCTGACCTAGAGACACCCCAGCACCGCGCTGGCATCGGCGGCGAGGCCGCCCAGCAGCGCGCGCATCCTGACGATGCCGCCGATCACGATCAGCGCCGGGGTGGGCGGCGGGGTTTCGGCGATCAGGCCGGGCAGAGTCGAGATAGTGCCGAGCAGCAGCGACTGATCGGCGGTCGCGGCACGCGAGATCACCGCCGCCGGCATGTCCGGCGACATCCCGCCGACGATCAACCGCGGCGCGATCTGCGCCATGGTGCGGATCGCCATGTAGAGCACGATCGGCTGGTCGAGACGGGCGATCGCCGCCCAGTCCAGCGACGCCACCGGGTCGATCTCGCCCTCGGCGCTGTGGCCGGTGGCCAGCACGATCGCCTGGTTCATGCCGCGCACCGTGGCCGGGATGCCGGCGGCGGCGAGCCCGGCGAGGCCGGCGGTCAGCCCGGGCACGATCCGGAACGGCACCTGGTGCTCGGCCAGGACCAGCGCCTCCTCGGCGCCGCGACCGAATACGTAGGGGTCGCCACCCTTCAGCCGCAGCACCCGTCGGCCGTCGCGGGCGAGGGCGACCAGCCGCGCCGAGATGTCGCCCTGATGGATCGAGGGTCTCCCGCCGCGCTTGCCGGCGAACTCCCGGCTCGCCTCGGGCCGCGCCAGCTCGAGCACGCCCGGATCGACCAGCGCGTCGTAGACGATGACGTCGGCCTGGATCAGGCCGCACAGCGCATGCAGGGTCAGGTGGCCGCGATCGCCGGGACCGGCCCCGGCCAGCCAGACATGGCCGGGATGCAGCACCGGGCAGCGCGCGCCGAGCAGCCGGCTGACGGCCAGGCCGGGGTCGAGCGCGGGCGCGTCCTCAGCCCGGCTCACGGTGGCGTTCGAACCCCGGCGCGCGGCGGGCGCCGCTTGATAACCGCCCCGGCGCGCGGCCGGCGCCGCGCGACGCAGCCCCCAGCCATGTGGCATCCACCCTGGCAAGGCGGGCGCGTCTTCCATATGTGAAGGCGCGCCGGAGAATCATGGGCAGCGAACTGGAGCATGAGCCAAATGTCGGACACGGTACTGAATCACGCAACGTCCGTGCTGGCGCCGCCGACCAAGAGCTATGGCCATCTCAGCCCGGAGACGGTGCTGACGGTGACGCGCTGGACCGACCGGCTGTTCTCCTTCACCACCACCCGTGACCAGAGCCTGCGGTTCGAGAACGGCCAGTTCGCGATGATCGGGCTGGAGATCGACGGCAAGCCGCTGCTGCGCGCCTACTCGATCGCCAGCGCCAATTACGAGGACCAGCTGGAGTTCCTCAGCATCGCCGTGCCGGACGGGCCGCTGACCTCGCAGCTCTGCAAGATCGTCCCCGGCGACATCGTGCTGGTCGGGCGCAAGCCGACCGGCACCCTGCTGGTCGACAACCTGCGGCCAGGGCGCAACCTCTACCTGCTGGCCACCGGCACCGGCCTGGCGCCGTTCCTGGCGCTGATCAAGGATCCGGCGGTGTACGACCGGTTCGACCGGGTGATCCTGGCGCACGGGGTGCGGGTGTCGGGCGAACTGGCCTATGCCAACCATATCCGCCACGAACTGCCTCGGCACGAGTTCCTGGGCGAGGAGGTCGCGGCGAAGCTGCGCTACTACCCCACCGTCACCAGAGAGGAATACCAGACCACCGGCCGCCTGACCGACCTGATCGAGAGCGGCAAGATGTTCGCCGATCTGGGGATCGAGCCGATCGATCCGGCGCTGGACCGGGTGATGATCTGCGGCAGCGAGGCGATGCTGGCCGATCTCGAGGCGATGCTCGAATCGCGCGGCTTCGACGAGGGCAACAACGCCAAGCCGGGCGCCTACGTCGTCGAGAAGGCGTTCGCGCAGAAATAGACGCCGCCGCCGACGGGGAACCACGATGGGCTACGATGTTGATCTGTTCGTGATCGGCGGCGGCTCCGGCGGCGTGCGGTGCGCGCGCATCGCCGGCGGCCATGGCGCGCGGGTCGTGGTGGCGGAGAGCCGACACTGGGGCGGGACCTGCGTCAATCTCGGCTGCGTGCCGAAGAAGCTGATGATGCAGGCCAGCGAATATGGCGACCTCGCCCAGGATTCGCGCGGCTTCGGCTGGCGCGACGCCGAGCCCGGCCGGCATGATTGGGGCGCGCTGATCGCGGCCAAGGACCGCGAGGTCGCGAGGCTGAACGGCGCCTATACGCGGATGCTGGGCGCCGCCGGCGTGACCATGGTCGAGGGACGGGCGCGGCTGGAGGGGCCGCACAGCGTAGTGGTGGAGCCGGGCCCGCTTGATCCGGCCTTCGCGCCACGGCGTTTCACCGCCGAGCGGATCGTGATCGCCACCGGCGGCAAGCCGGCGGTGCATACCGGCATCGACGGCCATGAGCTGGGCATCGTCTCCGACCAGGCGTTCCACCTGATCGAGCGGCCCGAGCGGGTGACGATCGTCGGCGGCGGCTATATCGGCATCGAGTTCGCTGGGATCTTCGCCGGCCTCGGCTCCCAGGTGCAGCTGGTCTATCGCCAGGACCTGCCGCTGCGCGGCTTCGACGAGGATCTGCGCGTGGCGCTGGCGGAGGCCATCACCGCGCGCCGCGGCATCGCCATCCATCCCGGACGCAGCCCGTCGCGGATCGCCCGCGACGGCGGCGCGCTGTCGGTGACGCTCGACGACGGCAGCGGCTGGCATACCGATCTGGTGTTCTTCGCCACCGGACGCACGCCGAACGTCGATGGGCTCGGGCTGGAGGCGGCGGGCGTCGCCACCACCGAGGGCGGGCGGATCGTGGTCGATGCGCAGGGCGAGACCTCGCAGCCGGGCATCTACGCGATCGGCGACGTGACCAACCGGATGAACCTGACGCCGGTGGCGATCGCCGAGGGCCACATGCTGGCCGACCGGCTCTACGGCACGGCGCGGCGCGACTGGTCCTTCGACACCACGCCGAAAGCGGTGTTCTTCTCGCCGCCGCTCGCCAGCGTCGGGCTGACCGAGGCCGAGGCCGCGGCGCGCGGACCGGCCGACATCTACCTCGCCAGCTTCACGCCGATGCGGCACGCGCTCAGCGGCCGCAACCGGCGCACGGTGATGAAACTGGTGGTCGAGCAGGCCAGCCAGGTGGTGGTCGGCGCCCACATGCTGGGCGACGACGCCCCGGAGATGATGCAGGGGCTGGCGATCGCCGTGACCGCCGGCCTCACCAAGCAGGATTTCGACCGCACCATCGGCCTGCACCCGACCTCCGCCGAGGAATTTGTCACCCTGCGCACGCTGACCCGCACCACCGGCTGAACGTCGAATACACTTGAAAATCTGGAAATGCCATTGTATCCAGCCAGGACAGGCCCGATAAGGGCCGCGTCCTGGGGGAAGACATTTGCCGATGGCCGATCAGCACGATATCCGGTCCCTGTTCGCGGCCGCGGTGGGCGAGATCGGCGCGGTCGGCGACAGCATCGACCAGGCCGGCTTCGCGGCGGCGGTCGAGGCGATCGCTGCGGCGCGCCGCATCGCGCTGCACGGGGTCGGCCGCGAGGGGCTGCAGATGCGCGGTCTGGCGATGCGGCTGTTCCATCTCGGGCTGCAGGCGACGCCGGTCGGCGACATGACGACGCCCGGCATCGGGCAGGGCGATCTGCTGATCGCCTCCGCCGGGCCGGGGCATTTCGGGACCGTGGCGGCGCTGATGCGTGTGGCGCGCGATGCCGGCGCCCGGACCCTGGTGGTCACCAGCCAGCCGGGCGGGGCCTGCGCGCGGCAGGCCGACCTGGTGCTGGCGATCCACGCCCGCACCATGGCCGATGCTGACGATGCCGGCGGCGACGGGGTGCTGCCGATGGGGTCGGTGTTCGAAGGCGCGCAGTTCGTGCTGTTTGAGTGTCTGGTGCGGGCGTTGCGCGCGCGGCTCGGGATCAGCGTCGAGGCGATGGCCGCTCGCCACACCAACCTCGAATAGCGCCGGGCGTGGCGTTGAAACCTGCCGAGCTGTCGCGCGTCGCCGAGGCCGGCACCGAGCCGGCAACCGGCTCCGACGCGTCGGCGCACCATCTCAATGCCCGTGTGGTCTGGTACTACTATATCGGCAACAAGACCCAGCAGGAGATCGCCGACGAACTCGGCATCACCCGCCTGCGCGTGAACCGCATCATCGGCCAGGCCAAGGCCAGCGGCGCCGTGAACATCGAGATCCGCATGCCGCTCGCCGAATGCGTGGCGCTCGAGGAAGCGCTGAAGCAGGCGTTCGGATTGCGCGACGTCGCCATCGTGCCGGCGATGTCGGAGATCGATCAGCAGAAGCGGGTGATCGGCGAGGCGGCCGGCACCATGCTCGACGGCCTGTTGCGGCCGGGGCAGACGATCGGCGTCGGCTGGGGCCAGACCCTGCTGTCGGTGGCGCGCAAGCTGAGCCGGCCGGTGCCGGGCGGCCGGGTGATCGCGATGATGGGCCGGCCGGATGCCAGCCTGCGGGCCGACAGTTTCGAGGCCGCCAGCGAACTGGCCCGGGTCGTCGGCGCCGGCTGTCAGCACATCCCGTCGCTGCTGTACTATCCCGACGAGGCGAGCTTCGCTGCGTTGCAGGATTACGAGCCGCTGGCCGCGGTGCTGGCCGATGCGCGCAACGCCGATATCGGCCTGGTGACCTGCGGCGACCTGTCCGACCGGCAGCAGATCTTCGCCGCCACCTCGATCACGGTCCAGGAGATCGACACGCTGCGCGCCGCCGGCGCGATCGGCGAGGTGCTGGGCATGTTCCTCGACGAGGATGGCAGGCCGGTCGACCATCCGATCAACCGCCGGATCATGGCGCTGTCGCCCGAGGCGTTGCGAAGGCTGCCCGAATCGATCCTGGCTGCGGGCGGGCTCTACAAGCAGGCGATCATCGGCAGCGTCATTCGTGGCGGCTACGTCAAGCGCCTGGTCACCGACGAGGCGGTCGGCCGGGCGCTGTTGTCCGGCCGGGCGGGGCGCTGCGCGCCGCCGGCCGATGGCGGCATCGAACCGACAAGAAACCAAAGGAAACCAAGACCATGAAACTCCGCTCCCTGCTCGGCGCCGTGGCGCTGATCCTGCCAATCGCCGGCCTCTGTCCGCCCGCCACCGCCGACGACGCCAAGCCGCTGCGCTTCGTCCTGATCCCCAAGGCGGTGCATCCCTGGTTCGACAAGGTCAATAACGGCGCCCATGCGGCCGCCGACGACCTGGCCAAGCTGACCGGGCGCAAGGTGTCGATCGAATATCGCGCGCCGCAGCATGCCGACGTCGTCGAGCAGAACGACATCATCGAGCGGTCGATCTCCACCCGGCCGGACGGCATCATCGTCGATCTGCTCGACGAGAAAGGTAACCGCGCCGTGCTGGAGGAGGCGCTCGGCCAGAAGATACCGGTGATCGTGTTCGACTCCGTGGCGCCGGCTGGAATGGATCTCACCAGTGTCGGCAACGATTTCTGCGAACAGGCCTCGATCGCGTCGGAACGGCTGGTCAAGCTGCTCGACGGCAAGGGCGAAGTCGCGATCATGATGGGCGTGCCGACCGCTCCGAACCACGCGATCCGCGCCCGCTGCCATCAGGCGACCTTCGCCAAGTATCCGGGCATCAAGGTGGTGGCGACAGGCATCGACAATGACAGCATCGAGACCGCGCAGAAGCAGGCGGCGGCGATCATGCTGGCGCATCCCAACCTAGCCGGCTGGGTGGCGTGCGACGCCTCGGGTCCGGTCGGCATCGGCCAGGCGATCCGCGAGGCCGGCAAGATCGGCAAGGTCAAGGAAGTCGGCATGGATAACCTGACCGACATGATCCAGCTCATCAAGGACGGGGTGGCGGATTCGTCCTCCTCCACCAAGCCGGAGATGCAGGGCTACTGGTCGGTGATGGCCGCCTGGCAGACGGCGCTCGGCCACAAGACGCCGAAGCTGATCGACACCGGTATCGCCACCATCACCAAGGACAACGTCGCGCAATACGCGGCGGCGGCGAACCACTGACGCGACGGGGCAGCGCCGCCATGTCGTTCCTTGAGGTCAGCGACCTCCGCAAGACCTTTCCCGGCGTGGTGGCGCTCGACGCGGTGCGCCTGTCCGTCGATCTCGGCACGGTGCACGTGTTCGCCGGCGAGAACGGCGCCGGCAAGTCGACGCTGATCCGCATCCTGACCGGCGTGATGCGTCCCGACAGCGGCAGCATCACGATCGGCGGCCAGGACGCGCTGGCCGAGCGCGGCAGGTTCGATTCAATCGCCTATGTGCCGCAGGAACTCACCCTGTTCCGGCACATGAGCGTCGCCGAGAACCTGTTCATGCCGTTCAGCAAGTCCGGCTTCTCCGGCGCCACCTTGTCGCAGGCGGCGCTGAACCGGGCCGCCGAGCCCTATCTGGAGCGGTTCGCGATCCGTGCCCGGCCGGGACAGCAGGCAGGGTCGATCGCGGTGTCGGACCAGCAGCTGCTGCAGATCGCCCGTGCCGCCACCAACAAGGACTTCAAGGTCCTGATCCTCGACGAGCCGACCTCCTCGCTCACCCACGCCGAAACCGAGCGGCTGTTCCTGCAGCTTCGGCAACTCCGCGAGAGCGGCCATGCGATCATCTTCGTCTCGCACAAGATGGACGAGATGTTCGCGCTCGGCGACTGCGTGACGGTACTGCGCAACGGCCGCACCGTCGGCCACGGCGCGATGCGCGATCTCGACGAGCGCGGCCTGATCCGCATGATGTCGGGCGACGACGTCACGCTGGACCAGACCTTCCAGCCGCGTCACGGCGTCTCCGGCCCGCCGATCCTGGAGGTCAACGGGCTGAGCGGACGCGGCTTTGCCGACGTGTCCTTCAGCCTGCGAAAGGGCGAGGTGCTGGGGTTCGCCGGACTGGTCGGCGCCGGCAGGACCGAGCTGGTGCAGACCCTGTTCGGCACCCAGCCCGCCACCGCCGGCTCGGCGGTGTTCGAGGGCAAGCCGTGGCGGCTCGGCCGGCCGGATCTCTCGGTCGCCAACGGCATGATCTACCTGTCGGAGGAGCGCAAGCAGGATGGCATCCTGCCGCTGCTCAGCGTGCGCGAGAATATCGGCATCTCGCTGCTGCGCCGTACCGGCGGCTCCGGGCTGATCTCGATGCGCGCCGAGGCCGGGATCGTCGACAAGGTGATCCGCGACTACGACATCAAGACATCGAGCCCGGAGAAGAAGATCCGTTTCCTGTCCGGCGGAAACCAGCAGAAGGCGATCATCGGCCGGGCGATGGAATGCCGGCCGCGGCTGCTGATCTTCGACGAACCGACCAAGGGCATCGATATCCGCACCAAGGTCGAGATCTACAAGATCATCCAGCGGCTCGCCGAGGAAGGCATCGGCGTGATCCTGGTCTCGTCGGAAATGGCGGAGCTGCGGCGTTGCGCCACCCGCATCGTCACTTTGTATCACGGCCGCCTGACCGGCAGCTTCGACACCGATCGCACCGATACCGACACGCTGGTCGCCGCCATCATCGGCGCTGAAGGAACCCAACATGCTCGCTGACAACGGCCAGGGCCGGTCGCAGCCCTCCCTCCTCCAGCGGTTGCGGGGGATCGCCGGCGCACAGACGCTCGGCGTCCTGGCGGCGCTGGTCATCATCTTCGTGATCTCCGCGGTGCTGTCGCCTGAGTTCCTGACCCAGTTCAACATGGTGATCATCGTCCGCACCCTGGCCTTCATCGGCCTGGTGACGATCGGCCAGGCGATGCTGCTGATCCTGGGCGAGCTGGACCTGTCGGTCGGCGCGATCGGCGGCCTGTCGGCGGTGACCGGCGGCATCCTGATGGTGCAGGTCGGGCTCAATCCCTGGCTGTCGCTGCTGCTATGCCTGCTGCTCGGCACCGGCTGCGGCCTGCTCAACGGGCTGCTGGTCACGCGGCTGCGCCTGCATTCGCTGGTGCTGACGATCGGCATGGCCGGCGTCTATGGCGGCGTCAACCTGGTCGCCACCAAGGGCGTGGCCATCACCTCGATCCCGACCGATATCGGCTTCCTCGGCCGCGGGCTGGTGTTCGGGCTGCCGCTGCCGTTCCTGGTCATGCTGGCGATGCTGGCGATCGCCGCCCTGGTGGTGTTCCGCACTCCGTTCGGGCGCTACATCTACGCGATCGGCAACAACCCGGCGGCGGCGCGCATGCTGGGCATACGCGTCGATGCAGTGCGTGTCGCGGTGTTCGCGATCGCCGGCTTCCTGTCGGCCACCGCCGGCATCCTGATGGTGGCCCGGCTGGGCACCGCGCAGCCCTCGATCGGCGAGGAATGGGTGCTGCCGCCGATCGCCGCCGCGGTGATCGGCGGCGTCGCCACCACCGGCGGCGTCGGCAGCCCGATCGGCGCCATCCTGGGTGCGGCGATCATCGGCATCATCGAGAACATCATCGTTCTCTACGGCGTGTCGCCGTACTGGCAGTCGATCGTCAGCGGCGGCATCGTCGTCGTGGCGATCTCCTTCGATTCGATTTCGCGTCGCTATTTGCGGCGCGAGGAGTAGGCCCATGCAAGCGACGGACATGAAACTCGGCGTCAATCTCTGCTTTGCCATCAAGCGCTGGCTGGATCCGGAACGCCTGGCCGCGATCGTGCGCGACGATCTCGGCGTGCGCCACGTGCAGTACAGCTGGGACCTGACCGATCCGTGGTGGCCGGCGGCGGTGCGCGATCGCCGCGCGGCCGCCTACGCGCGGGCGTTCCGCGACGCGGGCTGCGCCATCGAGAGCACCTTCGGCGGTCTGGCCTCCTACACCTACAACCATTTCCTGGCGCCGACCGAGGAGCTGCGCGCGCTCGGCCGCGAGCATCTCTCCCGCGCGATCGACATGACGGCGGCGATGGGCGTCGCCGCCACCGGCATGCCGTTCGGCTCGTTCAGCGCCGAGGACGCCGCCGATCCGCAGCGGCGCGAGACCATCTACCAGCATGCGCTGCAAAGCTGGGTGGATCTGGCGCGGCACGCCAGGCAGGCCGGGTTGCAGCGCCTGCTCGTCGAGCCGGTGCCGCTGGCCACCGAGTTCCCGGCCAGCGCGCAGGATTCGCTGCGCCTGATGCGGGATCTCGAGGGCAACACAGAGGTGCCGGTCAGGCTGCTCGTCGATTGGGGCCATGCGCTGTTCCGGCCGCTGTTCGGCGACGAGGCCG
Organism: uncultured Lichenihabitans sp.; assembly: GCA_964658455.1. Taxonomy (GTDB): domain Bacteria; phylum Pseudomonadota; class Alphaproteobacteria; order Acetobacterales; family Acetobacteraceae; genus Lichenicola. Next base: position 9,194 of record CAZZZA010000052.1, read on the forward strand.
ACATGGAGCACTGGATGGCGACGTGCGGCGCCTACATCGACGGCTTCCACATCCAGCAGACCGACGGCCTGGCCGACCGGCACTGGAACTTCACATCCGACGGCCTGGTCACCGCCGAGGGCCTGCGGTCGTTCTGGTCGCGGCACGGCCTGTCGACGCAGACCCTGTTCCTCGAGATCATCTATCCGTTCGAGGCGACCGACGCGTTCGTGCTGTCGGACATGAAGGCGGGGATGCGGGTGCTGGCCGGCTGAAGCCGGAACGGCGGCGATGGAGCTGTTTGATTCGCTGCCGTCGGACCCGTCGCCGGTTCCGCTCAGGCCGGGGGCGATGATCCTGCCCGGCCTGGCGCGCGCGGCGGCGCCGGTGCTGCTTGACCAGATGCAGGCGGTCGCGTCGCGCTCGCCGTTCCGCCATCTCGTCACGCCGGGCGGCGCCACCATGTCGGTGGCGATGACCAATTGCGGCGAACTCGGCTGGGTCAGCGACCGGCGCGGCTACCGCTACGAACCGGTCGATCCGCTCACCGGGCGGCCCTGGCCGCCGCTCCCCGACGCGTTCGTGTCCCTGGCCGGGCGCGCGGCGTCGCGTGCCGGCTATCCGCCGATCCGTCCCGAGGCATGCCTGATCAACCGCTACGAACCGGGCGCGCGGCTCACGCTGCACCAGGACCGCGACGAGCTGGATCTCGACCAGCCGATCGTCTCGGTGTCGCTCGGCCTGCCTGCCGTGTTCCTGTTCGGCGGCCCGGCGCGACGCGACCCGGTGCGCAGGGTGCGGCTCGAGCATGGCGACGTGGTGGTGTGGGGCGGCGCCTCGCGACTGGCCTATCACGGCGTCGCACCGCTCAAGCCCGGCACCCACGCAGCGACCGGGGCGTGGCGCTACAATCTGACGTTCCGCTCGGTTTCGCGCCCGTCCTGAGCGCAGCGCTGCTGGATTGGGCTTGAGGCGCGCTGGGTCGGCAGTGCATCGTGGCGGCGAAACGAACCGTGGTGCGCGGCATGCCCCTCGACGTGGCAGACCATCGGCTGGAATTCGAGCGCCGTGCAGGGTTTCGGGCAGGACGTCTGCGGCGGGACGTCGCTGCTGATTCATTTCATCGAGCAGCTGACGCCCATGGGGCGCGGTGGTCGCTTGCGGATGCGGATTTATCGCCGACGTTGCGTGGGCGGCTTTGTCGGATGGGCTCGCGAAGGCGCGGCGCCTCGGCCTGACATGAACAGCAAAGGCAGAGACCTGCGACTTATTGAAGTAATTGCAATTTTTATTATCTTCACACTGATCCATTTCGTGTCTCCGCCAGGATGGGAGACGAGATTCGAAGCGGGGTTCGCAGTCATCGCGGCACTCTACAACGCCTGGGTGGATCGTGGGCGCTTCAGCTATGCGCTCGTCGGGGTCGCGCTGCTGCTGCTGACGCTGTCGATACTGGACCCGCCCCTGGTGCCGACCGGGCCGCCACCGGATTAGCAACCGGGCCTGCTGCGGCCATCCGCATGGCCGACGGGCGCGCCTGCCTGCTTTCGCTGGTCGTCGATTGGCGCGATAACCGCCCTCGAAGACCAAAGTCGATCCGAAAGCACCCGACCATGAGCGCCGCTCTCCTCTCGACAGCACCGACCAGCCAGCCCTGGACCCCGTCGGGCTGGCGCGCCCGTCCGATCAGGCAGATGCCGGCCTACCCGGATCAGGCGGCCCTGGAGCAGGTCGAGGCGCGTCTGCGCGCCTATCCGCCGCTGGTGTTCGCCGGCGAGGCGCGCCGGCTGAAGCAGCAGCTCGCCCTCGCCGCCGAGGGCCGGGCGTTCGTGCTGCAGGGCGGCGCCTGCGCCGAGAGTTTCGGCGAGTTCACCGCCGACGTGATCCGCGACACCTTCCGGGTGCTGCTGCAGATGGCGGTGGTGCTGACCTTCGGCGCCAAGGTGCCGGTGGTGAAGCTGGGCCGCATGGCGGGCCAGTACGCCAAGCCCCGCTCGTCGGACAGCGAGCAGGTCGGCGGGGTGAGCCTGCCCGCCTATCGCGGCGACATCATCAACGGCTCCGCCTTCGAGGCGGCGTCGCGCCTGCCAGATCCGGCGCGCATGGAGACCGGCTATTTCCAGTCCGCCGGGACGCTGAACCTGCTGCGCGCGTTCGCCAGCGGCGGCTATGCGAACCTGCACCAGGTGCATCGCTGGAACCTGGGCTTCGTCGAGCGCAGCCCGCTCGCCGCGCGCTACCAGGACCTGGCGCAGCGCATCGACGAGACGCTGGCCTTCATGGGCGCCTGCGGCATGGGCCAGAACGCGCCGCAGGTGAACGAGACCGAGTTCTACACCAGCCACGAGGCGCTGCTGCTGCCGTATGAACAGGCGCTGACCCGGATCGATTCGACCACCGGCGACTGGTACGACTGCTCGGCGCATTTCCTGTGGATCGGCGACCGCACCCGACAGCCGGACGGCGCGCACGTGGAATTCCTGCGCGGGGTGTGCAACCCGATCGGGCTGAAGGTCGGGCCGACCACGGCGCCGGACGATCTGCTGCGCCTGATCGACATCCTCAATCCCGAGGAGGAGCCGGGGCGTCTGACCCTGATCAGCCGCATGGGCGCGGACGGCGTGGCGCGGCATTTGCCGCCGCTGCTGCGCGCGGTGCGCAAGGCCGGCCGCAACCCGGTCTGGCTGTGCGATCCGATGCACGGCAACACCATCAGCACCGCGTCGAAGGTCAAGACACGCTCGTTCGACGCGATCCTGTCCGAGCTGCGCGGCTTCTTCGACGTGTTCGCGGCCGAGGGCGCGGGCGGCGGCGCGATCCCGGGCGGGGTGCATGTTGAGATGACCGGCCAGGACGTGACCGAATGCGTCGGCGGCGCGCACCGGCTCACCGAGGCGGATCTCGGCGGCCGCTACGAGACCTTCTGCGACCCCAGGCTCAATGCCGAGCAGTCGCTGGAGATGGCGTTCCTGGTGGCCGAGGAACTGACCGCGCGCCGCCGCCTGGCCGCCGCGTGACCGAGCCCGACATCACCGCGCGCACCGACGCGTATTTCAACCGCACCAGGGCGATCGTCGACCGGTTCGGCGACGCCCGCGTGACCTACGCGCTGTTCCTGCGCCGGCCGGTGATCGCCGCGCACCGGCTGATGATCGACTGGCTCGCAGCGGTCGCGGCGCGGCGCGGGCTCGATATCGTCTGCCAGACCCGGTTCGCGGAGGGCGACTGGGTCGGCGCCGGCGAACCGCTGGTCTACGTCACCGGCAGCTTCCACGGCCTGGTCGATCTGGAGACGCTGCTGCTGCAGCGGCTGGGCCCGGCCTGCGTCGCGGCGCACAACGCCTACCAGATGTGCCTGGGCCTGCCGACGGCGCGGTTCCTGGCGATGGAGGCGCGGCACTGCGCCGGTTTCGACATGCAGGAGATGATGGCCTATGCCGCCTCGGTCGGCAGCCGGGCGGCGCAGAAGGAAGGCGCACTCGGCTTCGTCGGCTGCGCTAACGACGCCACCGCGCATTTCTACGGCGCCGCGTCCGGCGCCGGCACCATGCCGCACGCGCTGATCGGCTATGCCGGCTCGACGCTCCGCGCCGCGGAGATGTTCCACGATTGCTTTCCCGACCAGGACCTCACGGTGCTGACCGATTATTTCGGGCGCGAGATCACCGATGGGCTCGCGGTCTGCCGCCGTTTCCCCGAACTCGCGGCCGCCGGCAGGCTGGGCATGCGGCTCGACACCCATGGCGGCCGGTTTCTCGAGGGGCTTGACCCGCAGAGCAGCTACGCGGTGATCGAGCGGCGCGCCCCGGGGGCGATCCGGCGCTATCGCAGCGAGACCGAGCTGCGCCACCTGGTCGGCACCGGCGTGTCGGCTGCCGCGATCTGGGCGATGCGCGACGCGCTCGACGAGGCCGGCTTCGAGAAGGTGCGGATCATCGTCTCGTCCGGTTTCGGGGTGGACAAATGCCGGGTGATGGCCGATGCGAACGCGCCGATCGACGTGGTCGGCACCGGCAGCTTCATCCCCGATTCATGGTCGGAGACGTATGCCACCGCCGACATCGTCGCCTATGACGGCGTGCCGCGGGTCAAGATCGGACGGGAGTTCCTGTTGCAGACAGACAGCCGCCAGGGGACAGGAAACCAGGGATTCCAGGGGACCGCGAGACCGTGATGGAGGATGCGCTGTTCGCCCCGGAGGGCGGCTGGCAGGTCCGGATCATCGACCTGTCCGGCGCCTCGGAGGACAATGTCGTCGAGGTGGTCGGCGGCTTTGCCACCCTGCCGCTGGCCAACGCCTTCTGCCGCGCCTACGTGCGCGACAGCGTCGAGCGCTGCCGGGTGCCGGGGCAGGGACCGCGCGAGGTGCTGGCCGCCTGGTTCGCGTTCGGCGAGGATGCCGAGGTGATCGATGCCGGCGAGCAGGGCTGGCGCTCGGCCAACGAGCTGGACGAGTTCGCGAGCCACGCCGGCTCGGAGATCGAGCGCGACTGGCGGTCCATCGACCCGCGCCGCGAGGAGCACGATGGCGACGCGCTGTTGGGCGACCCGGACGAGGATGACGGGCGGTGAAGCTGCGCTTCGCGCCCAGCCCGACCGGCCTGCTGCATGTCGGCAATGCGCGACAGGCGGTGGCCAACGCGCTGCACGCCAGACGCCACGGCGCCGGCTTCCTGCTGCGGATCGACGATACCGACGCCGGGCGGTCGCGCGACGCCTATCGCGTCGGCATCGAGCAGGATCTGGCCTGGCTGGGCCTGTCCTGGGACGAGACGGTGCGCCAGTCCGACCGTCTGGAGCGCTACGCGCTGGCGGCGGAACGGCTGAAGAAGAGCGGCCGGCTGTATCCGTGCTTCGAGAGCGAGGACGAACTCAAGGCCAAGCGCGAGATCCGGCTGCGTCAGAACCGGCCGCCGGTCTATGACCGGGCGATGCTCAAGCTGACGCCGGAGCAGCGCGCCCAGGCCGAGGCCAACGGCAAGGTTCCGTACTGGCGGTTCCGCCTGTCGGACGGGTTCGCGGCATGGGACGATCTGGTGCTCGGCCGGATGCAGGTGAAGCTGCCGTCGCTCTCCGATCCGGTGCTGATCCGAGCCGACGGCACCGTGCTCTACACCCTGGCCTCGGTGGTGGACGATCTCGAACTCGGCATCACCCATGTGCTGCGCGGCGAGGACCACGTCACCAACACCGGCGTGCAGCTCGACATTCTCGGCGCGCTCGGCGGCCGCGCCGACCGCTTCACCTTCGCCCATCTGCCGCTGCTGCTCGACGAGACCGGCGGCAAGCTGTCCAAGCGCTTCGATGGCCTGTCGCTCAGGGCGCTGCGGCATGACGGGATCGAGGCGACCGCGCTGGTCGCCTATCTGGCCCGGCTCGGCACGTCCGAGGATCCGCATCCGCTCAGCCTGGCCCAGCTGGCAGAGACCTACGACGTGCGCCGGGTGTCGAAATCCCCGGCGCGGTTCGACATGCGGCAGCTGCTGGCGCTGAACCGGCGGACCATGCACACGATGGCATACGAGTCGGTGCGCGACCGGCTGCCGGACGGCGCCACCGAGGCGTTCTGGAACGCGGTCAGGGGCAATGTCGACATGGTCTCGGAGCTGCGGCACTGGTGGGACGTGGTCGGCGGCGCGATCGTGCCGCCGGTCCAGGAAGGCGAGGGCGGCTTCCTGCTGCAGGCGCTGGAGACGCTGCCGGAGGACCGTCCGGACCGTCCCTGGGGGCCGGAGACCTGGTCGGAATGGACCGCGTCGCTGCGCGAGGCCAGCGGACGCAAGGGCAAGCCCTTGTTCATGCCGCTGCGTCTGGCGCTGACCGGCGAGGAAAAAGGCCCGGAATTGAAGGAGTTGCTGCCATTGATGGGGCATGAGCGGGTCGCCGGCCGGCTCAGGATGGCGGCGAGCTGAGCGCGCACGCCGTCTTGAAACTTTGAAAACTGGCCGTTGGGGACCAGATTGGTTATTGTGCGACGCAACCGCCGCGCTCGTTCGCGGCCCGAGACGGCATCCGCCGCCTCCCTGCGCCAGCCAGCCGGCTGACGGCAGAGGAGCAGGTGGCGATGCTGCATGGCATGAGGCGCTGAATGTCGACCAAGAGACTGCCGTTCCTCTCCGGGGCCCTCGCCCTGGGGGCCCTTCTGGCGGTCGGGGGATGTCAGAATTCCATCCTCGACCCGAAAGGCCCGATCGGAGCGGCGGAGAAATCGCTCATCCTGACCTCGACCTACGCCATGCTCATCATCGTGGTGCCGGTGATCGCGCTGATCCTGTGGTTCGGCTGGCGCTACCGCGAGGGCGCGGGCGCGCGCTACGAGCCGGACTGGGGGCACTCGGTCAAGATCGAGATCTTCTGCTGGGGCATCCCGTCGATCATCATCGCCTTCCTGGGCTACCTGACCTGGACCAGCACCCACGCGCTCGACCCGTACCGGCCGCTGGACAGCGCCCGCAAGCCGCTGGTCATCGAGGCGGTGGCGCTGAACTGGAAGTGGCTGTTCATCTATCCGGAGCAGGGGATCGCCACCATCAACGAGGTGGCGTTCCCGGTCGGCACCCCGGTCGATTTCCGCATCACCTCGGATTCGGTGATGAACTCGTTCTTCATCCCGCAGCTCGGCAGCCAGATCTACGCCATGGCCGGCATGCGCACGCAGCTGCACCTGATCGCCGGCGAGGCCGGCACCTATCCCGGCCTGTCGGCGAACTATAGCGGCCGCGGCTTCTCCGACATGCGCTTCAACGCGGTCGCCACCACCGACGCCAAGTTCGACGATTGGGTGGCGGCGGCCCGCCATTCGCCGGCGACCATCGACGCCGCCGACTATCCGCGGGTGGCGGCGCCTGAGGAAAAAGCGCCGGTCCAGTACTTCTCCGCGGTCGAGCCGAACCTATTTAACGAGATCATCGCCAAGTACATGGGCAAGGCCGAGAGCTTCCACTCCGGCATGAAGGGGGAATGACGATGAACCTGCTCGGCAGAATGGGCTGGTCGGATCTGGCCATGCTCGAATCGCCGGTGATCATGGGGGCGGGCCTGTTCATGGGCCTGACCGTCGTCGCCGTGCTTGGCGTGATCACCTACATGAAGGCGTGGCGCTATCTCTGGACCGAGTGGCTCACCTCGGTGGACCACAAGAAGATCGGCGTGATGTATATCATCGTCGCGCTGATCATGCTGCTGCGCGGCTTCTCCGACGCGATCCTGATGCGCACCCAGCAGGCCATGGCCTATGGCGGGCACCCCGGCTACCTGCCGCCGCACCATTACGACCAGATCTTCACCGCGCACGGCACGATCATGATCTTCTTCATGGCGATGCCGTTCATGATCGGGCTGATGAACATCGCGGTGCCGCTGCAGATCGGCGCCCGCGACGTCGCGTTCCCGTTCCTGAATTCGTTCTCGTTCTGGATGACCGCGGCCGGCGCGGTGCTGGTCAACCTGTCGCTGGTGCTGGGCGAGTTCGGCCAGACCGGCTGGCTCGCCTATCCGCCGCTGTCCGAATTGAAGTTCAGCCCGGGCGTCGGCGTCGACTATTACATCTGGTCGCTGCAGCTGACCGGGTTGGGCACGCTGCTGACCGGCGTGAACTTCTTCGTCACCATCGTGAAGATGCGCGCGCCGGGCATGACCTGGATGCGGATGCCGATCTTCACCTGGACGATCCTGTGCACCGCGATCCTGATCATGGCGGCGTTCCCGATCCTGACCGTCACCTTCGGCATGCTGTCGCTGGACCGCTATCTGGGATTCCACTTCTTCACCAACGAGCTTGGTGGAAACCAGATGATGTATGTCAACCTGATCTGGGCCTGGGGCCATCCGGAGGTCTACATCCTGATCCTGCCGGCGTTCGGCGTGTTCTCCGAGGTCGTGCCGACCTTCGCCCAGAAGCGCCTGTTCGGCTACAACGCGATGGTCTACGCGACCGTCTGCATCACCTTCCTGTCCTTCATCGTCTGGCTGCACCATTTCTTCACCATGGGCTCCAGCGCCAACGTGAATGCCTTCTTCGGCATCACCACGATGATCATCTCGATCCCGACCGGGGTGAAGGTGTTCAACTGGCTGTTCACGATGTATCGCGGGCGGATCCAGTACACCTCAATGATGCTCTGGACGATGGGCTTCATGGTGACGTTCGTGATCGGCGGCATGACCGGCGTCATGCTGGCGCTGCCGGGCAACGACTGGGTGCTGCACAACAGCCTGTTCCTGATCGCGCACTTCCACAACGTCATCATCGGCGGCGTGTTCTTCGGCTACATGGCCGGCTACACCTACTGGTTCCCGAAGGCGACCGGCTTCAAGCTGCATGAGGGCTGGGCCAAGGCCTCGTTCTGGTTCTGGCTGACCGGCTTCTACGTCGCCTTCATGCCGCTCTATGCGCTCGGCTTTATGGGCATGACCCGCCGCATGAACCATTACGACAACCCGGCCTGGACGCCGTTCCTGGAAGTGGCCCTGGTCGG
>CAZZZA010000053.1:0-17521 GCA_964658455.1 uncultured Lichenihabitans sp.
ACTCGAGCGCCGCACGCCGGAAATTCTCGTCCATCCAACAGGCCCCTCTGCCGCTGCGCCAACCGGGCCCGATCCGGGCCGCGTCCGTCCTAGGCGGCGATCTGCTCGACCGCGAACGGCCGCGCCAGCAGCGAGGCGACCAGGCCGCACAGCGCCGCGATCGAAAGCCAGGCGCCGGGCATCGCCGGGTTGTGGGTGGCGCTGATCAGCGCGGTGCAGATCGCCGGGGTGAAGCCGCCGACGCAGGTCGCCAGGCTGTAGGCGAGCGAGAAGCCCGACGTCCTGACCCGTGGCGGCACCACCTCGGTCAGGAACACCACCATCGCGCCGTTATAGGCGCCGAACAGGAACGACAGCCACATCTCCACGGTCAGCAAGTGCCAGAAGGACGGCGCCCCGGTCAGCCACTGCATCGCCGGATAGGCGGTCAGGATCGTCAGGATCGTGCAGGTGACCATGATCGGGCGGCGGCCGATCCGGTCGGACAGCGCGCCCGCCAGCGGCAGCCAGAAGAAGTTCGAGACGCCGACGCACAGGGTGACGATCAGGCTTGCCTCGCTGCTGAGCTTGAGCACCGTCTTGCCGAACGAGGGCGTGTAGGCAGTGATGACGTAGAACATGGTCGTGGTCATGATCACCATCAAAACGCCGAGCAGCACGACACGCCAGTTCGAGACCAGCGTCCTGATCACCTCGCCCAACGTCGGATGGGTCTTGAGCGCCAGGAAGTGCGGCGTCTCCTGCAGCGAGCGGCGCAACACGAACAGCAGCGGCACCAGCGAACAGCCGACCAGCAGCGGCAGACGCCAGCCCCAGCTGCTCATGTCGGCCGGCGTCAGGAAGTTCAGCAGCAGCACGCCGATCAGGGCGGCGAACACCACCGAGACCTGCTGGCTGGCGGACTGGAACGCGACATAGAAACCCTTGTTGCGCGGCGTGGCGATTTCCGAGAGATACACCGAGGCCGAACCCAGTTCGACGCCGGCGGAGAACCCCTGCAGCAGGCGTCCGATCAGCACCAGGATCGGCGCCAGCAGGCCGATCGTCGCGTAGCCGGGCACGCAGGCCAGCAGCAGCGTGCCGATCGACATCAGGGTCAGGGTGACGATCAGCCCCTTGCGACGGCCGATCCGATCGATGTAGGCGCCGAGGAACAGCGCGCCCAGCGGGCGCATCAGGAAGCCGGCGCCGAACGTCATCAGCGCCAGCAGCAGCGAGCCGTATTCGCTAGATGTCGGAAAGAACGCCCGCCCGATCGCGGTGGCGTAATAGCCGAACACCATGAAGTCGTACATCTCGAGGAAATTGCCGCTCGTCACCCGCAGCGCGCCGCTGACGCGCTGTCGCCGCGTCAGCACGGTTTTCGCCGCGGCCGCCGTCGAGAGCGTTCCGATCGTGGAGAACGGTGTACCGATGGAAGAGGAGGAGGCCATATCTGATCCTTGTCGGCGCGCTTGAGCTGCCGAATCGCGGCTTTGCTGCCTGTTTTGTCGTCTTGGAACGTCCGCATGGTAGCTGACCGCGTGGATCGGCCGGCCCGACCTTAGCCGCCGTTTCCTTTCATCTTGCTTTCGGGCCGCATGGCTTTCGGCCGGCGCCGATTGCGCTAGTCTCTGCGCGGAACAAGCCTCGGCGAAGGCGTCCGGAGCGGGTGGAGGCGTCGTGAGGTTTGCAAGTCTGCGGGCGCGTCTGCTGGTCTGGCTGCTGCCGCCGCTCGGCATGCTGCTCTGGCTCAACCTGTATCTCGCGCACGCCCATGCGATGAGTGCGGCGCAGGCGATCACCGACCAGATGCTGCTGACCTCGGCGCGCGCGATCGCCGAGCGCATCGGCGCCGACGACGGCGTGCTCGATCCGATGGTGCCGCCGGTGGCGCTGGAGATCTTCGATACCGGCCAGGCGGACCGGCCGTTCTACGCGGTCAGTTCCAGGCAGGGGCAGCTGGTGGCCGGCTATCCGGACATGCAGCCGCCGCCGCGCCATGCCGGCGTGCCGCAGGGCCTGCCGCTGTTCTACGACGGCAGCTATCGCGGCCTGGCGTTGCGCCAGGTCCGGCTGCTGCAGCCGGTGGTTGGTGCGGAGCGCGACAGCCCGGCGATCGTCGTCGTCGGCATCACCCGTTTTCACGAGCAGGCGATCATGCGCCGGCTCGGCCAGGATGTCCTGTGGCAGCAGGGATTGCTGCTGCTGCTGGCGGCGGCGCTGGTGATCGTCGGCCTGCAGGAAGGTCTGCGCCCGCTGGAGCGGGTGCGGCAGGCGATCCAGGGCGATCCGCGCCTGCACCGCACCCTGGCGCTGCAACAGGTCCCGGCCGAGCTGCGGCCGCTGGTGCGCGCGCTCAACTCGGTTCCGGAACGGATGCAGGCGCAGCTCGACGCCCATTCGCGGTTCCTGCAGAACGCCGCGCACCAGATGAAGACGCCGCTGGCGCTGCTCGACATGCAGGCGAGTGCGGCGATCCGGGCGCGCAGCACGCCGGAGCGCGACGAGGCGCTGGGCGCGCTGCGCGGCACGATCCGGCAGACCTCGCGGCTGTTGACGCAGATGCTGACCCTGGCGCGCGCCGAGCCCGGCACCCGGGAGGCGGACGCCGCGCCGGCCGGTCTGGCCGCCGCCCAGCCGGTCGACCTGTCCGCGGCGACGCGGGCGGTGGTGGTGCTGCTGCTGCCGCGCTCGGTCGAGCACGGCGTCGATCTCGGCATGGAGGTCGAGGGCGGCAGCGAGGGCGACGCGCCGATACTGGTGCGCGCCGACCAGGCGATGCTGCGTGAGATGATCCTGAACCTGGTGGACAACGCGATCTGCTACACGCCGGCCGGCGGCATGGTCACGGTGCGGCTGGATGGCCGGGACCAGGCGCGGCCGATGCTGCGGATCCAGGATAGCGGGCCGGGGATCGACGCCTCGGAACGCGAGCATGTGTTCGAGCGGTTCTACCGGGTCGCCGGCGCCGGCGGCGACGGCAGCGGCCTGGGGCTCGCCATCGTCCGAGAGATCGCGGCCGCGATCGGCGCCAGCATCCGCCTCGATGACGGCCCGGACGGCGTCGGGCTGCTGGTGAGCGTCGCCTTCCCGCCAGCGCGTTGACCGGCGCCGTCGGCTAGTCGGCCAGCGGGCGCACCGCATCGACGAACTCGCTGGTGTAGGTGGCCGAAAGATCGATGGCGCGGCCGCGCACGTTGGAATCCGACTGCCGCAGCGCCTTGAGCACCGTCTCCGGCCCGTCCCTGGGCATGCGCCCGTCCGGGGTGAACATGCGCTTGCTGGCATCCAGCGCCCGGATGTAGCCGGCCGGGTCGCCGGCCAGGTAGGCGGGCGGGACCAGGGCGGCGATGTCGGCGGCGTCGTGGCTGGCGATGTAGCGCAGCGCGGCCACGAACGCATCGGCCAGCTTCTGCGCGGTCTCGCGGTGCGTCTCGATCCATCCCGGCTGCATATAGAGGCTCGCCGCGGGATAGGAGCTGCCGAAGAAGGCCCGCGTGCTCTCCGGGGTGCGCAGATCGACCAGCACGCGCACCTCGCCCTGTTCCAGCATCCGGCCGATGGTCGGCTCGGTGGTCATGCCGGCCTGGATCTGCCCGGTCCTGATCGCGGTCATGAAGCTGGCGCCGGCGCCGACCGGCAGCAGCGTGTAGTCGGCACGCGACAGGCCGACGCGGGCGCAGATGAACCGGCTGAGGAAGTCCGTCGAGCTGCCGAGGCCGGTGACGCCGACGGTGTGGCCCCTCAGGTCGGCGGCGGTTCTCGGGCCGTCGGGGCCGGTGCTGGCGACCATCACCTCGCCGGGCGCCTGGCTGAGCTGGACGATGCTCTCGACCTGCTTGCCCTTCGCCTGCAGGTCGATCGTGTGGTCGTAGAAGCCGACCACGCCCTGCACGACCCCGGCCAGCAGCTCGTTCTCGCTCTCCGCGCCGGCGCGGCTGTCCACCAGCTTCACGGTAATGCCGGCCTTGGCGAAATAGCCGAGACGGGCGGCGAGGATGACCGGCACGTAGATCTGCTTGTCCATGCCTGCGACGATGATCGTCAGCGCATCCGCCGGCTGGCCACCGGCCGCGGCGACGGGCAGGCACAGCAGCAGCCCGGCGACGATCGCTCGCGAAACCTGTTGGCTGAGACGCACATTCCTCTCCCGGACGGTCACGGGTTTGTTGCCGCCACCGTCTCGTCCCGCGACGCCGGCAGCCGGCACCCGATATTCATTTTCGCAAAAAGCTGCGCCGGAAAACGATTCTACACAAGCAGCCGGGGCGCGGTGCGGACCGGCTCCGCCGCCGGCCGCCACGGCTGCGTGAGTTCGGCCCGGCAGCCCGGCGCTGCATCGGACAGGACCAGCGTCATGCCGTGCAGCCTGGCGATCGCCGCGACCAGGCTGAGGCCAAGCCCGCTGCCGGGCGTCTGCCGGTGCTTCTCCAGCCTGTGGAACCGCTTGAGCACCGCCGCGCGCTCCGACTCCGGGATGCCGGGGCCGGCATCGGCGACCGAAAGCCCGATCCCGTCTGCCCGCTCCTCCAGCACCACCCGGACCGTGCCGCCGGCCGGACTGGCCTTCACCGCGTTGTCGATCAGGTTGCCGATGGCGTCGAACAACAGGCTGGCGTCGCCTGGGATCGGCGGCACCGGCGCGGCCGGCGTCCGCAGGCACAGCGCCACGCCACGCGCCGCCGCCACCGGCTCGTAGAACTCGACCGCGTCGGCCGCGATCGCCGCCAGATCGAGCGGCCTGAAGCCGGCGCGCCGGGCGCCGTCCTCCACCTCGGAGATGCGCAGGATCGCCGAGAAGGTCGCCAGGATGTGCCGGGTCTGGTCGATCGCGTCGTCGATGCTGACCGCGAAGTCGCCGGCCGTCACCGCCCGGCGCTGGGTGCGTTCCAGCCCCGCCAGCAGGTGCGTCAGCGGCGTGCGCAGATCGTGGGCGATGCCGTCGGTGGCGCCCTTCACCTCGCCCAGCAGCCGCTCGATCTGCTCCAGCATGCCGTTCACCACCGCGCTCAGCCGGTCCAGATCGTCCAGCCGCCCGGTGCGCGGCAGCCGGTCGGACAGGTTGCCGGTGACGATGCGCTGGGTGGTGTCGGCGATCCGCTCGATCCGGCGCACCGAGGACCGTCCGAGCGCCAGCGCGCCGCCGGCGCCGAGCAGGAAGGTCAGGCCGCCGCCGGTCAGGAACGCCCGCAGCAGCACCCGGTCGAAATCGCCGATCTCGGTGACGTCGTCGCTGACCAGGATCCGCTCGCCGTTCGGCAGCGCCTCGACGATGCCGCGAAACGCGACCGGCCGGCCGTCGATGGTCGCGGTGTAGCCGAACGGCCGCCCCGGCACTGTCGCCGCTGGCAGCGCCGGCGCGTTGCCGGCCAGCCGGGCGCCGTCGCGGCCGAACAGGCCGAACGGACGCTCCAGCGTCAGCGATTCCTGGGCGTGCGCCGCGATCTTCGCCACCTGCCCGGCCCGGTCGAGCCGCAGCAGGCCGCCAGCCTCGCGCCGCAGCCACTCGTCGGACTGCCGGCCGAGGAAACGCGAGGTCTGCCAATAGAGAAACCCGCCCAGCATCAGGGCGGAGGCGCCGAACAGCGCCAGGAACAGCAGGGCGACGCGCAGCCCCGACGAGCGCAGCAGGTCACCCGGCCGCACGGAGCACATACCCGGCGCCGCGCACCGTGAAGATCATCGGCCCGCCACCGCCTTCCTCGAGCTTGCGTCGCAGGCGGCTGATATGGACATCGATGATGTTGTCCTGGCCGGCATGGCGGTAGTCCCAGACCTCCTCGAACAGCATCGCTCGGGTGACGGTCTGGCCCGGCTGGCGCATCAGACATTCCAGCAGCCGCCATTCGCGCGGCAGCAGCTCGATCGGCTGTCCGCCGCGCCGGACGGTCCGGGTCAGCAGGTCGCATTCCAGGTCGCCGACCACCATGCGCGTCTGCCGCGCCGGCGCGACCCGCCGCTTCATCAGCACGTCGAGCCGGACCGTCAGTTCGGCGAAGGCGAACGGCTTGACCATGTAGTCGTCGCCACCGGCGCGCAGGCCGCGCACCCGCTCGTCGACCGTGTCCAGCGCGCTCAGGATCAGCACCGGCGTATGCACGCCGGCGCCGCGCAGCGTCGTCAGCACCCCGAGCCCGTCGAGGCCGCCGGGCAGCAGCCGGTCCAGCACGATCGCGTCGTAGGCGCCGGCCGCCGCCATCAGCAGCCCGTCGCGGCCGCTCGATGCGGCATCGACCGCGCAGCCGTGATCGATCAGCGCCCCCGTCAGCTCCGCCGACGTCCTCGGATCGTCCTCGATGATCAGCACCCGTCCCATCCGCCGAGCCCCGTTGCGGCCATCCGATGCTGCCATAGAGCATCGAGCCTGCCGGCGGCATCCCCGCGACATGACAAGCGGTTCAGGTGCCGGCTTCCTGAAAATCTTGTCATCCGGTCGAGACGGCGCCGGCAGGACGGCCCGGCCATGGTCCGCCGGGCCCGAGCCCCAGGAAGCAAGCGACTGATGATTCCAGCACTAAGAAGGCGCCGCACCGGAACCATGGCGCCGCCGCAGACCCGCCTGCCGGGCGGCGGCTTGGCCGTCTACGACCACCATGTTCGGACCTTGGGAGCGTCGCCCGTATCAGTTGGGTTGTCGGGTAAGGAACCCAAGACCGCAGATACGGGCGACTTGGCGAGATTGTGCAATGTGCTGCGGATCGTCAAGGACGAAGGGCCGACGGCCAAGGCGCTAGCCTTCCTCCCTGGCGCCGCCATGTCGAAGGCACATCTATCGGGCTTCGTGCGAATGCTGGCCCTGCTGGGCATGGCCGGGTGCTCGTTCACGCCGGCGCTCGACCGGCCGGCCCCGGCCCTGCCCGATGCGTGGTCGGCCGCCACCGCCGCCTGGCGCATGCCGGGCCGGGTCCAGTCCGGCTGGTGGCGGGCGTTCGGCAGCGACGAGCTGACCGCGCTCGAGCAGGCCGGCCTTGCCGGCAACGCCAACCTCGCCGCCGCCATCGCCAGGATCGAGGAAGCGCGCGGCGCGGCGCAGGTGGCCGGGGCGGCGCAGTATCCCGCGATCGCGCTCGGCGCCACGCTCGACCGCAACGGCTCGAAGCGGACCAGGAACGCGCAGAGCGTGTTCGCCAGTGCCAGCTACGAGATCGATTTCTGGGGCAAGAACCGCGCCCTCGCGCAATCCGGCGCAGCGCTGGCCGATGCCAGCCGCGCCGACGCGCAGACCGTGCTGGTGTCGCTGACCGCGTCGATCGCCGACGCCTATTTCCAGGTGCTCTCGTTGCGCGAGCGGGTCAGTCTGGCGCAGCGGATCGCCGACGATGCGCGCCGCGTGCTGGCGCTGGTGGAGATCCAGCAGCAGGTCGGCACCATCGCCACGGTGCAGGTGGAACAGCAGCGCAGCGCGGTGGCGACGTTCGATGCCGCGGTGCCGGCGCTGCGGCAGGCCCTGGACCAGCAGCTGCACGCGCTCGCGGTGCTGACCGGCCGGCTGCCGGAAGGGTTCGACGTCGCCGGGCGCGGCCTGGACGGCATCGCGCTGCCCTCGGTGCCGGGCGACCGGCCGGCCACGCTGCTGGAGCGCCGGCCGGACATCCAGGCCGCCGAGGCGCGGCTGGTCTCGGCCAATTTCGACGTCGGCGCCGCCCGTGCCGCGTTCTTTCCCGACGTCACCCTGACCGGCCAGACCGGGCTGGCCGCCACCTCGCTCAGCCAGGTGCTGCCGCCGGCGGCGCTGGCCGACATCGCGCTGGCGGCGCTGCAACCGGTGTTCCAGGGCGGCCGGCTGCGCGGGCAGCTGCGCACCGACAGGGCCAGGGTCGGCGAACTCGGCGCCACCTATCGGCAGAGCGTGCTGGCCGGCTTCCAGGATGTCGAGGATCAGTTCACCGCCATCGCGCGCCTGCGCGAGCAGGGCGATGCGCTGCAGATCGCCGTGGCGTCGGCCGACCATGCCGCCAGCCTCGCCGAGGCGCAGTTCCATCTCGGCGCCATCGACTATCTCACGGTGCTCACCACCGAACGGGCGCTGTACCAGGCCCGGGACTCGCTGTTGCAGGTGCGCGTCGGGCGCCTGCAGGCGCAGGTCGGGCTGTATCGCGCGCTTGGCGGCGGCGCTGGAGCGGTGTCATGACCGGCCCCGTCCGGCCGGCCCGCCGCCGCGCCGCCATGCTGGGCGCCGGCGCGCTGGCGCTGGTCCTCGGTGTGCTGGTCTGGTCGCAGACGCGGCCGGTCCAGGCTGGCGCGGGAGCCGTAGCGGCGCCGGCGGTTCCGGTGGCGACGGCGCTGGCGAAGCGGCGCGATCTCGATCTCTGGCTACAGGCGATCGGCACCGTGACGCCGATCAACGTGGTGGCGATGAAGACCCGGGTCGGGGGCCAGCTGCAGCGGGTCGATTTCGTCGAGGGGCAGACGGTGCGGCAGGGCGACCTGCTGGCGCAGCTCGATCCGCGCCCCTACCGGGCGCTGCTGGCGCAGGCGGAGGCGACGGCGGCCAAGGATCAGGCGCTGGCCGCGAGCGGACGGGTGGAGCAGGCGCGCGCCGCCAAGCTGGCCAGCCTGGGCGCGGGCGCGACCCAGCTCGCCGACACGTTGAAGGCGCAGCGCGACGCCGCCGATGCCACCGTCGCCGCCGACCAGGCGCTGGTCGACACCGCGCGGCTCAACCTGGACTTCACCGCGATCAGGGCGCCGATCGACGGCCGCGTCGGGCTGCGCGCGGTCGATCCCGGCAGCATCGTCCAGGCCGGCGATCCGACCGGGCTCGTGACCATCACCCAGATGGCGCCGATCGCGGTGCTGTTCTCGCTGCCGCAGACCGACCTGTCCGACATCCTCGCCGGGCAGGCGGTGGCGCCGCTGCCGGTCGTCGTGCACGACACCCGGGCGACGCGCCGCCTGGCCACCGGCACGCTGGTGTTCGTCGACAGCAAGGTCGACCAGGCGACCGGGCAGATCCGGCTGAAGGCGGCGTTCCGCAACGCCGACCGCGCGCTGTGGCCGGGAGAACTGGTCACCGCCCGCCTGAAGCTGCGGACCGTGCGCCAGGCGGTCACGGTGCCGGAGACCGCGGTGCTGACCGGCCAGGACGGCCCCTATGTCTATGTCGCCGACGCAAGCAGTCGCGCCGAGGTCCGGGCGGTGCGCCTCGGCCCGGCCGCGGACGGGGTGGTGGTGGTGAGCAGCGGCGTCGCCGCCGGCGAGACGGTGGTGACCGCCGGGCAGTCGCGGCTGGTCGCGGGCACCCCGATCAGCGCGCAACCGCAGGCCGGGCCCGCGCCCCAGGCCGCGCCGCCATGAGCATGCTGGAGCTGTTCATCCGCCGCCGCATCGGCACCGCGCTGCTGGCGATCGGGATGCTGCTGCTGGGCGCGGTCGCCTATGGCCTGCTGCCGGTGGCGCCGCTGCCGCAGGTGGATTTCCCGACCATCGAGGTGCAGGCGTTCCTGCCCGGCGCCAGCGCCGACACCATGGCGAGCGCGGTCGCGACGCCGCTGGAGCGCAATTTCGGCAACATCGCCGGCATTAGCGAGATGAGTTCGTCGAGTTCGCTCGGCGTCAGCACCATCACGCTGCAGTTCGATCTCGGCCGCGACATCAATGCCGCCGCCCAGGACGTGCAGACGCAGATCGCTGCCAGCAACGGCCTGCTGCCGCGCGCGCTGCCGAGCCCGCCGGTCTATCACAAGGTCAACCCGGCCGACTTCACCATCCTGTCGCTGGCGCTGACCTCCGACACCCTGCCGCTGACCCGGCTCGACAGCGTGGCCGAGGATCTGGTGGCGACCCAGGTGTCGCAGATCCCGGGCGTCGGGCTGGTGGATTATCACGGCCAGCTGCGCCCGTCGGTGCGGGTGCGGCTTGACCCGGATCGTGTCGCCGCGCTCGGCCTGACCTTCGAGGATGTGCGGGCGGTGATCGGCGCGGCGACGGTCGATGCGCCGAAAGGCAGCCTGGACGGCGCCAACCGGGCGGTGATCCTGAACGCCACCGACCAGATCGTCTCGGCCGGCGCCTATGCCGGGCTGGTGGTCGCCTGGCGCGGCGGCCTGCCGATCCATCTGGGCGACATCGCCAGCGTGATCGACGCGCCGGAGAACATCCGCCAGGCAGCATGGCTGCAGGACAGGCGCGCCATCGTGATCGACATCCACAAGCAGCCCGGCTTCAACGTCGTCGACACGATCGCGCGCATCAAGGCGCGGCTCCCCGCCATCGTGGCGTCGATCCCGGCCGCGGCGACGCTGACCCTGGTCGGCGACCGCACCCAGACCATCCAGGCATCGGTCGACGACGTGCAGGTTACGCTGCTGCTGACCGGGGCGCTGGTGGTGGCGGTGATCTTCGCCTTCCTGCGCAACGGCTGGGCCACCATCATTCCCGCGCTGACGATCCCGCTGGCACTGGTCTCGACCTTCGGCGGCATGTACTTGCTCGGATACAGCCTCGACAATCTGTCGCTGATGGCGCTGACGATCTCGGTCGGCTTCGTGGTCGACGACGCGATCGTCGTCATCGAGAACGTCATGCGCCATCTCGAAGCCGGCAGCACCCGCCTGCGCGCGGCGATCGAGGGCGCGCGCGAGGTGAGCTTCACCGTGCTCTCCATGAGCGTCTCGCTGATCGCGGTGTTCGTGCCGGTGCTGCTGATGGGCGGCATCGTCGGCCGCCTGTTCCGCGAATTCGCGATGACGGTCAGCATCGCGATCCTGGTGTCGTGCGTCATCTCGCTGACGGTGACGCCGATGTTGTGCGGCTGGCTGCTGCGCCACCATGCGGAGCGGCCGCACGGCCGGGCCTACCGCGTCTCGGAATGGCTGCTGGTGACGCTGACGCGCGGCTACGCGCGGATGCTGGACCGGGTGTTGCGGCACCAGCGCGCCACGCTGGGCGTCGCCGTCGCCATCCTCGCCGCCACCGTCTGGCTCTATGCCGTCTCGCCGAAAGGCTTCCTGCCGCAGGAGGATGCCGGCCTGATCCAGGGCCTGGTGCAGGCCGAACCGGACGTGTCGTTCGAGGCGATGGCGCGCCGTATCCGGCAGGTCGGCGCGATCGCCGCCGCCGATCCCGATATCGAGAACGCCTACTACTATATCGGGCCGGTTCCCACCGTCAGCCAGGGCCACATCTTCCTCAACCTCAAGCCGTTCGCGCAGCGCCGATCGGGGGCCGCGGCGATCATGGCGCGGCTGAAGACGCGGTTTCGCGCCGTGTCCGGGGTCACGGTCGGCATGCAGATCAAGCAGGACATCCAGATCGGCGGCATCGCCTCGGCGGCGCAGTACCAGTACACGCTGCGCGGCGCCGACGTGGCGCAGCTGGACCGGTTCGCCGCCGACATGCAGCACCGGATGGCGGCGCTGCCGATGCTGCGCGACGTCGCCTCGGACCGCCAGCCCGGTGCCGAGAGTGCGACGCTGGATATCGACCGCGCCACGGCGGCGCGGCTCGGCGTCAGCGTGCAGGCGATCGACGACGTCCTCTACGACGCGTTCGGCCAGCGCCAGGTCGCGACCCTGTTCACCGCGCTGAACCAGTATCACGTCGTCGAGGAAGCCGACCCGCGCTTCGCGCTCAGCACCGACGGGCTGTCGCACCTGTTCGTGCGCTCGACGCTGACGAACCAGCCGGTACCGCTGTCGATGCTGGCGACGGTCAGGTCCGGCCTGTCGCCGATCTCGATCAACCATGCCGGATCGTTTCCGGCCGTCACCCTCTCGTTCAACCTGGCGCCCGGCCACGCCTTGAGCGAGGCGGTGGCGGCGATCGGTGCGTCGGCGCTGGCGGCGCACCGGCCGGACGGCGTGACCGCAAGCTTCCAGGGCACCGCGCAGGCGTTCCAGGACTCGATGCGCAGCGAGCCGTGGCTGATCCTGGCGGCGCTGATCGCGATCTACATCGTGCTCGGCGTGCTCTACGAGAGCGCGATCCATCCGCTGACCATCCTGTCGACGCTGCCCTCGGCCGGCTTCGGCGCGCTGGTGGCGCTGCGCCTCGCCGGGCTCGATCTCTCGGTCATCGGCCTGATCTCGATCCTGCTGCTGATCGGCATCGTCAAGAAGAACGCGATCATGATGATCGATTTCGCGCTGGTCGCGGAACGCGAGCACGGGCTCTCGCCGGAAGCGGCGATCCGTCAGGCCTGTCTGCTGCGGTTCCGGCCGATCATGATGACGACGATGGCGGCCCTGCTCGGCGCGGTGCCGCTGGCGATCGGCACCGGCCCCGGGGCCGAGTTCCGGGTGCCGCTCGGCGTCGGCATCGTCGGCGGCCTGATCGTCTCGCAGGCGGTGACGCTGTTCACCACGCCGGTGGTCTATCTCTGGTTTGATAGGCTGCGTTCGGCGCGGCGCGGCGCCGCCGCCCGGGACAGCGAGCCGGAAGCGGGGCTGGTCCGCCTATAGCGACGGGAACTGGCTGGTCACCAGGCATTGCGCGCCGACGCCGTCGCCGCGGCCGTAATAGCCGGCCTGGTCGCTTGTGACCTGCTTGATGCTGATCCGGCGCGGCTCGATCGACAGCAGCGCGGCGAGGCGGGCGGTCATGTCCTCGCGCTGGGCGGCGACGTCGGGGGCGGCGGCCAGGATCGTCAGGTCCAGGTGCACGATGCGGCCGCCGCGCATCGCCACCAGCGAGACCGCCTGCCGGACGAAGAAATCCGAACTCCTGCCGCGGAAGCTCGGCTTGTCGGGCTGGAAATGGGTGCTGCCGCCGGTCTGGCCGACGGTGCCGAGCAGCGCGTCGGTGACCGCATTGAGCGGCACGTCGACGTTGTGGGTGCGGTTCAGCGACTGCGTGTGCGGCACCGGGATGCCGCACATCACCACCTCGTCGCCGGTGCCGAAAGCGCTGAAATCGAAGCCCCAGCCGACATGGTTCTCCTGCCGGCCGCGCTGCAGGATCGTCTCCGCGCGCACCAGGTCGCGCTCGGTGGTGATCTTGAAATTGTCTTCGCTGCCCTCGATCATCGCCACCCGCAGCCCGTACTGCTCGATCACCATCGAGTCGTCGGTCAGGTCGGAATGGACCGGGTTGCGGTAATGCACCTGCTCGTGGGCGCGGAGCAGCTCGGCGAAGGCGAAGCCCTGCGGCGTCTGCGCGCGCCAGGTGTTGGTGCGGTCGACGGTCTCGCCGACGATGCCGTCGGTGCAACGCTTGAGCGTGTCGGGGACGCTGACCCCGGTGACCACCGCTGGTCCGCGGTCTAGGGCGGCGATCACCGCGGTGATCGTCTCCTGTTCCACGAACGGCCTGACCGCGTCGTGGATGATCACTTTCGCCGGCGGGTCGCCCGACAGGCTCTCCAGTCCGAACCGCACCGACTCCTGGCGGGTATCGCCGCCGATCACCGGCGGGGGCAGGGTCAGGCCCTCGGTCGCGGCGTGATAGAGGTCGAGATCCGACGGATGGATCACCGACTGCACCTGGGCGATCTCGGGATGGCGCAGGAAGGCCAGCAGCGTGTGGCGGATGATCGGGATGCTGTCGAGCATCCTGTACTGCTTGGGGATCGGCCCGCCCATACGGCGCCCGCGCCCGGCGCCGACGATGATCGCCGCGGTCATGAGGTCTGTTCCATGGCCCCCAGCCAACAAGAGCGGTCCCGCCCCGTCAAGTTGCGCGCCGGCAGGGCAGGGCCGGTCAGGCGGCGGCGCTGCCGGCGCGGTACTCGACCACCGCCTTCTTGGCGCGCGGGATCAGCGACGGGCTCATGCTGAGTTCGGTGACCCCCCAGGCGAGCAGGCGGGGGATGAAGGCGGCGTCGCCCGCCGCCTCGCCGCACACGCCGACCCAGATCCCGCCGTCGCGGGCGCCCTTGCAGGCCAGCTCGATCATCCGCAGCACCGCCGGATGATCCGCGCGGCTGAGCCGGGCCAGCCGGGCGTTGGTGCGGTCGGCGGCCATGGTGTACTGGGTCAGGTCGTTGGTGCCGATCGAGAAGAAATCGACATGCTCGGCCAGCTCGCGCGCGCAGAGCGACGCGGCCGGGGTCTCGATCATGATGCCGATCTCGATCGGCCCGGTCTGCTGGCCTTCCGCATGCAGGGCCTCGCGGCAGGCGGCCAGACGCGCCTTGGCGGCGATCACTTCCGAGACGTCGCTGATCATCGGGAACATCACCCGCAACCTGCCATGCACGGCGGCGCGGAGCAGGGCGCGCAGCTGCGGATCGAACAGGTCGGGCTGGTCCAGGCACATTCGGATGCCGCGCCAGCCCAGGAACGGGTTGGCCTCGGCCTCGTTCTCGATTCCCGGCAGCGGCTTGTCGCCGCCGATATCGAGGGTGCGGATCAGCACCGGATGCGGCGCGAACGCCTCGAGCACCTTCAGGTAGGTGCGATACTGCTCCTGCTCGGTCGGCAGCGACGCGCCGCGCATGAACATGAACTCGGTGCGGAACAGGCCGATCCCCATCGCGCCGGATCGCAGCGCCACGTCCACCTCCGCCGCCGAGCCGATATTGGCGGCGACCTCGATCAGCGTGCCGTCACGGGTGCGCGGCTCGACATGGGCGAACCGTTCCAGCTCGCGCCGTGCCGCGTCGGCGCTGGCGCGGCGCCGGGTGAAGTGCGCCACGGTGGCATCGTCCGGGTTGGCGATGGCAAAGCCGCCGCCGCCGTCTAGCGCCAGGCTGTGCAGCCCGTCGAGGTCCGCCCGGTCCAGCCGCGCGCCGACCACGGCCGGAAAGCCGCTCGCCCGGGCGATGATCGCCACATGCGAGGTGGCGCCGCCCTCGGTGGTCAGCAGCCCGCTGACCAGATGCGCCGGCAGGCGGGCCAGGTCCATCGCCGACAGGTCGCCGGCCACCACGATCGAGGGCTCCGACAATTCGCTGAGATCGACGCCGCGCTTGCCCTGCAGGCTGTCGGCTACCTGCCTGGCGATCCCGCGCACGTCGTCGGCGCGGGTCCGGAAATAGGCGTCGTCGATGCGGGCGAACCGGTCGGCCAGGCCGAGCCCGACCTCCAGCGTGGCGGAGGCCGCGTCCTGGCACTGGCCGATCCGCTGCTCGATCGGCCCGACCAGCTCGCTGTCCTGGGCCAGCTCCTTGATCGCCGCGAACACCTGGGTCTCGGCGGTCTCGGTGCCGTCGGCCTGCCGCGCCTTGTTGCCCGCCGCATCGAGCGACCGGCAGAGCTCGAGCAGCGCCGAGCGGAACCTGAACAGTTCGGCCTCGACCGCTTCCGGCTCGATCCGGCGCGGCGCCGGCACGCTGTGGTCCGGCATGTAGATGAAGGCCGGCCCCACCGCCACGCCCTCGGCGCCGCAGATCCCGCTGATGCGGCCGGGCTGCGCCGCCGGCGCGTCGTCGGCGGCCGGGGTGCCGGCGGTCGCTGGCGCGCGCGGCGTTGCCGCCTCGGGTGCTGCGTGGCCGGGATCGCCGAGGCCGCCGGAGAGATAGGCCAGCAGTTCGGGGATCGCGGCCGCGGCATCGCTGCCATCGGCGCGGACCAGGATCTCCTCGCCCTCCTTGACCGTCAGCAGCATGATCTTGACCGTGCTCTTGGCGTTGGCCGCGACCTCGCCTTTGACGATCTCGATCTTGGCGCCGAAGCTCTTGGCGAGCTGCGCCAGGCGTGCCGCCGGCCGTGCATGCAGACCCTCGCTGAGGGCCACCGTGACGCGCTGTTCGAGAACCATGGCGTCCTCCTTGCTGGGGCCCGACCGCCGCCGACCGGCGCGGCGATCAGGCTCTTGCCTGTTGTTGCAGAGGCCCTATCGCCCGACCACCGAGAGCGGCGCGCCAGGCTGCAGCAGCGCGCGCAGCCGCTCCGGCGGCGCCGTTTCGACGCAGATCTCGCCCGGCCGCTCGGCGGCGGCGGCGGCGTTGAACGAGAACACCACGTGGCCGATCTCGGCGATCTTCTCCCACGCGCTCGCGCCCACCGCGGTGATCGCGAACCGGTCGTCGCCGATCGCGAGCGTGTCGCCCGGCACCGGCGGCCGGGCCTGGAGCTGGGTCTGGGCGTGGTCCTGCGGCTCCGCCGGCTCGGCGCGGTGCAGCACCGAGACCTCGGCGAGTTCCGGCGGCGCGCCGTCGGCGAACAGGATCAGGATCCCCTCGTCGAGCAGGTCGCCCGCCTCCTCGCCGATCGCGCTGATGGTGGTCCGGTAGAGAATGGTCATCTGGCGTATCCCGCGCGGTCGGTTTCAGTAGAGGCCAAAGCTCATCGCCCAGCCGATCGCCACCGCGATCGGCCCGGTGATCTGCCGGCTGATCAGGATCGCCGGCACGCCGATCCGGATGGTTTCGGGCTTCGCCTCGCCGAGCGCCAGCCCGACCGGCACGAAATCGCATCCGACCTGGGTGTCGAAGGCGAACAGGGCGGGCAAGGCGAATTGCGGCGCGATGTGGCCGTCGCCGATCTGCTGGCCGATCAGCACCCCGATCACCTGCGCGATCACCGCGCCCGGGCCCAGCACCGGCGACAGGAACGGCAACCCGCAGACCACCGACAGCACCAGCAGCCCGGGCAGGCTGCCGCCAAGCGGGGTCAGCACGTGGGCGATCAGCGTGCCGAGGCCGGTGGCGTTGATCACGCCGATCAGCATGGTCACGAACGCCATGAACGGCAGGATGGTGCGGATCACCTGGTCGATGGCGCGCCGGCCGCTCTGGAACAGCACGTTGACCACGCCGCCCATGGTGCGGCCGATGCTGGCGATCAGCCCGGTGAAGCCGCCATCGTTCGGCGGCGGCGGCGCGGCCGGCTTCTTGACGAACGGCGAGGCGACCGCGGACTGGATCGTGCTGGGCGCGCCGGGCTGCGTCGCCGCCGCCTCGCCGTCGAGCGGGATCAGGTTGGCCGGCTTGACGCCGGAGACGTAGATGTCCTCGGTTATGAACTGCGCCAGCGGTCCGGACTGGCCGACCGAGGTCAGGTTGATGGTCGGCAGGCGCTTGCGCGGATACACGCCGCAGCGCGCGGTGCCGCCGCAATCGATCACCACCGCGGCGATCTCGCTCTCGATCGGCGGCGACCGGAACCCGTCCACGGCGGTGCCGCCGGTCAGTTCCGCCAGACGCTGCGCCACCGGCGGAATGCCGCCGCCGGTGACGGCGACGATCTTGTCGCGCTGCGCGGTCGGCAGGATCACCAGCGGCCCGCCCCAGCCCTGCCCGCCGCGCTCGACACGCACCGCCCTGTACTGGTTCATCGTCATCCCTCTCGTCTCGTCGAGCTCTGCGTCTCGTTGTCGCTGTCGTCTGGCCGCGGTCGGCCGCTCAGAAGGTGACGCCCTGGCGTCTGGCAAAGAACATCGTGATCCGCTCAGTGACGATGCCGCGCAGCAGGATCACCATCAGCCCGGCGAGGAAATAGCGCACCGCCAGCGGGCCGAGCGGCAGGTGCAGCCTGGTCAGGCCGTGCGCGACCCCGAGCCAGACGAACAGCTCGCTCGAATTGCCGTGCGGGAACAGACCGGTGATCGGATGGCAGAACGACACCGCGGAATCGTAGAAGGCGGGCTTGTGCTTCTCGTCGATGAACACGCCGAACGTGTAGGCCATCGGATTGGTCAGGAAGAACATCGACAGCAC
>CAZZZA010000054.1:0-17441 GCA_964658455.1 uncultured Lichenihabitans sp.
CGGGCGCAGGGTGCGCAGCAGCCAGCCGGCGAACGGCAGATGGCCGTACCAGGCGCTGTCGGTGCCCAGGCGCGACGGCCGGGCGAACAGCGGGTCGAGGGCCGGATCGAGCAGGTGGTCGAGCCCGCCCGCGCCGGTGGCGCCGGGGACTGGCAGGCCGGATCGTTCGGTGCTCTCGAGCATGCGATGACTGGGTGACGCAGCGGCGGAAACTCGTCAATGGTGCGCGGCCGGCCACGCCGGCGGACTAAAAACCCGTTATTTATCTGTTATTACAGACAATGTTGGTGGAGCGCCGAACTGTGCTCAATTGTTGGACGTTGGGCCGCATGCAAGACTGTTAAGCTTTGATGAAGCGCGCCGTACTGCCCGCCTCTCGCATTTAATTCACCAGCCAGGCCCGCTTTTCTGGTTGCAGTGCGGCATAACCGTCGATAGGTTGCAAATGCACGCATCGGTCGTGGTGTGAGCCCTCTGGCTCACGCCGGAACGAAGGAGAGATGAGATATGGCAGGTGGAATTGTTACAGTCGTTGGCGCCGCGGGGGGTCACTCAATCCCCGTGACCGTGAACGGCGCTCAGGCGTTCACGCTCGCTCAGGCCTATGCCCAGGCCGTTCAGACCGCCTCGGCGGCGAACAGCTATTTCGGGGCCTCGGTCGCGACTGGTGCGACCCCTCCGGCCGCCCCGGCCGGTTCCTCGGTCGACATGCTGGTGGCCACTACCGGTGGCGTGTTCACGATCCCGTCCTCCTATAATTACTTCATGACCGACACCACCGCGGGCAAGGTCACGATCGACAACAGCGCGTCGACGGGCTCGTCCAGCCTGCAGACCCTGGTCGGCACCGCGGGCGCCACGTTCCTCGCTGGCGACGGCACCGGCACCTTCATCGCCGGCGGCGGCAACAACTTCTTCCTCGGCGGCGCGGGCGCCTACACTGTCGCCACCAGCGACGGCAACGACAGCATCTTCGCGGGCTCCGGCGCCACGTCGATCGCGGCCGGCACCGGCAACAACTACATCGCCCTCGGCAGCGGTTCTGACACCGTCAGCTCCACCGGCACCGACACCATCATCGGCGGCACCGGCTCGGCGCAGATCGACGCCTCGCAGGGTCAGAACGGCCTGTTCACGCTGCTCGGTCAATCGACCGTGTTCGCCGGCAGCGGCGACACCATCTCGGCCTCCGGCGCGTCCACCGTGTTCGGCGCGGCCGGCAGCGGCACCGTCAGCGGCTCGACCGTGTTCAACGAGTCCGGCAGCGCCACGCTGCAGTTCATCGCCGGCACGAACTCCGTCGCCACCGTCAACTCCGGTGCGGGCACCGCCACCGTGTTCGGCGCCAACGACTCCAACGTGACCTTCAACGGCAGCGGCCTGCTAGTCGCCGGCGCTGGTAACGAGACCCTCAACGGCTCCGGCAGCACCGTCGGCTTCGCGGGCTTCGTCTCTAACACCGTCGCCGCCGGCAACGTCAGCATCGCTGGTGGCACCGGCGCCGACACCCTGGTCGCCGGCCCTGGCCACGAGACCCTGACTGGTGGTTCGGGTGCGGGCAACCTGTTCGTCATCGCCCAGAACGGCACCAGCCCGAGCGTCGGCGCGTCCGCCAGCATCACCATCAGCGATTTCGGCAGCGCTGCCGGCAACCTGGTCGGTCTGTTCGGCTATGGCGCCAACGAAGTCTCCAAGGCGCTGGCGACCGCGAAGACCGTCGGTGGCAACACCACGATCACCCTGGCCGACAACTCGACCGTCACCTTCACGAACATCACGACGCTCGACCCGTCCAAGTTCGTCGGCGGCTAACTTCTCCTTTGGGAGAAGGGCCTTCGGGCCAAACGATCGACTACGTGCAGGAAACCGGGCCATATTGGCCCGGTTTTTTTTGCCTCGATCGAACGGATACAAATGGACCGCACCTCGACCGACCCAGAGACGCCGGCCGGGACGATCCCGGACCCGGCGAGCGAGCGCGACCGGCTGCGGCTGGAACTCGAGCGGACCCGGATCCTGCTCGATGGCGCCCTGGCCAGCGTCAGGCTGCAGGGCCTGCGCGGCGATGGGCTGCAGGCCGGGCTGAACGAGACCCGCCACCGGCTGGGCCAGCTCGAACATTCCGTCTCCTGGCGCGTCACCAAGCCGATTCGCTATGCGCGGGCGCTTGCCGCCGGACGCCTGCCGACCGGATACAGCTTCCCGGTCGCTGCCAGGCGCGTCGCCGATATCGCCGCCGAGGAAGGTGCCGCCGGACTGCTCAAGCGCGCCCGCCGCCTGCTGCCCGGCGTCCCAGGCCAGGCCTTTATCAAGCGCAGGCTGACGGCACGGCGCGCGAGGATGCGACCGCCCGGCGCCGACCCCACCCCGGCCGACCCATATCTGGCGCCGATCGACGACCGGGCGGCGCCGATCCTGACGCCGATGGTGCTGATCGTCGCCGAACTCAGCATCCCGCAATGCGCGAAATACCGGGTGTGGCAGAAGCAGGAGCTGCTCAGGAGCCTCGGCTGGCGCTGCGAGGTGGTGAGCTGGCGCGAGCTGGACCAGGTCACGACCGCGCTGCAGCTCTGCACCAACCTCATCTTCTACCGTGTCCCGGCCGAGCCGCCGGTGCTGGCGATGATAGACGAGGCGCGGCGGCTGGGCCTCGACCCAATCTGGGAAGTCGACGACCTGATCTTCGACGAGGCGCTCTACCGCCGGAACAGCAACCTCGCCACGCTCGACCCGGCCCTGCGCGCCCAGGTGCTGGCCGGCGTGCGGCTCTACCGGTCGGCGATGCTGCGCTGCGGGCGCGCCATCGCCTCCACCGCGATCCTTGCCGACAGCATGCGCGCGGCGAGAATCGACAGGGTGCAGGTGGTCGAGAACGCGCTCGACGCCGAGACGCTGTCGATCGCCGCCGGCCTGCGCCAGTCGCGCGTGCGCGCGCCCGGCCCGCTCACCATCGTCTACGGGTCGGGCACCAAGACCCATGACGCCGATTTCGTCTGCGCGGCGCCGGCGATTCTGTCGCTGCTGCGACGCCATCCGACCGTGCGCCTCAGGATCGTCGGCGAGCTGACGCTGCCGGAGAGCTTCGAGAGCGTCGAAAGCCAGATCGACGAGATCCCCGGCACCGACTATCGCGGCTATCTCGGCCTGCTCTCGGAAGCCGATATCGCCATCGCCCCGCTCGAGGACACGCTGTTCAACGACGCCAAGAGCAACATCAAGTTCCAGGAGGCCGCGATCCTGGCGATCCCGAGCGTCTGCTCGCCGCGCCAGACCTTCCGCGACATCGTCGTCGACGACCATAACGGGCTGCTGGCGGCGGACCCGGCAGCCTGGGAGCGGGCGCTGGAGCGGCTGATCCAGGATCCGGCGCTGCGCTGCCGGCTAGGCGAGCAGGCGCTGGCGGACGTGCTCGACCGCTATGCGCCGGAGCGTATTGCCCGCAACCAGGTGGCGCCGCTGTTCGGTCTGCCGCCGGAGCGGCGCGCGGCGCCGTTGCGCATCCTGTCGGCCAACATCTTCTTCGCGCCGCAGAGCTTCGGCGGCGCCACCATCGTCGCCCAGGAGATGGCGGCCCGCCTGCATGCCACCCCCGGCGTCGAGGTCTGCGTGTTCGCCTCGCGGCCGCCGATCGCCGAGCGTCCGCCTTCGCTGCTGCGCTACGACTGGAACGGTATCCCGGTGTTCGCGACCAGCCTGTCGGCATCGAGCGACCAGGTGGTGCAGCTCGACAATCCGGCGATCACCGCGACCTTCGCGCAGGTGCTGGACGCGCTCCGTCCGGACGTGGTGCATGCCCACTCGATCCAGGGCTTCGGCGCCTCGATCCTGCGGCTCTGCCAGGAGCGCGGCATCCCGACGGTGATCACGCTGCACGATGCCTGGTGGCTGTGCGACCGCCAGTTCATGGTCCGGGGCGACAACCGCTATTGTTTCCAGACCAGGATCGATCTCAAGGTCTGCCAGAACTGCCTGCCGCATGCGCGTCACCTCGATGCGCGCATGCGGATCATGCTCGGTGTGCTGCGCAACGCCGCGCTGCTGCTCTCGCCGAGCGAATCACATCGAAGGCTCTATCTCGCTAACGGGCTGGACCAGACGCGTCTGGTGGTGAACCGCAACGGCATCCGCAAGCCGTCCAGGCCGCGCACCCCGCGCAGACCGGGCGCGCCGCTGCGATTCGGCTTCGTCGGCGGCAACGAGCCGATCAAGGGGTTCCACCTAATCCGGTCCGTGTTCGAGGCGCTCGACACCGACCGGTGGGAACTGATCCTGGTCGACAATACCCTTAATCTCGGTTTCCGCTCGATCGACGTCTCGCGGTGGGAGGTGCAGGGCACCATCACCGTCATCCCCGCCTACAACCAGGCCGGACTCGACTCGTTCTTCGACGGTATCGATGTCCTGCTGTTCCCGTCGCAATGGAAGGAGAGTTTCGGCCTGACCGTTCGCGAGGCGCTGGCGCGCGACGTCTGGGTGATCGCGACCGAGGGCGGCGGCCAGGCGGAGGAAATCC
The DNA here is from genome assembly GCA_964658455.1 of uncultured Lichenihabitans sp. Taxonomy (GTDB): domain Bacteria; phylum Pseudomonadota; class Alphaproteobacteria; order Acetobacterales; family Acetobacteraceae; genus Lichenicola. Next base: position 4,514 of record CAZZZA010000054.1, read on the forward strand.
GCGACGGGGTGAACGGTTCGCTGATCAGGCTCGATGGCAGGGCCGACGGGCTGGCCAGCGCCGTGGCGGCCCTGCTCGAGGCGCCGGAACGGTTCGACGGCTACGTGAACATCCATGCCGGCAGCCTGGCAAGTTACGACGACCAGGCCGCCGAACTGCTGAGTCTGGTTCGAAGCGTTATCGCACCAGCAGCGACAGCGTCGCCTCCGGCTGATCGCTGCTGAGCAGCGCGTAGAGGCCGCGCATGATCGCGGCCTGCCGGCGGTGCGGCAGGCCGGGACGGAGTTGTAGCGCCTCCTCGATCAGCGCCGGCGGGAAATCCGGGTATTCCTCAAGGAGCTTTCGCCACCGGCCGCACCAGCCGATGCGGGCCGGGTTGTCGCGCAGCAGGTCGGCCTTCAGGAACGGCACCCGGCCGCGCCGCACCACCGACAGGTAATCGATATGCATCGCATTGCCGGGAACGAGCCGCCGCAGCCGGCGGGCCGGCTGTCGCCAGCACGCGTCCCAGCGCAGCCCTTCCGCCTCGATCGCGGCGCCCAGGCCCAGTTCGCCATGCAGAACGATCTCGTCGCGTGTCATGCCGGCGAACGGTTGCCGCAGCACCCGGCGCACCGCCGGCGCGGCCAGCGCGTCGGCGGTCAGGCAGAGGAACCAAGACTGCAGATGCCAGCGGGCCTCCTTCGATTCCACCATTCCCCACACATCGAGGTTGCGGGCGAGCATCGGGGCGACGGTCCGGTCCAGCGGCCAGAGCGGGCCGAATACGCTGTCGTTGGCCAGCAGCACGATGTCGGCCCGGTCGGCGCAGCCCAGGGCCAGCAGCTCCTGCCAGGCGCCGAAATCATGGCCGAGATTGCGGCGCGGGTGGGCGACGATTCCCAGCGACGCGAAGCTCGCGGTATCAGGCTCGGACAGTCCGGTCATGCCGGAGAGCGCAACATGCACCTCGAACCCGCAAGCGGCGATCGCGCGCAGGTAATGCAGGGTCGCGGGCAGGATCGGCGCGGTCCCGCTTGCCAAACTTCTCGGATCGAACAGGGCGAAAAGGCAAACGCGCCGCGTCGGTGCGGCGTCGCGATCATGCGCCTGTTTTGATATATCAAAAGAAGTCATGACTTGATGTAACGTCCTGAGACCAGAAATGTAGTCCTGCTATGTGGTTTTCGTAAGCTGACACAAGTTTCTGCTTGGCCTTTACGCGAAACCGGGAGTAGACACCAAGAACGAACGCAGGCCGCCCTTGCAATCTCGCGGGCGCGCGGTGTCTTGCCGTTCCGATCAGGAAACATCCTCTTCCATGAGCAAAGCCTTTATCGCCAGTGTCATTCAGGACTCGATCGATTGCACGGGCGTGGCCGCCAATCAGGCCGCGGCGGATCTGATCGCTGCGATCGTCCGCGAGCTCAAGAAGGATGGCGGCTTCACGCTTCCCTCGTTCGGCACCTTCACGGTTCGCAAGACCAAGGCCCGCAAGGCGCTCAACCCGCGCACCGGTGAACCGGTCAAGGTGAAGGCCGGCAAGACCGTGCGCTTCAAGGCGAGCCCGAACCTGAAGAAGGCGGTCTGAACCCACGTCGCTCTTGCGCGTCGTCACGGCGGAACACCGGCCTGGCGACGCGGGACTGCGATAAAGGGGGTAGCGGGACGTGGCTGGGGCGGGAGGATTCGAACCTCCGAATGGCGGAATCAAAATCCGCTGCCTTGCCACTTGGCGACGCCCCATCCGAGCCGTCCATCCGGGCTTGATGGCGCGACGACCCTCAATAGGATTTGGCTCGCAGCGCGTAAAGCCCCGGCCGCCCGGCGCGCGGGCCCGCTGCGGCGGCCGCTCAGGACAGCGGCAGCGGCGCCGGCGGCAGCATCGTCTCGTCCTCGGTGCGGCGGTCGAAAAGCGGCCGTTCGAGCATGCGCGCCACCGCCTCGGCGCGGTCCAGCGCCCGGTCCAGCGCCGCCATGGTGGCGGACAGATCCTCGCTTTCGTCCTGGCTCCAGGCACGCACCGTCTGTAGCCAGACCGCGGCGAGCCCGTTGACCCGGAGGCGCCCGGCCAAACCGCCGGTCTCGACGCCGGCCGCGGCGGCGATCCACCCCATGCTGTCGAGCGTCGAGGCCGAGAGCATGAGCGAGAGCGCCGGATCGAACGGCAGCGCCCGCAACACCGCCAGCACCCCGCCACGATACTGCTGCAGCACGTCGATCCGCCGCATCAGCAGATCGAACAGCCGCTCTCGCACGGTGCCGGTGCTGCCGTCATCGACCAGCGCCGACTGGTCGGCCAGCATCCCCAGCCGTTTCAGCACCGTCGCGCGGGTCGGGAACCGGGTCCTGGCTTCGTCGAGCGGCAGGCCGGCCTGCCGCGCCGCCGCCACGATCGTCACCTGCGGCCAGCCCACCGCTTCTGCCCTGGCCATCGCGGCCTGGATCAGGGTGGAATCGAAATGGTGATGGTCCATGAAGATGGTCCTCGATCCTGCACGTCAGCCGAGCATGATCCCGGTTTATGGCGGGATGAGGGAATATGCCTCAGCGCGCAAGCGCGCGGGAGCGTTGCGTCGCCGCGGCGATCGCCTGCGCCATCGAGCGCGGCCAGGCGGCATCGTCCATCAATATCCCGAGCGCCGCCTCGGTCGTGCCGCCGGGGCTGGTCACCGCGACCCTGAGCGAGGCCGCATCCGTCTCCGGGCTGGCGGCGAGCAGGGCGCCGGCGCCGCTCACCGTCTCGCGTGCCAGACGCCGTGCCAGCGCCGCCGGCAGGCCCTGCGCGCGGCCGGCCTGTTCGAGCAGTTCGGCCAGCAGGAACACGTAGGCCGGCCCGCTGCCGGAGACTGCGGTCACCGGGTCGAGCAGCGCCTCGTCCTCGACCCATTCGACGCTGCCCGCCGCCCGCAGCAGCCGGTCGGCCAGGGCGCGCTGCGCGTCCGTCGTGCCCGCTGTCGCGACGGCGACCGAGATGCCGCGTCCGATCGCCGCCGGCGTGTTGGGCATGGCGCGCACCAGACCGGTGGCGGCCGGGAGCGACGTGGCCAGTCCGGACAGGGTGCGGCCGGCCATGATCGACAGGATCACGGACCCGGACCAGGACCCTGATCCAGACCCTGGCCCGAACCGGTCGGCGATCGCCGCCAGCACCGTTTCGGCCTGCTGCGGCTTGACCGCCAGCACGATGGCTTCGGGCCGGAAATCGCCCGGCAGGCCGGCCAGGTCGCGGGCGTGGATATGGCGCCCGCCCGGGGTCGCCTCCGGGTCGACGATCGCCGAGCGGGTCAGCCCGTCGGCTTCCCAGCCGGTCAGCAGCGCGCGTCCCATGCGGCCGCAGCCGAGCAGCAGCACCGGCGGGATCGCGGCCGGCGTGCCGGTCATCGGTTCAGGCCTCGCCGACGCAATCCAGCATCGCGCATTCCAGCGCCTCGGCCGGCGTCTTGCCGCCCCAGAGCACGAACTGGAAGGCAGGATAGAAGCGCTCGCATTCGGTCAGCGCGATGTCGATCATGTCCTCGAGGCTCTCGACCGAGGCGCTCTGGGTGCCGCGCAGCAGCACCGCGTGGCGGAACAGCGGCATGCCGTCATCCGGATCGATACCGAAATGGCCGATCCAGAGCCGCTCGTTGGCCAGCGCCAGCAGCTCGAACAGCGCCCGGCGTCGCGCCACCGGCACCTTGAGATCGAACGCGCAGGTGAAATGCATGGCGCTGATCTCGCGCGACCAGGAGAAATACAGCCCGTAATCGCACCATTTGCCCGGCGCCTCTGCCGCCATCTCGGCATCGTTGCGTCGGTCGAACGCCCAGTCGTAGGCGCCGACGATTTGTTCCATCAGATCCAGCGGGTTCGCGGCAGGCTGAGCGGTCTGGGTATCGACAGCAGGCATGGTAGGGCTCCCCGGCGATGGAGGTCGGCCCGGCAGTGCCGGGTGCCTCTGGTCTGCGAACCGGACCCAACCCAGACGGCGGACCACCCTGCTGCGCTCGCGAAGGTCTGCGGCGAATCAGGCGACCGATTCCTGAAAGTTAGACCCGCTTGGAGCGTATGGGTGTGGCGTGCGGGCTGCAAGCCTGCGTCACCGGCGCCACGGCGCCGTGTCCGTCGCGCGGATTGCGTTCCGTAACAAACCGACCTTGAAGCCGCCACGGATCGCGCGTTAGCTCAGCATCGAAACAAGAGAAGGAGGCCGTTCCGTGCGTAACGCCACCCGGACCGTCGGAACAATGCTGGTCGCCGCGATGGCGCTGACCGCGACACTCTCCAGCGCCCACGCGCAGCCCTATCCGCCGCCGCCGCCGCCCGGCGCGGTCTACGGCCCGCCGCCGCCACCGCCGCCACCCCGCTATGGTCCGCCGCCCGGCTGGGCCGGCCCGTATTACTACTGGCACGGCCGGCCCTGGCACCATCGCCGCTGGTATCACGGCGTCTGGCGCTATTACTGATCCGGCCTAGAGGGCGGGCGGCGGCGTCTCCGGATTGCCGCCGCCTTCCTCGCGGCGCGGTGGCGGCCCGCCCGGCGCGCCATCCATGCCGTGCAGGCTGCTGGCGGTCGGCAGCGGCCGTGATTCGAGGGCGGCGATCCGGCTCTCGAGCAGCGCGATCCGCGATTCGAGATCTTCCTGCACGTCGCGGGCGTTGGCGGCGAGTTCGCTGACCGCCTCGAACTCCTCGCGACGCACCAGCGACAATCTGGAAAGCGCCTCGTCGACCCGGGCGCGCACCAGAGCGGCGAGCTCCTCGCCGATCCCGGTCAGGGCGGAAAAGGCGCCGCCGGCGACGCCTGCGACATCATCGAAAATCCTCGAGCGTTCGGCCATCACACTATCTCCCGATCGGCATAATCCTCCCGATCATATGGCGATGCCCCGGCTATGTGTCATCGCCGGGTGGGAGGATCGCTTGCCTCGATTCTCGCCGCGACGCCGCCTATAAGGCCGCTATGATCCTGCTCACCGGCGGCGCCGGCTTCATCGGTTCGTGCCTGAACGCGTCGCTGCAGCGGCAGGGGCGCTGCGTCACCATCGTCGATAGGCTCGGCAGCGACGGCAAATGGCGCAATCTGTCGGCCCCGCCGCAGCGCCTGCTGCCGCCGGAAGCGCTGCCGGCATGGCTGGCGGACTACCCGGTCGGCGACCCGCCGCTCGAGGCGGTGGTCCATCTCGGCGCCATCAGCGAGACCACGGCGCGCGACGGCGACCTGGTCTGGTCCAGCAACGTGGCCTTGTCGCAGACGCTCTGGCACTGGTGCGCGGCACGCGGCGTGCCGCTGCTCTATGCCTCGTCCGCGGCGACCTACGGCAGTGCCGACGGACCGGACGGCTTCTCCGACGATCCGGCCCGGCTCGAGCGGCTGCGCCCGCTCAATCTGTATGGCTGGTCCAAGCACGCCTTCGATCTGTGGGTGCGGCGGCAGGTCGAGGGCGGCCATCCGGCGCCGCCGTTCTGGGCCGGGCTTAAGTTCTTCAACGTCTACGGCCCGAACGAGTATCACAAGGGCGGCATGATCTCGGTGGTCAAGGTCAAGTATGACGAGATCGCCGCCGGGCAGAAGCCGCGTCTGTTCCGCGCCGACCGGCCCGGCCTCGCCGACGGCGCTCAGGCGCGCGACTTCATCTGGGTCGGCGACGTGGTCGACGTGTTGTGCTGGCTGCTGCAGGCGCGGCCGCCGAGCGGGCTGTACAATCTCGGCACCGGCATCGCCCGCACCTATCTCGACCTGGCGCATGCGGTGTGCGACGCCGCCGGCCGGCCGCGCGAAGTCGCCTTCATCGACATGCCGGATGCGCTGCGCGGCCAGTATCAGTCCTACACCTGCGCCGATATCGGCCGGCTGCGCGACGCCGGCTATGCCGGGCGCTTCACCCCGCTGGAACAAGGCGTGCGCGAGTATGTCGCGCGCCTGCAATCCGGCGATCCCTATCTCTGACCGCAGGACACGCCGCCGCCCATGATCCCTGTCCTGGTGTTTCCCGAATTCGACCCGGTGCTGGTGCATCTGGGCCCGCTGGCGATCCGCTGGTACGCGCTGGCCTACATCATCGCCCTGGTGCTCGGCTGGCGGCTGATGCGGCGCATGGCGCTGCGGGCGCCGCAGGTCGCGACCACGCTGCAGGTCGATGATTTCCTCACCTGGGCCACGCTCGGCGTCGTCATCGGCGGCCGGCTCGGCTACATCCTGTTCTACCAGCCGAGCCTGTATTTCGCGCATCCGGCGGCGATCCTCGAACTGTGGCACGGCGGCATGAGCTTCCATGGCGGAATGCTGGGGGTGGTGGTCGCGCTGCTGCTCTACACCCGCCGTCGCGGCATCGACCTGCTGGGGTTTGCCGACCGCCTCGCCGTCGTGGTGCCGATCGGCCTCGGCCTCGGCCGGATCGCCAACTTCATCAATGGCGAATTGTGGGGCCGCCCGGCGCCGGCCTCGCTGCCCTGGGCGATGATCTTCCCCCGGGTCGATTCCATCCCGCGCCATCCGAGCGAACTCTACGAATCGCTGCTCGAGGGCCTGCTGCTGCTAGCGGTCATGCTGACGCTGGCCGGGCGGCGGCGGATCCGCGAACGCGCCGGCCTGCTCACCGGGGTGTTCCTGCTCGGCTATGCGATCCTGCGCGCCTTCTGCGAGCATTTCCGTCAGCCCGACGCGTTCCTGAACACGTTCGCCTTCGGCACCACCATGGGCCAGCTGCTGTGCATCCCGATGGCGATCGCCGGCATCGCGCTGATCGCAGTGGCGAACCGCCGTCCGCTGCTCCGGCCGCTGGCGCCGGACGCCGCTTGAGCCGGTCGGCGGAACGGCTCGACCACTACATGCGGCGCGCCAACGCCGCCTACTACGCCACGCGCGACCCGTTCGCCGACTTCATCACCGCGCCGGAGATCGCGCAGGTGTTCGGCGAGATCATCGGTGCCTGGGCGGCGGTGGTGTGGCAGGCGATGGGGGCGCCGGCGCAGGTCGCGCTCGTCGAGGCCGGCCCCGGCCGCGGCACGCTGATGGCCGATGCGCTGCGGCTGGCGGCGCGGGTGGCGCCGGCGTTCCGGCGCGCCTGCACGGTGCATCTGGTCGAGACCTCGCCGCGCCTGCGCGCGATCCAGCGGGACGCGCTGTCCGGCGTCTCGCCGGTCTGGCACGACGGCATTGAGACGCTGCCGGAGGGTCCGATGATCCTGATCGGCAACGAGTTCCTCGACGCGCTGCCGATCCGCCAGTTCGTCAGCACCAGGACCGGCTGGCTCGAGCGCCATGTCGAATCCGGCCGCTTCGTGCTGCGCGATACCGGCGCCGCGCCCTACTGGCCGCCCGGCCTGCCGCTCGCCGAGGGGGAGATCGTCGCCTGGTGCGAGCCGGCGCATGCCCTCGTCGGCGCGATGGCCAGGCGTCTGTCTCGCGGCAACGGCGCCGCCCTGTTCATCGATTACGGCCCGGACCGGTTCGGCACCGGCGACACGCTGCAGGCGCTGCGCGACGGGCGCCCGGCCGATCCGCTGGCCGATCCGGGCCATGCCGACCTGACCGCCCATGTCGATTTCCCCGGCCTGGCCGACACCGCGCGGGCGCAGGGCGCCGCGGTGTTCGGGCCGGAAGGGCAGGGCAGCTTCCTGGCCGGGCTGGGCCTGTTCGCCCGCACCGAGCGGCTGGCAAGGGGCCTGGCGCCCGCCTCGGCGCGCGACCTCGTCGATGCCGCGCACCGGCTGGCGGCGCCGGACCGGATGGGGCGGCTGTTCAAGGTGATGGCGCTGTGCCACCCAGGGCTCGGCGTGCCACCCGGTTTCGCGGATCCGTCAACGCTGGAGCCTGCTGCGTGAGCGACCCGGTTTTCCTGACCGACAGCGGTCTGTCCGCCTGCCCGCACGGTTTCTTCACCCGTCTCGGCGGCGTCTCCACCGGTCCGTTCGCCAGCCTGAACTGCAGCATGACCAGCGGCGACGATCCCGCGCTGTTGCGCGAGAACCGCAAGCTGGTCGCGGCCGCGATCGGCGTGCCGGCGGAGCGTCTGTTGGGCCTGACCCAGGTGCATGGCGACGCGGTGGTCAGCGTCGCGGCGCCCTGGATGCCGGGGCAGGGCGCGCGCGCCGACGCCATGGTCACCGATCGGCCGGGCCTGGCGCTGGGCATCATCACAGCCGATTGCGCGCCGGTGCTGTTCGCCGATCCGGAGGCCGGCGTGGTCGGCGCCGCCCATGCCGGGTGGCGCGGCGCGGTGGCGGGGATCCTGGAGCGCACCGTAGAGGCCATGACCGCGCTCGGCGCGCGGCCGGCGCGGGTCCGCGCGGTGATCGGCCCCTGCATCGCCCAGGCCAGCTACGAGGTCGGCGCCGACCTGCGCGACCAGGTGCTGGCGGCGCCGCTCGCCGACCCCGACCGGTTCTTCGCCCCCGGACGGCCCGGCGACGAGCCGCGCTTCATGTTCGATCTCGCCGGCTATTGCATCGCCAGGCTGCAGGCGGCCGGGGTCGGGGCGGCGTCGGCGCTCGGCTGCGACACCATGGCCGACGCGACCCGGTTCTTCAGCCATCGCCGGCGCACGCTGGCGGGTGGCGGCCCGATCGGCCACCAGATTTCCGTCATCGCCCTCGCCGGCGCCTCGCGGGACCTCTCATGAACCGATCCCTGCTCGCCCTGCTGCCGCTCTGCTGCCTCGCCGCCTGCGGCGACCTGCCGCAGCCCTTCGCCGGCAATCCCGGCGCCGACGCGCTGCGGCTCGCGGCGCCGACCAGCACGCGGCTCGACGTGCCGCCGCCCGATCGCGCGCTGCTCGACGGCGCGCAGGCCCGGCTCTGGAGCAGGGCGCTGGTCGCCAGCCTGCTCGACCGCGAGGTGCCGGCGGTGGCGCAGCCGGCGCGGCCGGGCGACTGGACGCTGCAGGTCGAGGCCAGCCGGTCCGGCGCGCAGGTGCAACCGACCTATCGGATCCTGGGCCCGAACGGCCGGGTGCGCGCCTCGCAGACCGGCGCGCCGGTGCCGGCGCCGGACTGGTCGAGCGCCGATCCGGTCCTGCTCGCCGCCAGCGCGTCGTCGGCCGCCTCGATCGTCAGCACCATGCTGACCGGTCTGCAGGCGCAGGCGGCGCAGGCCGATCCGAACAGCCTGCTGAACCGGCCGACCCGCATCCTGTTCGCCGGCGTCACCGGCGCGCCGGGCAACGGCGATCTCGAACTCGCGGTGCAGATGCGTGCGCAGCTGCCGGACGCGCACGACACGCTGCAGACCGACGCAGCGAAGGCGGACTACAGCGTCGCCGGCGCCGTCAGCGTGTCCAGGCCGGAGGGCGGCGTGCAGCATGTCGAGATCGTCTGGACGGTGACCAGGATGGGCTCGGCGAAGGGCCCGCACGAGGCCGGCAAGGCGACCCAGCTGCATGACGTGCCGGCGCATTCGCTCGACGGCATGTGGGGCGACACCGCGGTCGCGGTGGCCGAGGAGGCGTCCGGCGGCGTTCGCGAGGTGATCGCCAACAACGAGGGCCGGTCGCACCCGCCGGCGAACCCGCCGCTGAGCGGCCCGCCGCCCGGCCCGCTGCCCAGGCCCGGCGCCTGACGGTCGCGTGACAGCGATCGGCCCGGTTGCTAGAACCCGGCGGCCCGGTGCTTGTCGCGCCAAGCGTCAGGGTCCGCGGAGCCGCACGCCATGAAGATCGTCGCCTGCAACAGCAACCGGCCCCTGGCCGAGGCCGTGGCCGCCACGCTGGGTCTGCCGCTCTGCAAGGCGTCGGTGCGCCGCTTCGCCGACATGGAGATCTTCGTCGAGATCCAGGAGAATGTCCGCGGCGAGGACGTGTTCGTGGTGCAGTCCACCTGCTACCCCACGAACGACAACCTGATGGAATTGCTCATCATGATCGACACGCTGCGCCGGGGTTCGGCGCGGCGCATCACCGCGGTGATCCCGTATTTCGGCTATGCCCGCCAGGACCGGAAGTCCGGGCCGCGCACCCCGATCAGCGCCAAGCTGGTGGCGAACCTGATCACCGAGGCCGGCGCCAACCGGGTGCTGACGATGGATCTGCATGCCGGCCAGATCCAGGGTTTCTTCGACATCCCGGTGGACAACCTGTTCGCGGCGCCGCTCTTCACCCGCGACATCAAGGAGCGCTACGGCGCGCGCGACCTGATGATCGTCTCCCCGGACGTGGGCGGCGTGGTGCGCGCGCGCCAGCTCGCCAAGCGTTTGAACGTCGACCTCGCGATCATCGACAAGCGTCGCGAGCGCGCCGGCGTGTCGGAGGTGATGAACGTGATCGGCGACGTCGCCGGCCGCCATTGCCTGCTGGTGGACGACATCATCGATTCCGGCGGGTCGCTCTGCAACGCCGCCGAGGCGCTGATCGCCCAGGGCGCCAGCGGGGTCGGCGCCTACGTCACCCACGGCGTACTGACCGGCGGCGCCGTGTCCCGCGTCGCCGCCTCGCCGATCGAGATGATGACCATCACCGACAGCATCCTCGGCACCGAGGCGGTCAGGCTCGCCGAGAACGTGCGCCAGATCACCATCGCCCAGCTCCTGGCCAACGCGATGCGCGCCGTGTCGGTGGAAAGCTCGGTCAGCTCGCTGTTCGACTAGACAAGCTCGAAGGATCCACGATGACCGCAAGGCTGGCCCCGCGTCCGTTCTGGTATCTGCGTCACGGCGAGACAGACTGGAATGCGCGCGGCCTGAGCCAGGGCCGGTCCGATATCCCGCTGAACGAGACCGGCATCGCCCAGGCCGAACGCGCCGCCGGCATCATGGCGATGCACTGGCACGATCACGCCCCGATCGCCCGCATCGTCGCCTCGCCGTTGATCCGGGCCTATCGCACCGCCGAGATCGTCGCCGAGACCCTGCAGAAGCGGGACGGCGTGACGCTGCCGATCACCACCGATATCGGCCTGCAGGAGGTCTGTTTCGGCGTGCAGGAAGGCCAGCCGATGGGCGACTGGTACGACAGCTGGATCGCCGGCGACTACACCCCGGAGGGTGCCGAGCCGTTCCAGGTGCTGGTGTCGCGGGCGGTCGCCGCGGTCGACCGCGCCACCGAGCGGACCGGCCTGGACGGGTCGGTGCTGATTGTCTGCCACGGCGCCATGTTCCGCGCGCTGCGCATGGCGATGGGGCTGCCGGCCAATGTCCGTCTGCCCAACGCCGCGCCGCTCTGGCTCGCGCCCGGCACGCTCGACCCGCTGCCCTGGTCGCTCACCGAGGTCGGCAAGCCGGCCTGACCGCGGCCCGCCCCTTCCTGAAGGAGTCCGCTGATGACCATTCGACATCGTGCCGCGCTGGTCGCGCTGTTGTCCCTGCCGGCCCTGGGATCCGCGCTGGCGCAGACCAGGGTCGGCGCGGTCAGCACGACGTTTCGCATGCTGGGCCGGAACGACAAGATCGTCGTCGAGCGCTACGATGATCCGAAAGTCGATGGCGTCGCCTGCTACATGTCGCACGCAGAGACCGGCGGCGTGAAAGGCTCGCTCGGTCTGGCCACCGATCCGTCGCGCTTCTCGCTGGCATGCCGCGCCGTCGGCCGGGTGAGCCCGAAAGGCGACCTGCCGGACAACGAGATCGTGTTCGGCGAGAGTTCGTCGTTCTTCTTCAAGGAATTGCGGGTGTCGCGGCTGTACGACCGCGATCGCCGCGTCCTGGTCTATCTCGCCTGGTCCACCAAGGCGATGACCACGGGCGGCAGTCCCTACAATGCCGTCAGCGTGGTGCCGCTCGACAGTCCGTGACCGGGCGGACGATCCGAATGGAAAAAGCTCCGACCAAACGGACGTTCGAGATCGACGACGAGCGCCGAAAATTCGATCGCGCGGCGCCGCTATCGATCGACATCGCAGCGCAATGAACTAGACGATCCTCGGGCGGGACCATCATCGGGCAAGCACCTGTTTATTCGTCGCCGCCTTCCTGTTGGCGATACTGTTCGGCCATCTGGTTCAAGTGCCGCGCGCGCTCGTCTATGCCTGCGCGCTGATCGAGGTCGCCTGCGTTGCGCTGTTCGCGCTCCAGGGACGATGGATCCTGTTCGTCTCGGGAATCGTCCTCATCGGCGCGAGCCTCATGTGAACGGCCAGGCGTCCTCCGACACCATCCCGCTCGACAATCCGTGACCCGGCATTCAGCCGAGCTGCAGGGAGTGCTGTCGTAAGCCGAACAGCGTCGATCGTTTCCGCACCAGCAGCCGGTTGGGCTCGTCGAACGGGAAGTTGAAGCGGATCGTCTCTCGGCCGTCCGTGGTGATCTCCGTGGCCAGCCCCTGCGCGTTGCCGTCGCCGAGCTGGCGGCGCTCGATGATGGAACCGTCGCGAACCAGCAGGATGTGCAGCAGCCCGACGAAGATGCTGTCGGCCGACACCAGCAGCACCGCGCACGCGCGGCCATCGAGGGTCACCGCGAACTGCGCCTCGATCTTGCAGCCGAGCACCTTGCCGGCGGGTCGGCCGTCATCGAGCACCTCGCTGTAGCCGGTCGCGGTATAGCGCTCGGTGTCGAGCGTGCAGCGTGATGACGGCGTCATGGTGTTCTCAAAGCTTCGACATGACCGGCAGGGTCGCGTCCAGCAGACGGTCGGTCATCACCGCGAACAGGATGCCGCCGGCCACGCCGCCGATGATCGCGCCGATCGGTCCGAACGCCGCGCTGGCGGTGACGGCGTTGAGGCCGTTCAGTTCGGTCCTGACCTGCTGGTCCTCGGTATCGTCCTGCATGGCGACGCGTCCGATCCTGGCTGCGGTTGGTTCCAGCACGAGCTTTGCGAGAGGCTCCGTTTCGAGCGCAAGCATCGGAGTGCGCGCGAACCGGCGGCGCGCCAGTATGACCGCTCCTATGGGGAGGGGGTTTGACCATGTCGTTCCGCATCGAGGGTCTCGATCCCGGTCAGTTCAGCCATCTCGCGGGCCTCGACGACGCGGCGCTGGCGCGTTGCCGCGCCAGGCGCTGCGTGGTCGATGCCATGCCGGGCTTTCCCGACCG
>CAZZZA010000055.1:0-17438 GCA_964658455.1 uncultured Lichenihabitans sp.
CAGAGCGTCACCGCGCGCGGCATCGCCAACCTCAGCGCCTTCATCAGCGCTCAGCGCGACCGCTAGAGCCCGGCGCCGGCGCGGCCGCCTCAGCCGCGCCGCCGCACCAGCCCGATCACGATCGGCAGGCCCAGCAGCACCAGCGGGAACTGCAGCATCAGGCCGCCGATGATGACGATCGCCAGCGGCTGCTGCACCGCCGAGCCCTTGCCGATCGCGAACGCCAGCGGCAGCAGGGTCAGGATCGCCGCCAGCGTGGTCATCGTGATCGGGCGCAGCCGCGCCTGCGCGGCGGCGAGCAGCGCGTCGCGCTGCGGCATCAGCCGGTCGCGCGCGACATATTCGGACGCGTAGAAGATCGCCATCTCGGTGCCGATGCCGATGATCATCGTCAGCCCCATCAGCGCGGTGATGTTCAGCTCCACCCCGGTCACCCACAGGGCGATGAAGGCGGCGGACGACGAGAACAGCGAGCAGATGATGATCGAGGCCGCCAGCCAGAAACGCTGATACAGGAACATCAGCAGCACGAACTCCGCCACCAGCGCGGCGGCGAACACCTTGGCGAGCCCGGCGAACGCGATCTGCTGCTGCTGATACAGGCCGCCGAGTTCGTAGCGCATCCCGGACGCCAGGACGCCAGGCTGCGCGAGCACCTTCTGGATGTCGCCGACCGCGGCGCCGATGCCGCGCCCCTGGATGCGGCCGGTGACGGCGATCATCGGTTCGAGGTTGTCGCGCGAGATCTGCGGCTGGCCGCTGACCGGGGTGATGGTGGCGACGCGGTCCAGCGGGAACACGTGCCCGTCCGGCGCACGGATCGGCAGCGACGACAGGTCGCCGAGACGCAGCGACTGCGCATGCGGCAGCACCACCCGGATGCTGATGCTCTTGGTGGCGTTGGCGAAGCTGGTCGCCACCACGCCGGTCATGGCGTTGGTCGCCGCCTGCGACACGTCCTGCGTGGTCATGCCTTCCCGCCCGGCGCGCAGCGGATCGACCGCCACGTCCAGCGCGTCGCCGGCCAGCTTCACCCCGTTATTGACCTCGATCACGCCTGGAACCTTGCCGATCAGATCGGCCACCTTCTGCGCCTCGGGCACCAGGGTGAGCGGGTCGTCGGCATAGAGCTTGATCTCGATCGGCTGCGGCACCGCGGTCAGGTCGCCGATCAAGTCTTCCATCGGCTGCGCGGTATCGACCAGGATGCCCGGCACGTTGGCCTGGATGCGGGTCGCGACGCCATCCATGATGTCGGCGGTATTGCCCGAGCGTTTGGCCTTGAGCAGCACGAAATAGTCGCCGTGGTAGCTCTGGCCGAGATCGCCGCCGAGACCGGTGCCGAGGCGACGCGAGAAGGTGGCGACGACGTCGTCGGCGCGCAGCATCGCATCGACCTGCGCCATCTCGCGCTCGGTCTCGATCAGCGAGGTGCCGGGGGTGGTGTAGTAGTCGAGCACGAAGCCGCCTTCGTCGACCTTCGGCATGAAGCCGGTCGGCACCGCCGCATAGGCGAGATAGCCCACCACCAGCAGCGGCGTCAGGGCGAGCAGCAGCAGCCACGGCCGGCGGAACAGCCGTTCGAGCAACGCCGCATGCACGCCGTGCAGCCAGCCGCCATGCTCCTCGGACGGATCGTGCCATTTCTCGAAATCGATCAGCTGCCGGGCGAGCAGCGGCACCACCAGCGCCGTCACCAGGTAGGAGATCAGCAGCGCCGCGCCCATCGTCGTGGACAGCGCGCGCGAGAACGCGCCGCTGACCCCGGACTGGAACGCCAGCGGCACGAACACGATCAGGGTCGCCAGGCTGGACCCGGTCAGCGGCGAGATGAAGGAGCGCGCCGCCTGCAGCACGCCGACACGCTCGCGGCCACGGCTGCCGGCCTGGCTGGCGATGTGCTCGAGCATGACGATCACGTCGTCGATCAGCAGCCCCACCGCCGCGGCAATGCCGCCCAGCGTCATGATGTTGAAGCTCATGCCGAGGATCGACAGCACCAGCACGGTGATGGCGAGCGTCGCCAGCACCGCGACCGCGGCGATCAGCATCATGCGCAGGTTGCGCAGGAACAGCACCAGCACCAGCCCGGCCAGGACCAGACCGATCAGCACCGCGTCGCGCACGCTGGCCGCGGAGTTCGAGACCAGCGTGCTCTGGTCGTACCAGTTGACCAGCGTCACGCCGGGTGGCAGCGCCAGCCCCTGCAGCCGCTGCTTCACCTGCGCGGCGAGATCGACCGCGTTGCCGTCCGGCTGCTCGTAGACGTTGAACAGCACCGCCGGCGTGCCGTCCTCCACCACATGCAGCCATTGCGGCACGATGCCCGCCGACACGGTGGCGACGTCGCGCACCCGGACGATACCGGCAGGGTCGGAGCGCACCACGATGTCGCCGATCTTGCCGACATTGTCCGGCGTGTTCTGCGCGAGCACCAGATACAGCCGGTCGCGATCCTGGATCCGGCCGATCGCCGACAGCGTGTTGCCGCCGGAGACCGCGGTCGCCAGGTCGTTGATCGACAGGCCGTAGCCCGCCAGACGGTGCGGATCGGCCTCGACCTGCATCTCCGCGGTGGCGCCGCCCTGCACGTCCACGCGCGCCAGTCCGCTGATCGACGACAGCAGCGGCACGACGGTGTACTGGGCGAGGTCGCGCAGCTTGACCAGGTCGGCATCCGACATCGGATGGTCCGGCTTCAGCGCGTAGGAGATGATCGGGAAGATCGTCGGATCCATGCGCCGCACGTCGTAGCCGGTGCCGGGCGGCAGGCTCGACAGCATGCGCGAGATCGCCGTCTCCACCTCCAGGGTGCTGGCGATCATGTCGCGGCCCCAGCCGAAATCGATCGAGATCTGCGAGGTGCCGCGTGTGGTGTCGGAGCGGACCTCCTGCACGCCGGGCACGGTGCGGATCGCCTCCTCGACCGGCCTGGTCACCAGCAGCGCCATCTGGTCGGCCGGACGGTCGCCGGCATCGAGATCGACCACGACGCGCGGGAACGAGACCTGCGGGAACAGGCCGACCGGCAGGCTCACCGCCGCCACCGCGCCGGCGATGGTCAGCGCCAGGGCGATGATCAGGAGCGCCGGCGCGTAGCGCTCGACGATGCTGCCGGACTTCACCGGGCCGGCTCCGCGATCCGGGTGGGAGCGCCGTCGGTCAGCTGGTGTCCGCCGGTGACCACCAGCGCCAGCGCCGGGTCGATCGCCGCGGTCACGATGTCGGTGTCGCCCTGCGTGCCCAGCACCTGCGCCGGCACCCGCTTGGCGGCCTGCGGCGGCTTGCCGGCGGCGAGCTGGAACAGGTAGGCGCCCTGGTCGTCGGTCAGCACCGCCTCATGCGGCACCAGCCAGCCATCGAAGGTGCCGACGGCGATCTTGGCGCCGTAGTCGGCGCCGGAGATCAGCCCGCCAGCCGGCGGGGCGATATCGACATCGATCAGCCGGGTGCGCGGGTTGAGCACCGCGTCCACCCTGGTGATGGTGCCGGCGATGGCGCTGCCGCCGGCGAGCGGCTGCAGCTGCACCGGCTGGCCCGGCCGCACCAGGGCCGCATCGGCCTGCTCGACGCCTGCCGTCACCACCAGCCCGCCGGCCCGTTGCAGCGTGGCGAGCGGCGCGCCCGGCTGGGTGCGGTCTCCCGCCGCCACCGGAAGCGTCACCACGATGCCGTCGGAGGGCATGCGGATCAGGAAGGTCGGCGAATCGCCGCCGTCGCGATGCAGCGCCGCCAGCGCGGCACGCGCGTCCAGCACCGTCTTCTCCGCGCTGGTGAGCTGGTCGCGGGTGGCCAGGTTCTGGCTCAGCAGCCGCGCGGTGTTGTTGCGCTGGTCGTTCGCCAAGTTGAGCGCGTTGCGCGCCTGGTCGAGCTGCGCGTTGGCGGCCGCCGACGGTCCCCAGCGCATCACCGGATCCCCCTTGCGCAGCCTCTCGCCGGGGGTCGCCAGGATCTCGGCGACGACGCCGTCCTGCGGCTGGCTCAGCGTCATCATCGCGCTGGCGGACGCCACCGCGGTGCCCCAGCCTTCGATCACGTGTTGCATCGTGCCGCGCCTGGGCGTCTGGGTCGTGACCGCGACCGCCGACGGCGCGTCCGGCTGGTCGTCGGCCAGCACCGGCCGCATCGGCTGCGCGGCGATCAGCAGCAGCACCAGTCCAGGCATGAACCGGAGGGCGGGATTCCTCATGGGGAGCTGTCTCCGGACAGGGGGCTGACGACCGGCATGCCGATGCCGAGCAGGGTCTGCAGCGCGACCCTGTCCTGCAGCAGCGACTGGTCCAGGGTGATGAGTTCACCTTTCCGCGCCAGGCTGGCGGTGACGAGATCGACGTAGGATTGCTCGTCGAGCGCGCCGAGCCTGAAACCGGCGCGGGCGTTCTCGGCGGCGCGATCGACCGCCGGCAGCAGCGCTTTGGTGGCGCCGATCTGCTGGTCGACCTGCTCCATCTCGATGAGCTTTGCCGCGACGTCGCCGGCGGCGGCGGCGAGACGGGCGCGGTAGTCGTCGTGCAGCTGCTGGCGGGTGGTCCTGGCCTGCGCGACATTGCCCTGGAAATGATCGAAGATCGGCACCTCGAAGGTTGCCTGCGGGCCGGCGTTGCGGACGTTGGAATTGTCGCTGCCGCCGGTCACGCCGAACACCAGGTTCGGGAACTGCGCCAGGATCGCGCCGCGGAACTTCTCGTCCTGCGAGCGGTAGCCGAACTGCAGCGCGATCAGGTCCGGCCGGCGGCGACCGAGATCGGCCAGCGCGTCATGGACCTGGTCGGCCGGTAGCGGCGGCACCGACGCGGTGTCGGCAAGCGGGATCGGCGCCTCCGGACGCAGCCCCAGCAGGGCGGCGAGCTGATGCAGATTCTGCAGCCGCAGACGCTCCCCATCCTGGATCTGGGTGCGCACGCCGGACAGCGCCGCCTGCGCCGGCGCCGCCACCGTCACGGTGATCTCGTGGGTGCGCACCGCCTGATCCAGCTCGTCCATGCGACGGCCCAGCAGCGCCTCCTGGCGCCGCAGCAGCGCCAGATACCGGCCGCTCTCGATGAGCTGCACCACCAGCGTCCGCGCCTGCCCGACCGCCTGCCATTCCTGCCAGGCGATCTGCTCGTCGACCTGGTCGGCCGCCGCCCTCGCCGCCCGGCGGTTCGACTTGAACAGCACCAGCGCCTTGATATCGGCGGTCAGCCCGGCGCTCCAGGCGAGCGTGGAGGCCGGACCGGCCACCAGCGGCAGGAAGCTGAAGCTGGCCTGCGGGTTGGGCAGCAGGCTCGCCTGCAGCAGCTGCGCCCTGGCGATGCCGCGCTGCGCCCGCGCCGCCACCAGGTCGGGATCGTTCTGCAGCACCAGCATGGCGACGTCCTGCACCCCGAGCCGCGCCGGCGGCGGCGCCCCGGACGGCAGGCGCAGCGCCGAGACGTCGGAGACCAGGGCGGGCCGCGCATCGAGCGGCAGCGGCGCGTAGGCGGCGCATCCGGACAGGGCGACGCCGGCCAGCAGGGCCGCCAGCCAGGACCCGAGGCCCGTCGCCCGACACGGCCGCGCCGCGCGCCGTTCGACGGGCTCCTTGGTCTGTGTTGCGTGTATCAAGCAATCCCCCTGCGGCGCGGCACTTCGTCGCGATTCCGCGCCCGGTCAGCTCCCGGCCGCTCGCGGCGGCGTTCCCGACAAGGGCTGGCGTTGAGGTTCCTGTCATCTTTCCGGCGCGACCGAAAGTTGAGGATTTTCAAACTTCGCGCGTGCGGTCGGACGGCGTGGCCGGGCGTGATGCCGGACGGCGCGCCGCGCCGCCCGACGGTGCCGGCTACTGCTTCGTGTAGGTCAGCAGCACGAAGCTGCCGGGGCGGAACACCGTCACCGGCTTCTTGCCGTCTTTCGGCGGCAGGATGTTGTACTCGGCAGTGACCAGGTAGAGCGCTCCGGTCTTGGGATCGATCGCCATGGTGCGCGCCATCGGGCGGGTGCCGACCGTGTCGACGACGCGATAGCTGTCGGCGGCGCCGGCATGGATGACCGTGACGCTCGAATCGACGCCGGCGGATGCGAAGATTGAACCGGTCCCAGGATCGTACTGCACCGCATCCACGCCATGGCCGATCGGCAGGGTCGAGACGACATGACCGTCGGTGGTGTCCATCACCAGCAGCACCGGCTTGTCGCCGCGGCAGCCGACGAGAAGCCGTTTCTGGCCCGGGATCATGCGCGTCGCCGTCGGCAGGGTGCAGCCGGTGGTCGGCCAGCGCGCGGTCATGGTCTGCTTGTGCAGGTCGATCACGCCGATCACGTTCTTGTCCTGCAACGCGACGAAGAGCGTGCCGGTGCCATCGACCGCCGGGAATTCCGGCTTCTCGCTGTCGAGCACGACCTTGCCGGCGACCTTGTTGTCCTGCGTGCGCAGCAGGGTGACGCTGTTGCTGTCGCCGTTGACGAAAACCACCTGACGCGTGGCCGCGTCGTAGATGTTGGCGTCGTTGTCCTCGGCGACCTTCATGCGGGCGATCGGCGCCAGGCTCTTGAGATCGAAGATCGTGGTGCTGCCGTCGCGGTTGGTGGTGTAGCCGCGGCCCAGATCCGGCGCCAGCGCCACGCCGTTGGTGTTCTCCGACTGCTTGACCATGGTCATGCTGCCGGTATCGGGGGAATAGGCCCAGATCCCGGCGTCACGCCTGGCGATGAACAACCGTCGCGATCCCGCATCGAAATTCAGGTAGTCCCAGCCGACCTTCTGGCCCGCGAACTTCGTCTCGCTCTTCAGCGCGTAGGATACCGTGGGCGACGCCTGGTCCTGCGCCTGCGCGCCGTGGCTGGCGGCAGCCACGAAACCAGACAGGACGACAGACGCCAGAAGCGAAAAGCGGATACGCGACATATGGTTTTTCTCCCTCGACTCGTTCACGGTCTTGATGGTCTGGTTGCTCAGTAACGGAACCGGGCGCCGAACTCGATGCGGTGCGCGCTGGCGTCGGGAATGTTGAGCACGGTCCTGAAGGTCTTAACGCCGTAGATGTATTCCAGGCCGAGATCGAACTGCGCCATCGGGCTCCAGATCAGGTTGGCGTGCAGCGTCTTCAGCAAGGTGGCCTGGCTGGAGAACGCCGGGACGTAGTCCGCCCAGTCGACACGGTGGATGCCGAAGCCGAGATTGGAGCGGAACTGCTTGCTCCAGAAATGCCGGATATACACCTCGCCGCCGACCGCGAATTGCGGATCGACCGTCGCCTGCGACGTGCCGGCATGGTTGACGGTGAAATCCGACTGCACACCGAAATCGTCGGGGACATACTTGCCGGGATTGCCGACCCAGCTCTGGAAGCCGGCCGCGTCCTGTCCGAAATGCTTGTTGATCTCGTTCAGGTTCAGCGTCAGGCCGGCGATCACGCCGTCGGCCAGCGAACTGGCGCGATGCCCCAGCCCGTCATTGTAGGTGTAGAGGCGCACCACGGTGCTGAGCTGGGCGTGGCCCCAGCTCGGCTCGATCTCGTATTTGGCGGTGAGGTCGGGCATGCGGTTCGAGCCGGTCGGCGAACCCGAATCGCTGGTGCCGGCGACCAGGGCGCTGGCATTCACCGCAGCCTGGTTGGCGTAGAGGTTGGTCGAATACGACGCCTGCGGATTCTCCGCCGACACCGAGATCGCACCGAACCCGACCGGTTGCGTCCAGCGGATCTGCGGCTGGCGTTCGGACGGCGCGCCGGCAGGGCCCGAATTGTCATAGGTCTCGGCCTGATCGGGATCGTCGATGAAGTTTGACCAGAACTGGCCGACCAGCAGGCGGCCGATCGAGGCGTAGCCGTGGAACAGCCTGATCCCGTAGGAGTAGTTGCCGAGCGCCTGCGTCGCGTCGCCGCCGGCGGTGTAGCCGTAGGCGTCGGCGGAGATCAGGGTATGCAGATCGCCGTACGGCGTCGGCGTGTGCGTCTCGAAGCCGAACCGCGTCAGCTTGGGATGCAGGTGGAACGTGTCCGCGGTCTGCCGCCGGTTGACCGAATGGTCCGGCGAGATGTTGCCGCTCTGGAATTTCGCCCCGAGATACTCGCTCGGATCGTAGAAGCCCTGCAGACTGACGAAGCCGTGGATGCCCACCGACGTATTGGTGCCGGGAATGATGAAGGTGCCGGGCCGGTCGCCGACCGTCAGGAACTCGTTCTGGCCCGGCGCGACGCCGGCAGCCTTGCCGGAGGGCGGCCCCAGCGGCGCCTGCAGGGCGGCGGAGCGGGTGTTGCCCGGCGCCGTCGACTGCGTCAGATCCGGCGCGATCGAACTCTGGCTCGCCACCGCGGTCGGGTTCTGCGCCTCACGCTGTTCCGCCTTCGGCGGCCGCCCGGGCTGGGTCGGCTGATAGACCGAGTTGGACTGCCGTTGCTGGCCGTGCCGGGCGGCGCCGCGGCGCGAGGCGGTCTGGTCCGAGGCCTGGAGCTGCGGGTGCGGCGCCGGGGGCGGGGACGCCGCGGCACGGTCCTGCTCGATGCGGTCGAGGCGATCGAGCCGGAGCTGCATCGCCTTGAGCTGGGCGCGAAGATCGTCGACCTCGCTGGCCCTGGCCGGCGCCGCCGCCATCAGGGCGACGATCGCGACCGATCCCAGCATGGTCCGCTGCTGTTGCGGTGACATCATTGATAACTCCAGTCGCTTGATCGAAGGATCTGCACGATTTCAGGTCGATCGCTCTGACGGGGTGCGACGCGGCGGCGTCAGCGCCTGCGGTCGTGACCAGGCTGGCGCGCGGCGCGCGCCGGGGCTGGTCCGATCGGACTGGTTTCCTGATTGGTCATTTTGTCTCCCTAACGAATTGGCGGCTCCTGCCCTGGGGCGGCGCCGCTCTCTTGATTGACGACCGGTCTAGCAAGCGGCCGCTTTCATTTCGCTTTCACAGGATGAGATTGTTTGACGGCGACCGGCCCCGGGGTCGGCCACGGCTCGCCATCGTCTCGCCGAGCGCCTAGGGTGGGCGGAAATCGGCCGAGGGGGAGGCGATGCGGGTTCTGCTGGTGGAGGATAACGTCGCCCTGGCGACGTGGCTCAACAAGCTGCTCCAGGGCGCGCATCTGGACGTCGATATCGCGCGGGACGGCGAGGAAGCCGACATGATGATCCGCGACAACAGCTACCAGACCATCCTGCTCGATCTCGGCCTGCCCAAGCACTCCGGCCTGGAGGTGCTGCGGCGGCTGCGCAGCCGCTCCGACCCGGTCCCGGTGATCGTGCTGACCGCCAACGACAGCCTGGCCACCCGGATCAGCAGCCTCGACGCCGGCGCCGACGACTACCTGGCGAAGCCGTTCGACAGCGCCGAGCTGGAGGCGCGCATCCGCGTCCAGGTCCGGCGCGCGCACAGCCGCGTCACCTCGGAAATCTCGTGCGGCTCACTCAAGTTCGATCTGCGCACCCACGAGTTCACGCTGGCGGACCAGCCCTTGTCGCTCACGCCGCGCGAACGCGCGGTGCTCGAGTTCCTGATGCTGAACGCCAACGATCCCGTCAGCAAGAACAAGCTCTGGCACAACATCTTCACCTTCGAGAACGACGTCGATCCGAGCGCGGTCGAGATCTACGTCCATCGCCTGCGCCGCAAACTGGAAGGGACCGATATCTGCATCCGGACCCTGCGCGGCCTGGGCTACATGCTGCATTGCGCGCCCGAGGGCCCGCTCGCCAAGCCGGACTGACACCGGCCGGCCTTTGCCGACAGGTTTTGTCGTCACCCGCCCTCGTTGATTTCCCAGAATTGTGCATGGTGAAAGGCGACTGCGATCCAGGCGCTGATGCCATAGCCCCAGAGCAGCCACGCGGAACCGGTCCGGGCGATTTGGTCGTTCACTGCGTAGACGGATGGAATTCATCGCAGGGCGACACCGTCGAGCAGCATCGCGGTCGCCAACACGACCATTGCTCCCGCCAGGATCTGATGGTTTGCCAATTTCGCTAGCCGGCAAACCAGCCAGACACAAAGCCAGCCTGCCGGGAGGCTCGCCAGGAAGCCAAGGTCGCCTCGCAGACCAGGAGCGACGGCAGCGGGAAACCATCGGATCGCAAGGGTCGCCAGCAGCCAGAAAACACCGGCAAGCGTTACGCACACCGCTATCTGCCTTCGTTGCAGCATTGCCGTCTCCTTATGTAGCACCTGCTACGTATCGTGGGGACGTAGCGGATGCTACAGGATTCGAATGACTGCCGATAGCGAACGACCGCCTGTGCCCGAATCGAAAAGGGCCGCTCCCGATCCTGCAGGAAGGCGATCGGACCTTGCCGAGGCCTTGGCGGGGATCGTGCTGCGGGACGGGCTAGGCGATCTCGGCCTGCGCGGCGTGGCAGCCAAGCTCGGCACTAGCGATCGAATGCTCATCTACTACTTCGAGACCAAGGAGCGACTGGTTCTCGACATGCTCGACAGGGTGAGCGCGCGGTTGTCCGTGATTCTCGCTGCGAACAGCAACGACCCGCCCATGTCGCCCGGACAGTTTCTAGCCAGGGTCCTTGCGCTCTCGCACGACCCCGAGGTCGCGCCGTTCATCAGACTTTGGACCGAGGTGATCGCGCGAGGAGCACGCGGGGAAGCGCCTTACAACCAGGTAGCACCCCGGGTGGTCGGATCATGGATCGCTTGGATCGACAGCAGACTGATCCGATCGGACGATGCCCATGCGGCGGCCAGACCGGCGGCTCTGCTGTCGATCGTCGAAGGTGTCAGCCTGCTGGAGCTTGCCGCCCCCGGGAGCACCAGGGACGCGCAGCCTTACCTTGTGAGCATGCTCGACGCCGCGTTCTCGCAATGATGCGGCCACGCAAGCGGACAGGCAGCGCCGCCGCTCAGGCCGCGCGCCGGATGAAGCCGCCGCCCAGCACCCTGCTGCCGTCGTAGAACACGCAGGCCTGGCCCGGCGCCGGCAGCGCCGGCATGTCGAGCCGGACCTGGTCGCCCTCGATGGTGGCGGCGCGGATCGGCGCGCGCGCCCGCAGCTGCACCTGGCAGCGCAGCGGGGCCTTGGGCGGCGGGATCAGCCAGTTCAGGTCGCGCAGACGGAACGCGGTGGCGCCGGCGGTGTCGCGCGGGCCGACGACGATGCGCCGCGTGGCCGGCTCGAGCGCCAGCACCTGCTGCCGCGCGCCGTCGCGCATCGCCGCGTCGCCGAGCCGTTTCGACTGCCCGACCGTATAGCCTGCCAGCCCCTGATGCCGGCCCAGCACGGTGCCGGCGCGATCGACGATCTCGCCGCCGAGCGCTGTGTCCGGCCGCAGCGCCTGCACCAGGGTGGCGTAGGAACCTTCCGGGACGAAGCACAGATCCTGGCTGTCCGGCTTGTCGGCCACGGTCAGCCCGTGGCGTGCCGCCTCGGCGCGCACCAGCGTCTTGTCCGCCATGTCGCCGAGCGGAAAGCGCAGGAACGCCAGCTGGTCGCGGGTGGTGCCGAACAGGAACCAGCTCTGGTCGCGCGCCGTATCGCGCGGCCGGTGCAGCTCCGGGCCGGCATCGGTCGCGACCCGGCGCACATAGTGGCCGGTGGCCATGGCGTCGCAGCCCAGCTCGCGCGCCAGACCGAGCAGGTCGGTGAACTTCACCCCCTGGTTGCAGGCGATGCACGGCACCGGGGTCTCGCCCTGGGCATAGGAATCGGCGAAGCGGGCGATCACGCTGTCGCGGAACCGCTGCTCGGCATCGATGACGTAGTGCGGGATGCCGAGCCGGTCGGCGACTCGCCTGGCGTCGTGGATGTCGTCGCCGGCGCAGCAGGCGCCGTGGCGCTTGGCGGCCGCGCCATGGTCGTAGAGCTGCAGCGTGGCGCCGATCACCGTATGGCCGGCGGCCACCAGCATCGCCGCCACCACGCTGCTGTCGACGCCGCCCGACATCGCCGCCAGAACCCGCATGGTCAGCCGGTCCGGGGCAGGCGCACGATCAGCCCGTCCAGCGCGTCGCTCATCACCAGCTGGCAGCCGAGCCGCGAGGTCTTCTCCAGGCCGAAGGCGAGGTCGAGCATGTCCTCCTCGTCCTCGGTCGGCGGGGCGAGCCTGGCGGCCCAGGCGGGATCGATCACCACATGGCAGGTGGCGCAGGCCAGCGAGCCCTCGCAGGCGCCCTCCAGGTCGATGTCGTGGCGGTGCGCGATCTCCAGCACCGACAGGCCGTTCTGCGCCTCGACCGTGCGGGTGCTGCCATCGCGCTGGATGAAACTCATGCTCGGCATCGTTGCCCTCAGATCGCAGCAGGCGGCACGGGCGCCGCCGTCGCCTGGCGCACCGCATGGCCCAGCATGCCGCCCGCCCGGTCGATTTCGTCCGCCGAGGTAAAACGTCCGATCGCCAGGCGCAAGCTCGACGCCGCCTGCACCCGGTCCAGCCCCATCGCGGTCAGCACGTGCGAGGGCGCCAGATCGGCGGAGGCGCAGGCCGAACCGGTGGAGACGCACAGCTCGGGCATGCACGCCATCAGGTTGCGGGCGCGGTGGCCGGGAAAGCGCAGGTTGAGGTTGCCGGCGATCCTGGCGGTGGCGCTGCCGTTCAGGGCCAGCGCCGGGACCATCAGGCGCAGCCGGCCGAGCAGCGTGTCGCGCAGCGCCGCGATCCGCGCCGCGTCCGCCGCGCCTTCGTGCTGCGCCAGGCGCGACGCCTCGCCGAGCCCGACCACCAGCGGCACCGGCAGCGTGCCGGAACGCAGCCCCCGCTCCTGGCCGCCGCCGGAGAACAGCGGCGCCAGCCTGACCCGTGGCCGGCGCCGCACATACAGCGCGCCGATCCCCTTCGGGCCATAGATCTTGTGTCCGCTGACCGAGGCCAGGTCGAGACCCAGCGCCGTCATGTCGAGCGCGATCCGGCCGGCCGCCTGCGCCAGGTCGCTGTGCAGCAGGGCGCCGGCCGCGTGCACCAGCGGCGACAGCGCGGCGAGGTCCTGGATCACCCCGGTCTCGTTGTTGACCGCCATGATGCTGACCAGCAGCGTCGGCACCGACAACGCATCCTGCAGCCGCTGCGCATCGAGCAGCCCGTCCGGCCGCACCGGCAGGATCACCGGCTCGAAGCCCTCGCGTGCCAGATCGCGCACGCTCTCCAGCACGCAGGGGTGCTCGGTGGCCAGGGTGACGAGGCGGCGGCGCGGATCGCCGGTCGCCAGCGCCTGGCGGGCGAGGCCCTTGATCGCCAGGTTGTTGGATTCTGTGGCGCCGGAGGTGAACAGCACCGCGCGGGGGTCGGCGCCGAGCAGCGCCGCCAGCGCGCCGCGCGCCGCCTCCACCGCCTCGGCCGCCTGCTGCCCCATGCGGTGCTCGGTGCCGTGCGGGTTGCCGAACGCGGTGCCGAACCAGGGCAGCATCGCCGCGACCACACGCGGGTCGCACGGGGTGGTGGCCTGGTTGTCGAGATAGATCATGCCGGGAGCGCCGCCCGCGCCGACGCCATGCGGCGGTAGGCGGCGATGAAGCGGTCGATGTCGGGCTCGGCGGCGTTCCAGGGCAGCGACACCCGGATCGATTCGCCGGCCAGCGCGCCCAGGCCCATCGCGTCCAGCACACGGCTGCGCGCAACCTTGCCGGACGAGCAGGCGGCGCCGGCGGAGACGGCGAAGCCGGCGAGATCGAGCGCGATGAGCTGGGTCTCGGCGCGCCGCCCCGGCAGCCCCAGGCAGGCGGTGTTGGCCAGGCGCGGCGCACCGGCCGCGCCGGCGCAGCACGCCCCGGCGTCGCGGGCGGCCTGTTCGATGCGGTCGCGCCACGCCGCCAGCAGCGTCTGGCGCGACAGCGTGGCGCAGGCCTCGTCGCAGGCGGCGGCGAGGCCGGCGATCGCCGGCAGCGACGGGGTGCCGCCACGTCGGCCGCGCTCCTGGCCGCCGCCGGCGATCGACGGCGGCAGCGCAAACCCCCGCGCCCGCCCCGCCAGCAGCAGCGCCCCCGCGCCTTTCGGGCCGCCCATCTTGTGGCCGGACACGGCCAGGCTGTCGGCGCCGCATTCCGGCAGCGAGAGCGAAACGCGGCCGGCCGCCTGCACCGCATCGACATGCAGCAGCGCGCCGTGACGGCGGCACAGCGCCGCCAGGGCCGGCAGCGGGTTGAGCACGCCGGTCTCGTTGTTCGCCGCCATCGCGCAGACCAGGGCCGGCACCGGCGAGGCGGCCAGCGCGGCGTCGAGGGCGTCGGCATCGAGCACCCCGTCCGGCCGCACCGGGAGGATCACCGCTTCCGGCGCCGCGGCGCGCACCGCGTCATGCTCGGTGGCGCCGACCAGCAGGCGGCGCCCGGCGCCGAGGCCGGCGATCGCCAGCGCGTTACTCTCGGTGCCGCCGGAGGTGAACACCAGCCCGGCCGGGTCGGCCTCCAGGCAGGCGGCGATC
This sequence comes from uncultured Lichenihabitans sp., assembly GCA_964658455.1. Lineage (GTDB taxonomy): Bacteria > Pseudomonadota > Alphaproteobacteria > Acetobacterales > Acetobacteraceae > Lichenicola. Next base: position 14,315 of record CAZZZA010000055.1, read on the forward strand.
CGCTCGCGCGCCTGCTCGAGCACCGCCCTGGCCGCCCGGCCGGCGGCATGCACGGAGGCGGGGTTGCCGCACAGCGCCAGCGCCGACAGCACCGCGTCGCGCGCCACCGGGCGCAGCGGCTCGCTGGCGTTGGCGTCGAGATAGACCAGGTCCTGGTGCGGCGCGCTCATCTGAATTGGCTCCCGGCAGCCGATCGGGCGCCGCCGCTGCACGTGATTGTGGCGGTTCGTGCGCTATTCCGTTGGCATCGCTCGGTCCGCCCCGGTATAGAAGGGTGACGGAGGTTCGGTCGGCAAGGCGTGTATCGGCCCGGTCAGGCAGCCAGGCAACCGGACGTCATCGTGTCCCTCACCCCCTTCAACGGAGACCCGCGTCGGACGCACCCGTGCTCTACGGGGCCTTTGAAACAGCCCGGTCCATGCGCCATATGCCGGGTCCGGCACCGTCGGACCATCTGGCCGGACCCACTTCTGCCACTCGCCAGGACGACATCGCGGGGCATCGCCGTCGTCGTTCGCACATTAACTGTCTGACGCTCATGCCAGCGAGCGCAGCACTCAGAATCGCGGGATATCATGCCTGAGGTGATGTTCGCCGGCCCCGATGGCCGGCTCGAAGGCCGCTACCATCATTCCAACGAGAGCAACGCGCCGCTCGCGCTGATCCTGCAGCCGCATCCGCTGCATGGCGGGACGATGAACAACCGCATCACCTACGCGATGTATCGCAGCTTCGAGAAGCTGGGCTTCTCGACCATGCGGTTCAACTTCCGCGGCGTCGGCCGCAGCCAGGGGCGCTATGACGGCGGCATCGGCGAGATCTCCGACGCCGCGGCGGCGCTGGACTGGATGCAGATGGTCAACCCGAACTCGGGCGGCCTGTGGATCGCCGGCTACTCGTTCGGCGCCTTCGTCGGCATGCAGCTGCTGATGCGCCGCCCGGAGATTTCCGGCTGGATCAGCGTGGCGCCGCCCGCCAACCACTATGATTTCGGCTTCCTGGCGCCGTGCCCGTGCGGCGGGCTGATGCTGCATGGCGACGCCGACGAGCTGGTGCCGGAGCCGGCGGTGCGCAAGCTGGTGGAGAAGCTGAACACCCAGAAGGGCGTCACCATCGACTACCGTGTCTGCCCGGGCGCCGACCACGTGTTCGCCAGCCACGCCGACACCGTCTCGGCCGCGGTCGAGGACTATGTCGGCAAGATCATCGCCCGCAAGGCGCTGGCGCTGGCCGCGGACTGACGCCAGCCGCCCGTCCGTTCGGGCCGGGGCCTCAGACCGTCACCCGGCCGCCCCTGGTCGGGGACGGCACCCCGGTGGTGCCGGGGCAGGAGAGCGGCAGGCCGGCCTGCACCCGCGCCGCCAGATAGCCGAAACACTGCGCTTCCAGCGCGTCGCCGTCCCAGCCGACCTGCTCCACCGGATCGACCGGGGCGTGCAGCCGCGCGCGCAGCGCCTGCATGATCGCCGGGTTGCGGCGGCCGCCGCCGCAGACCAGCCAGCGCGAGGGCGCTGCCGGCAGGCGGGTCGCGGCGACCGCGCCGGCGGTGAACGCGGTGAGCGTGGCGGCGCCGTCGGCCGCCGAAAGCGCGTCTACCGCCGCCAGCGCGTCGTGGAACGACAGCCGGTCGAGCGATTTCGGCGCCGGGCGGGCGAAGAACGGGTGCGCCAGCAACCGCTCGAGCAGCATCGGCTCGACTTGGCCGGCCAGCGCCAGCGCGCCGTCGACGTCGCAGGGGGTGCAGGTATGGCGTTGCGCCCAGTCGTCGAGCAGCGCGTTGCCGGGCCCGGTATCGCAGGCCAGCAGCGCCCGGTCGGCGCCGATCCAGGTCAGGTTGCCCACCCCGCCGAGATTGAGCACCGCCAGCGGCCCGGGCAGGTCCGCCGCCAGCGCCGCATGGTAGAGCGGCGCCAGCGGCGCGCCCTGTCCGCCGGCGGCGACATCGGCGGAGCGGAAATCATGCGCGACCGGCAGGCCGGTCTCTCGCGCCAGCAGGGCGGCGTCGCCGATCTGCCAGGTCCGGCGCTGCGCGGGCCGATGCAGGATGGTCTGGCCGTGGAAGCCGATCAGCGCCGCCGGCTCGTCCAGGGCGCGGACCGCCTCGACATGCACCAGGGTCAGCGCCCGCTCCAGCCGCAGCAGCTCCGGATCGGCGGCCTCGATGCGATCGGCGCGCGACAGCAGCGCGCGCAGCGCCGCCCGCAGCGCCGGCGCGTAGGGCAGCGTCACCGACCGGCCGAAGCCGCCGACCCGCATGCCGTCGGTCTCGATCAGCGCCGCGTCCACGCCGTCGAGCGAGGTGCCGCTCATCAACCCGATCACCCGTTGCATCGCCGCTTCTCCCTCGCGCCGCCGCGCCATGCTACAGGTCGGGCGACGCCGGACCCATGATAGTGACCACCATGCCGAACAGCGATTTCCTGGCCGAGGCGCACGCCCGCGGCTTCGTGTTCCAATGCACCGACGAGAGCGCGCTGGATACGGCGCTGCGATCCGGGCGCGTGTCCGGCTATACCGGCTTCGACCTCACCGCCGACAGCCTGCATGTCGGCTCGATGGTGCAGATCATGCTGCTGCGTCTGCTGCAGAAGCACGGGCACCGCCCGGTGCTGCTGCTGGGCGGCGGCACCACCAAGATCGGCGACCCGTCGGGCAAGGAGGAGGCCCGCCAGCTGCTCACCCCGGAGCGGATCGCCGCCAACGGCCACGCCATCCTGTCGATCCTGCGGCGCTTCGTGCAGGTGGGCGACGGCGCCAGCGACGCGCTGATCGCCGACAACGCCGAGTGGCTGGACCGGCTCGGCTATATCGAGCTGCTGCGCGAGGTCGGGCCGCATGTCGGCATCAGCCGCATGTTGTCGTTCGACAGCGTGCGGCTGCGGCTGGAACGCGAGCAGGGGCTGACGTTCCTGGAATTCAACTACTCGATCCTGCAGAGCTACGATTTCCGCGAGCTGAACCGGCGCCACGGCGTCAGCCTGCAGATGGGCGGCTCCGACCAGTGGGGCAACATCGTCTCCGGCGTCGACCTGGTGCGCCGCACCGACCAGAAGCAGGTGTTCGGCCTGACCACGCCGCTGATCGCCACCGCGTCCGGCGCCAAGATGGGCAAGACCGCGTCCGG
>CAZZZA010000056.1:0-17201 GCA_964658455.1 uncultured Lichenihabitans sp.
CTGCGCTCGATCGCGCTGCTGGGGAGCGCCGTCGCCCCCGAGGCGAGGCGGGCACTTGCGGCCCCGGGCTAGAGCAGCCCGACGCTAGAGCAGCCCGGCGGCCAGCGGCGCCGCGAGCGGGTCCGGGGCGCAGACCTGCGCTTCCAGCAGCGCCAGGCGGTCGCGTCCCGCATCCTTGGCCATGTAGAGGGCGCGGTCGGCGTCCGACATCAGCGCGGCGGGCGTCGGCACCCCGTCGCTTGTCTCCGCCACCCCGATGCTGATCGTCACATGCGGCGGGTAGCCCGGCCGCTCGGCGATCGGCACCTGCCGCACCGCCGCCAGCAGCGTCTCGGCGACCAGGCAGGCCCGGCCGGCGGTGCGGTCGGGCAGCAGCACCGCGAATTCCTCGCCGCCGTACCGGAACAGCTGGTCGTCAAGGCCCGGCAGCGCCCCGCGCAGCACCGCGGCGATATGCGCCAGGCACTCGTCGCCGGCCCGGTGCCCGAGCACGTCGTTGATCGACTTGAAATGGTCGATATCGATCAGCAGCAGGCACAGCGGCGCCTCGGCGGCGTGCCGCCGCGGCCACAGCGTCTCGATCGCCAGCCCGAATGCGCGCCGGTTCGGAATGCCGGTCAGGTCGTCGAGCAGCGACAGATGCAGCAGCCGGTCGCGCGCCGCCGCCAGCGCGTCCCGGGTCCGCAGATGGTGGACCTGCAGCAGCGCCGCGCGGGAGGCGTAGAGGATCATGGCGGCGATCATCGCCAGCGTGCCCAGCGCGAAATGGCGGCGCGCGATCGAGAAACTCAGCGACAGCAGCGCCAGGGTGAAGAAGGTCGGGGTCGCGCCGTCGATCAGCGCCGTGAGCAGGCCGTGACGCTCCGCATCGCCGGCCAGGGTCCGCTTCGGTCCGGCCGGCAGTAGCGCCAGCAGCAGGAACGGGATGTCGGTCAGCACCGCCGCCGGCCCCGGCGCGAACGAGGCGGACATCACCCAGGCGTTGTAGAGGGCGGCAGAGCCGCCGTAGCAGGCCAGGAACCACAGCGCCGAACGGTCGAAGCAACGCCGCTCCGGGTCGGCGGAGCGGCCGAGCACCCGCAGCGCCGCCATCGCGATCAGGGCGCCATCCTCGATGTTGTAGGTCGCCACCTGCAGCGATTCCGGGATCGGCCGCGCCGGCACGCCGGTGAACGGGACCACGTCGAAGATCGCCACATAGGCGAGATAGCCGGCCAACGCGGCCTGCAGCGCGTCGATCCAGAACACGCGGCGGGTCAGGGCGCCGCTGTCCGGCAGTCCCAGCGCCAGGATGATGCCGATCGGGGAGTAGAAATAGAAGAAATCGGTGGCATTGGCGATCAGCGGCGACGCGCCCTGCACCAGGTCCGACCAGGCGGCGACGACGATGCCGCAGGCCCAGATCGCGAGGCCGCCGGCGAACAGCCGCCATGCCGTCGCCACCGTCGCCTGGGCGCGGGCGGCGAAGCGCAGACAGGACATGACGCCGATCCAGGGCACGGTGATCAGGAAAGCGTAGCTGGCTGCGGAATCGTGCCCGTGCGACAGGCGGATCGTCACCACGTGCAGCACGACGAAGAGAAGGCAGGCACCAGATTTGATGCCCCAGACCACGCCTCGGCCTCCGTGCATGCACGTTCTCCGTCGCCGCCCCGGGTCCAGCGTCCGGCGGGAAGAAAGCTACAACATCAGGCAGTCGCTGCGTTGGTTAATCGTGTTCTGCGACCGTTAATATTAAGGTATTACGAAATAACTATTAAATAGGCCGCATGCCTAGCCGGTCCATCAGCCGCAGGTCGCGGTTCTCGTTCGGGTTCGGCGTGGTGAGCAGCTTCTCGCCGTAGAAGATCGAGTTGGCGCCGGCCAGGAAGCACAGCGCCTGGGTCTCGTCGCTCATCCCCTCGCGCCCGGCGGACAGCCGCACGTGGCTCGCCGGCATGGTGATCCGCGCCGCCGCGATCACCCGCACGAAATCGATCGGATCCACCGCTTCCGCCGACGCCAGCGGGGTGTTGCCGACTCGCACCAGCATGTTGATCGGCACGCTCTCCGGATGCTTCGGCAACGATGCCAGGGTGGCGATCAGGCCGGCCTGGTCTTCGGTCGTCTCGCCCATGCCGACGATGCCGCCGCAGCAGACCGCGATGCCGGCGTCGCGGACATGCGCGAGCGTATCGAGCCGGTCCTGGTAGGTACGGGTGGTGATGACCCGGCCGTAATACTCGGGCGAGGTATCGAGATTGTGGTTGTAGTAGTCGAGCCCTGCGTCGCGCAGGCGCCCGGCCTGGCGCGCGTCGAGCATGCCGAGCGTCACGCAGCTCTCCATGCCGAGCTCCCGCACCCCTTCGACCATGGCGCAGACCGCTTCCAGATCGTGGTCCTTGGGCGAGCGCCAGGCAGCGCCCATGCAGAAGCGGCTGGCGCCGGCTTCCCTGGCCGCGCGGGCCTCGGTGAGCACCGCCTCGACCGCCATCAGCCGGCTCGCCTTGATCGGCGCCTCGAGTGCAGCACTCTGCGGGCAGTAGGCGCAATCCTCCGGGCAGCCGCCGGTCTTGATCGAGAGCAGGGTCGAGATCTGCACGCTGCACGGGTCGAAATGGGCGCGGTGCACAGTCTGCGCCCGAAACATCAGCTCGGGAAACGGCAGCGCCATCAGCGCGCCTACCGCCTTCGCGGTCCAGTCATGGCGCGGCTGCGGCCCGGCGTCGGGTGCGAGTGAGGCGCGATCGACGACACCGTCCGGCATGGATGACCCCTGCGTTTGCTCCATCGCGACGGTGTGCCACAGCCGGATGCGGCGAGGAAAGGGCTCAGGCCGGCGCCGGCGCGGTGGGGGTCGCGACCGCGGGACGCCCCGACGATCCGGCGCTCGGCCCGGTCTCGTTCATGCCGAACAGGAACAGCAGGAACGCGCCGCCGGCGCAGACCGACAGCATCACGAAGGCGGTGTTGTAGCCGATCAGCTCGGCCACGTAGCCGGCGATGGCGTTGCTGAGCGCCGCCCCCAGCCCCCAGGCGGCCGAGGTGAGCCCGACCGCCAGGTTGTAGCGGCCGGTGCCGCGGGTGAGATCCTCGACCACGACGAAGAACAGTACCGAGAACACGCCGGCGCCGATGCCGTCGAGCAGCTGGATGGCGATCACCGCCGAGGGCGCGGTCGACAGCGTGTAGAGCAGGCCACGGATCGGCAGCGCCGCGAACCCGACCAGGAACAGCATCTTGCGCCCCCAATCGTCGGCCTTGCTGCCGACCAGGATGGTGACCGGCACCATGACCACCTGCGAGGCGATGATGCAGGCCGCCATGCACAGCGCGCTGACCGAAGGGTAGGCGTGCGCCAGCTCCTCGCCGGCCAGCGGCAGCATGGCGGCGTTGGCGAAGTGGAACAGGGTGATGCAGGCGGCGAACACCATCAGCTGCCGGTTGCGCAGCAGTTCGGCGATGCCGTTGGCGCCCCCTGCCTGCGGCGATGCCCCGGCCTCGTCGTAGCCGCGCGCGGCGCGGTCGTCGATGTCACCACGACGCAGGCGCAGCGAGGCGACGATGCTGAGCAGCGCCAGGCCGGCCACCACCCAGAGGGTGGAGACCGGCGCCAGCAGCCAGCCGCACAGCCCGCCCAGGATGGCGGTGAAGGCGTTGCCGGCATGGTTGAAGCTCTCGTTGCGCCCGACCCGGCGCGTGAACGCCTTGCGGCCGAAGATGCCGAGCGAGATGCCGGCGATCGCCGGCGCGAACACCGCGTTGGCGGCGCCGATGATCGCCTGCGCCACCGCTACCGGCCAGAAATGCGGCGCCAGCGCCATCACCGTGACGCAGAGGCCGATGCAGCCGGCCGCGGCCATGATCAGCTCGCGCTTGAAGCTGATGCGGTCGATCAGGCTGCCGAGCGGGGTGCGCGCGATCACGGTGCTGATCCCGGCGATCGTCATCACCACGCCGATCAGGCCGGGCTTCCAGTGCTCGCTGCCCAGCAGGTAGATCGCCAGGAACGGGCCGAGCCCGTCCTGCACGTCGGCCAGCAGGAAGTTGATCCAGTCGAGCGGGAGCGCGTTGCGCAGCGCCTTGGCGCTGCTGGCGGCCTTATCTGCCGCCGGGTGCGTGGCCTCGGACATCGGTGCTCCGCGCGCTCGGGTGAATGACCCGGTGCTAAGGTGCCCGCCGGCGCGAAAGTTCTGTGGTCACCGGTTCGCGATCATCACGATTTCACGGGCGCGGCCGCCGCCTCGGCGGGTAGCTCTCGCCAGGACGGACCGCCCGCGCGGGCGGTCCGTGGTGCTCGAGGCGTGCGGACCTAGCCCCGCAGCGCCCGCAGCATGGTCTCGCCGAGCAGGGACGGGCTGTCGGCGACATGGATGCCCGCCTCCTGCATCGCCGCGATCTTGGCGGCGGCGGTGTCGTTGCCGCCGGTGATGACGGCGCCGGCATGGCCCATGCGGCGGCCGGGCGGCGCCGTCACGCCGGCGATGAAGCCGACGGTCGGCTTCTTGACCTTGTTCTGGTGCAGGAACTTCGCCGCATTGATCTCCGACGCGCCGCCGATCTCGCCGATCATGACGATCGATTCCGTCTCGTCGTCGGCGAGGAACATCTCCAGCACGTCGATGAAGTCCATGCCCTTGACCGGATCGCCGCCGATGCCGACGCAGGTGCTCTGGCCGAGGCCGACCGCCGTGGTCTGCGCCACCGCCTCGTAGGTCAGGGTGCCGGACCGCGACACGATGCCGACCCGGCCCTTGCGGTGGATATGCCCCGGCATGATGCCGATCTTGCATTCGCCGGGGGTGATGATGCCCGGGCAGTTCGGCCCGATCAGGATGCTCTTCGAGCGGCCCAGCGCGCTCTTCACCCGCACCATGTCCAGCACCGGAATGCCTTCGGTGATGCAGACGATCAGAGGCATCTCGGCGTCGATCGCCTCCAGGATCGAATCGGCGGCGAACGGCGGCGGCACGTAGATCACCGACGCGGTGGCGCCGGTCTGCTCGCGCGCGGCGGCGACGGTGTCGAACACCGGCAGGTCGAGATGGGTGCTGCCGCCCTTGCCCGGCGTGACGCCGCCGACCATTTTCGTGCCGTAGGCGATCGCCTGCTCGGCATGGAAGGTGCCCTGGGCGCCGGTGAAGCCCTGGGTGATGACCTTCGTCTCGGAATTGACGAGAACCGACATCAGACCTTGCTCCCCTTCACCGCGGCCACGATCTTGCGGGCGGCATCCGACAGGTTGTCGGCATTGATGATCGGCAGCCCGCTCTCGTCGATCAGCTTCTGGCCGAGTTCGACGTTGGTGCCTTCCAGGCGCACCACCAGCGGCACGCTCAGCTTCACTTCGCGCGACGCCTCGATCACCGCGGTGGCGATGATGTCGCAGCGCATGATGCCGCCGAAGATGTTGACCAGCAGGCCTTCGACGTTCTTGTCCGAGAGCAGGATCTTGAACGCCGCGACCACGCGCTCCTTGGTGGCGCCGCCGCCGACATCGAGGAAGTTGGCGGGCTCGGCGCCCTCCAGCTTGATGATGTCCATGGTCGCCATCGCCAGCCCGGCGCCGTTGACCATGCAGCCGATATTGCCGTCCAGCGCGATGTAGCTGAGCCCGTGCCGCGCCGCCTCGAGTTCCTTGGGATCCTCCTCGCTCTCGTCGCGCAGATCCTCGAGTTCGTGGTGGCGGAACAGGGCGTTGTCGTCGAAGCTCATCTTGGCGTCGAGCGCGACCAGGCCGCCGTCGCCGGTCACCACCAGCGGGTTGATCTCGATCGAGGCGGCGTCGAGCCCGATGAAGGCGCTGTAGATCGCCTTCACCACCCGGGCGAAATGCCCGATCGACTTGCCGGTCAGGCCGAGGCCGGCGGCGAGGTCGCGGGCGATGTAGTCGGAATAGCCCAGCGCCGGGTCGATGGTGGCGTTGAGGATCTTCTCCGGGCTGCGATGCGCGACCTCCTCGATCTCCATCCCGCCCTCGCGCGAGGCGACCAGGGCGATCCGGCCGCTCTCGCGATCGGTCAGCATCGAGAAATACAGCTCCTGGGCGATGTCGCAGCCGGCCTCGATATAGAGCCGGTTCACCTGCTTGCCGGCCGGACCGGTCTGCTTGGTGACCAGAACATGGCCCAGCATCGCGGTGGCCGCCTCCTCCGCCTCGGTGGGGCTCTTGACCAGGCGGACGCCGCCCTTGCCGTTCGGGTCGTTGGCGAAACGCCCGGCGCCGCGGCCGCCGGCATGGATCTGCGACTTCACCACATAGACGGGACCGGGCAGCGAGCGGGCGGCGGCCAGCGCCTCTTCCGGCGAACGGGCGACACGCCCTTCGAGCACCGGCAGGCCGAACCCCTTGAGCAGGGATTTCGCCTGGTATTCGTGGATGTTCATGCCGGGTTGGCTCCTTCCGGGGGCGCGAGGACACGGTGTCACGGGAGCGGTGGCGGCAGCCGCGCGCCAGGCGTCCCAAGGCTCGGTTTCCAGTCGGAGCGGATGTTTGCACCGCGCCGCGAGCGAAGTCACGCTGCGCTGCACAAAATCCGCCGGACCGGTTCCAGCGGGCGGATTTTGGCCGCCGGCTGGTTCGATGGCATAAGCGGCGCATGGCGTGTGGACCTGAATCTGTATGAAGCACTGGCGTATCGAGGATGTCGCATGGGACCGGTTCGAGCCGTCCGCGGTCGATCCCGACATCCTCAAGCTGGTCAAGGCCGCCGCGGTGGTCGAGCGCAACGGCATCGACTACGCGGTCTATCTGAAGCGCGTGTTCAACGACGATCCCGACTTCTCCCAGGCAGCCGACAACTGGGCGGTCGAGGAGGTCCAGCATGGCGACGCGCTCGGCCAGTGGGCGATGCTGGCCGATCCAAGCTGGGACTATCCCGGCGCGTTCGAGCGCTACCGCACCTCCTACAAGATCCCGCTCGAGGTCGACGCCTCGGTGCGCGGCTCGCGGACCGGCGAGCTGATCGCGCGCTGCATGGTCGAGACCGGCACCTCGAGCTTCTACACCGCGATGGCCGAGGCCACCGACGAACCGGTGCTGAAGACCATCGCCAAGCAGATCGCCGCCGACGAGTATCGCCATTTCAAGCTGTTCTACGACCATATGCGCCGCTATCTCGGCCGCGAGCGGCTCGGCGTGCTGCGCCGCGCCAGGATCGCGCTCGGGCGCGTCACCGAGAGCGAGGACGACGAACTCGCCTACGCCTACCACTGCACCAACGAATCGCCATCGGTGGCCTACGACCACAAGCGCTGCATCGCCGCCTACATGGCCCGCGCGATGGGGTTCTACCGGCAGAACCATATCGACCGGGCGATGGGCATGATGCTCAAGACCATCGGCTTCACCCCGCACGGCCGGGTCTCGCGTCTGGCGGCGCTGCTGGCGTTCCGGGCGATGCGGCGTCGCGGACGCCGGTTCGCCGCGGTCGCGGCGGCGCAATGACGAAGCAACAGGAGGCCATGGTGGCAGACCGCACGAGACCGACCCTGAGAATCCTGCTGCTGGCCGCGACCGGGTGCTGCCTGCTCGCCGCCGCCGCGACCATCCCGGCCCGCGCCGAGACGGCGGCCGGGTCCGATCCGCTGCCGGTCGCCCCCGGCAGCCAGACGCCATGGGGCTTCGACCTGGCCGGCCGCGACCTGTCGGTCAGGCCCGGCAACGATTTCTTCGGCTATGCCGACGGCACCTACGTCCGCAACCTGGCGATCCCGTCCGATCACGCCTCCTGGGGCGCGTTCAACGTGCTGGCGGAGCTGTCGCAGGTCCGGGTGCAGGACATCCTCAAGGAGGTCGCCGCCAACCCGGTGCCGAACCCGGCCACCATCGAGCAGAAGCTCGGCGCCTTCTACGACGCCTTCATGGACGAGAAGGCGATCGAGGCGCTGGGCACCAGGCCGCTGGCCGCCGACCTGGACGCGATCCGGCAGGTCTCCGACCGCACCCGCTTCGCGGTGCTGCTGGGCCAGTCGCAGCACGGGCTGCAGGGCTCGCTGTTCGGCCTCTCGATCGATCCCGACGCCAAGGATCCGACCAGATACACCATCACTCTGTCGCAGGGCGGCACCGGCCTGCCGGACCGCGACTACTATCTGCAAGACAAGTTCGCCGACAAGAAGGCCGCCTACCAGGCCTATGTCGCGCAGCTGCTGGGCCTGATCGGCTGGCCGGATGCGGCGCACGCCGCCGGCGACGTGGTCGGGTTCGAGACCAGGCTGGCGCGGGCGCACTGGGCGCGACAGGACGAGCGCGATCCGGACAAGACCTACAACCCGATGACGGTCCAGGCGCTGGCGGCGGCGGCGACGCAGTTCGACTGGCACGCCTATCTGGCGGCGGCCGATCTGGGCAGCGCGCCGGCGCTGGTGGTGTCGGAGAAGTCGGCGGTGCTCGACGAGGCCAGGATCGCGTCCGAGACCGACCTTCCGGTGCTGCGCGCCTGGCTCGCCTTCCACCTCGCCGACAACGCCGCCGACCTGCTGCCCAAGGCGTTCGTCGACGCCTCGTTCGCCTTCCACGGCAAGACCCTGTCCGGCCAGCCGGAGAACGAGCCGCGCTGGAAGCGGGCGGTGCACGCCACCAGCGGCGCCATGGGCATGGCGATCGGCAAGGTCTATGCCGCGCGTTATTTTCCGCCCGAGGCCAAGGCAGCGATGCTGACCCTGACCGACAATCTGAAGAAGGCGTTCCGCACCCGGCTCGCGCACAATGCCTGGATGAGCCCGCAGACCCGGGCGGCGGCGCTGAGGAAGCTGGACAACCAGCTGGTGCTGATCGGCTACCCGAACCATTGGCGCGACTATGGCGCGCTGTCGGTCAGGCCGGACGATGCCTACGGCAACACTACCCGCGCGACCGGCTTCGAATGGGCGTACTGGGTCGGCCATCTCGGTCACAAGGTCGATCGCCAGGAATGGGAGATGACCCCGCAGACGGTCAACGCCTACAACAACCCGCCTTTCGACGAGGTGGTGTTCCCGGCGGCGATCCTGCAGCCGCCGTTCTTCAACACCAAGGCCGATCCGGCGATCAATTACGGCGCGATCGGCGGCGTGATCGGCCACGAGATGACCCACTCGTTCGACGACGAAGGCCGCAAGTTCGACGAGCAGGGCCGCCTGCACGATTGGTGGACCGCGGCCGACGCGTCACGGTTCCAGCAGCGCGCCGACCGCCTGGGCGCGCAGTTCGACGCCATCAGCCCGTTTCCCGGCATGCACATCAACGGCAAGCTCACCATGGGCGAGAACATCGCCGACCTCGGCGGCCTCACCCTGGCGCTCGACGCCTACCACGCCTTCATGAAGGGCCGGCAGGCGCCGGTGATCGACGGCCTGACCGGCGACCAGCGTGTGTTCCTCGGCTGGGCCCAGGTCTGGCGTCAGAAGGTGCGCGACGATCGCGCGAAGATGCTGCTGGTGACCGACCCGCACTCGCCGCCGATGGCCCGGGTCGACATGCCGATGCACAATATCGACGGCTGGTACAAGGCCTGGGACGTCAAGCCGGGCGACACGCTGTATCTCGCGCCCAAGGACCGCGCGCAGATCTGGTGACGCGCCGGGGCCGGTCCTAGCGCGTCGTGTCGCGCAGGAACCGCTCGAACGCCGCCAGGGTCCGGTCCGAGACATGGTGCTCGATGCCCTCCGCGTCGGCGGCGGCATCGGCTTCCGGCACGCCGACCGCGCGCAGCAGCGCGACCACGATCCGGTGGCGGCGCCTGACCTGGTCGGCGAGCGCCTGGCCGGCCTGCGTGAGCAGAACCCCGCGATACGGCAGGGTGGTGGCCAGGCCCTCGCGCGACAGCCGGGCGATGCACTTGATCACGGTGGCGTGCGACACGCCGAGATGGCGCGCCAGCATGCTCGGCCCGATCGGCGGCGCGTCGGCCGCGTCCCCGGCCAGATCGGCGATCAGCTCGACATAATCCTCCAGCAGCACCCGGGTCTGCGCGGTGCGGGCGCGGCCCAGATGCGCCGCCTGGGCAATGGTCTGCGGCGGCTTCGGGGCCGGGGGACGGGTCTCTGTCATGGGCGGGCGTGAAATTATCACGAAGACGCCAGTTGAACGAATTGTAGCCATGGCTACATTAGCCGGGCCGAGCGTATCAGGGAGTGCAACGCCATCGAGACCGTGCAGACCAGCAGCGACCGCGCCAGGAGCGCCATGGCCGACCTGCTGGCCGGGCGGTCGCGCGGCGGCATCGCCGGTCTGCGCGGTGCGCTGGCGCTGACCGGCCCGGCGGTGGTTGCCTCGGTCGCCTATGTCGATCCCGGCAACTACGTCACCAACATCCAGGCCGGCGCCCGCTACGGCTATGCGCTGCTCTGGGTGGTGCTGCTGTCCAATCTGGTGGCGATGCTGTTCCAGGCGCAGTCGGCCAAGCTCGGCATCGTCACCGGCCGCAACCTGGCCGAACTCTGCCGCGGGCGGTTCCCCGGCATCCCGGCCAGCGTGATGTGGATCGCCTCGGAGACCGCGGCGATGGCGACCGATCTCGCCGAGTTCGTCGGCGGCGCGGTCGGGCTGAGCCTGCTGCTGCACTGGCCGCTGCTGCCCAGCATGGCGGTGATGGCGGTGCTGTCGCTGTCGCTGCTGACGCTGCAGGCGCGCGGCTTCAGGCCGATCGAGCTGTTGATCAGCGGCCTGGTGGCGGTGATCTGCCTCAGCTACGCGGCCGAGCTGCTGATCGTGCCGGCCGACTGGGGGCAGGTGCTGCGGCACACCGTGGTGCCGTCGGTGCCGGACCGCCAGGCGATCGCGCTGTGCATCGGCCTGGTCGGCGCCACCGTGATGCCGCACGCGATCTACCTGCATTCCAGCCTGACCCAGGACCGGGCGGTGCTGCGCAGCGATGCAGAGCGCGCCCGCATGGTGCGGTTCTCCAACCGCGAGGTGGTGTTCGCGCTGACCATCGCCGGCCTGGTGAACATGGCGATGGTGGTGACGGCGGCGCGGTTCCACGGCCCGCATTCCGACCTCGCCAGCATCGACGGCGCCTACCACACCCTGACGCCGCTGCTCGGCGCCGGCGCGGCGACCATCTTCCTGGTCTCGCTGCTGGCATCGGGCCTGTCGAGTTCGATGGTCGGCACCATGGCCGGTCAGGTGGTGATGCAGGGCTTCGTCGGCTTCAGCGTGCCGGTCTGGGTGCGCCGGCTGGTCACCATGCTGCCGTCGTTCGTGGTGATCGCGCTGGGCGCCGACGTCACCAGCACCCTGATCTGGAGCCAGGTGGTGCTGAGTTTCGTGCTGCCGCTGCCGATGGTGACGCTCCTGGTGATCAGCCGCGACGCGCGGCTGATGGGCCGGTTCAGGATGTCCTGGCGCATGCTGCTGCTGGCCGGGACGATGGTCGCGTTCGTGGCGCTGCTGAACATGGTCCTGCTGGCGCAGGCGGCGGGGCTGCTGGGATCGGTGCTGCCGTCCTGATCGCGTCTTGCAGGATCGCCGCGTAGCTGCTGCAAACGGCCGGACACCGTCGGCGCGGCCACCGCCGGCGCGGCCCGTCCAGAGGACCCGCGATCCATGAGTTCGACCAGCAGCATCACCCTGGGCCATCTCGACAGCCGCCAGCACGAGGCGGCGGCGGCGGCGGTGCTGCGGGTGCTGGAGGCGCACGACCTGGAAGTGGCGATGGTCGCCGCCAACCGCGAGACCATGATCAAGCACATCGCCGGCGGCCGGATCGACCTGCTGGCGACCGCCTGGCTGCCGGAGATCGACGAGGCCTGGGCCGATCCGGCCTACATGGAGATCATGGGCGGCGTGCTCTATAGGCCGCTGCTGCTGTGGGCGCTGCCGACCGCCGCCGGGCTCTCCGGCCTGGACGCGATCGCCGACCTGGCCGATCCCGGGCTCGCCGGCGGCGTCGATCGCACCGTGGTGCTGTCGCGCCGGCTCGAGACCTACGGCCAGCGGGTAATGGAGCAGTACGGGCTGGAGGCTGCCGGATACCGGCTCGAGCTGGTCGATAACGAGGTCGCCTACGCCAGCGCCGCCAAGGCGCTCGACGCCGCCACGCCGACGATCCTGCCGCTCTGGCAGCCGCATGCGCTGATGCATCGCGGCCGCATGCGGGTGCTCAACGACCCGAAGCAGGCGCTGGGCGGTCGGCGCGAGGCCAGGCTGCTGCTGCGGCGCGGCCTGCGCGACACGCTCGATGCCGACCTGCTGGACGAGCTGGACGAGCTGACGCTGGGCAACCCGGTGGTCAGCGCGCTGGAATACGCGATGCGCAACGACGGCATGACCGCCGACCAGGCCGCCGAGGCCTGGCAGCGCGGCAAGCTGACGCCGCGTGCCTGAGGGCGGGCCTGAAGCCGGGGACCAGCGCGATCTGGGCCTGGCCGCGCAGTACGAGGCCTACCCCTACCCGGCGCGCGATCCACGCGACGAGAACCGCCGGCTGTTCGTCGGCAGCCCGAGCCATCTGCGCGAGATCGACCATTGGGGGTTCGGCGCCGCGCGCCCGATGCGCCGGCCGCTGCGGGCGCTGGTCGCCGGATGCGGCACCGGCGACGGTGCGATCATGCTGGCGGCGCAGCTGGCGCAGGCCGGACGGCCGGGGCAGGTGCTGGCGCTGGACCGCTCGGCGGCGGCGCTCGGGATCGCCCGCGCCCGCGCTGCGGTCCGCGGCCTGACCAATATCGGCTTCGAGCGGCGCTCGCTGCTCGACTTGCCGGCGCAGGATCTCGGGCAGTTCGACTACATCGATTGCTGCGGCGTGCTGCATCACCTGCCCGATCCGGCGGCGGCGCTGCGCGGGCTGGAGCGCAGCCTGGCGCCCGGCGGGGCGATGGGGCTGATGGTGTATGCGCCGCACGGCCGCACCGGCGTCTACATGATCCAGGATGCGCTGGCGGCGCTGGCGCCGCCGGACGAGCCGCCGCAGGCCAGGCTCGACGTCGCGCGGCGGGTGATGCGCCATCTGCCGGCCACCGCCTGGCTGCGCGCCAACGCCAATTTCGGCGACCATGTCGAGGGCGGTGATGCCGGCCTGTACGACCTGCTGCTCAACCCGCGCGACGTCGCCTACGGCATCGCCGAGTTCCTGGCGCTGCTGGACGGCGCCGGGCTGGAGGCGGCGGCGCTGATGGAGCCGGCGCGCTACGATCCGGACCTGCTGCTGCCCGATCCGCGGCTGCGCGCCCGGGCGCAGGCGCTGCCGCCGCTCGAGCGGGCGGTGCTGGCAGAGAACCTCGCCGGCAACATGAACACGCATGTGGTCTATGCGGTCCGCAAGGGCGCGGCGCCGCCGGAGCCGGACGCGACCGCCGCCGACGCGGTGCCGGTGGCGCGCGAGATGCCCGCCGAGGTGATCGCGCAGCGTATCGCGCCGGACGGCACGTTCGCGCTGGAGTTCGGCCGGCTGGTGGTGCCGCTGCCGCTGCCGCCGCTGGCCCGGCCGATCCTGGGGCTGGTGGACGGGCAGCGCAGCGTTGGCGCGATCCTGGAGGCGCTGCGGGGCAAGGGCATCGCCCCGGCCCAGGCCGCCGCCGCCTGGGCGCAGAGCTGGCGGGCGCTGTCGCGCGCCAACCGGTTGCTGCTGCGGCCGCCGCTCGACTGACCGCCGCCCGTGACCCGCGCCGCCATCCTGATCTTCGGCGCCGCGGTGCGGCCCGACGGCACGCCGACGCCGACCCTGTCGCGCCGGGTCGCGGCGGCGCTGCGCTTCGGCCACACCCTGGCGCCGCCGCCGCTCTACGTGCCCACCGGCGGCGTCGGCCGGCACGGACCGTCCGAGGCGGCGGTGATGGCGGCGGCCTTGCTGGCGGCCGGCGTCGAGCCGGGGCGGATCCTGCGCGAGGAGACCGCCCGCGACACGCTGGATTCGGTGCTGGCCTGCCGGGCGCTGCTGCGCGCGGCCGGTCATGACGGGCCGGTGTTCGTCGCCACCAGCGCCTACCATCTGCCGCGCTGCCTGGCGCTGCTGCGCCTGTCCGGGGTGCCGGCGCGCGCGGTGCCGCCGCCGCCGCATCCGGCGTCGGACCGGCTCTGGCGGCGCTGGCGCTGGCGGCTGCGCGAGGTGCCGGCGCTGCCCTGGGACGCGCTGCTGCTGGGCCTGCGGCTGCTGATCGACAGGCTCATATCAAAACGTTAGTATGGGTGTCCCAGACAGTTGGCGACAGACCCATGTTTCACGCAGCCGGCGCCGAGGCGCTGTTCAGGACGTTCCGGGACCGTAGCGACGAGAACTGGCTCGACATCCTGCTGAGTTCGCTGCGGGTGCCGGAGATCGAGGGCGTGGCGATGCCGCATTTCCCCGACGAGGCGCTGCAGCGCGAGATCCACGGCCATTGCGGCGAGGTCTCGCTGCACGAGGCGCATGTGTTCTTCCGCGAGGTCAAGGCGTACTGCGCCTATGCCGGCCGGCCGCTGGCGCCGTCGCGCACCATGCTCGATTTCGGCTGCGGCTGGGGCAGGATGCTGCGGCTGTTCATGAAGGATATCGAGCCGTCTAACCTGTTCGGCGCCGACAGCACCTCGCGCTTCCTGATGGAGGCCAGGCGCTGCAACCAGAGCGTCAATTTCCTCTCCTGCGGGCTGGTGCCGCCGATGATCATGGCGCCGGAGAGCCTGGACTACGTGATCAGCTGGTCGGTGTTCAGCCATCTCGACGAGTTCCTGTCGCTGCGCTGGATCGAGGAGTTCCACCGCCTGCTCAAGCCGGGCGGGCTGCTGATGATCACCACCCAGAGCCGGCGCTTCATCGGCTTCTGCGCCGAGATGCGGCTGCGCCGCGCATCCGGGATCAGGCTCGACCATCCCTGGTACGAAGCCTGCGCCGACAGCTTCACCGACGAGCCGCTGGAGAACTCGCGTTACGAGGCGGGGCACTTCCTGCACGCCGCCTCCACCCAGCCGCCGCATCCGCAATCGCACTACGGCGAGGCGGTGATCCCGCGCGGCTACGTGGTCAAGAAGTGGGGCCATCTGTTCCGTCTGGTCGATTTCCTCGACAATCCGGTGCGCCTGCCGCAGGTGCTGGTGGTGCTGCAGAAGCCGGGCTGAGCGGCGCGCGCGAAACGCCGCCATCGCGTGTAAGCTGGAGGTGCAACCTCCGGACAGCGCCCGATGGCCGACATGCCTGCCGCCAAGACGCTGCCGGCCTATCGCCGAGTGCTGCGGATCATGGGCCCCGGGTTGATCACCGGCGCTTCCGACGACGATCCGAGCGGCATCGCCACCTACTCCCAGGCCGGCGCCCGGCTCGGCTACGATATCGGCTGGACGCTGCTGTTCACCTGGCCGCTGATGTGCGCGGTGCAGGAGATCAGCGCCCGGATCGGCCGCGTCACCGGGCGCGGCCTTGCCGGCAACCTGCTGCATCGCTACCCGGCCTGGATCGTGCTCGCCGCCCTGGCCAGCCTGGTCATCGCCAACCTGATCAATCTCGGCGCCGATCTCGGCGCGATGGCCGCGGCGCTGCAGCTCGTGATCGGCGGCTCCGCGCCGTCCTACGTGCTGGGGTTCGGCCTGCTTTCGATCGGGCTGGAGGTGTTCGTGCGCTATGCCCGCTACGTCGCGGTGCTGAAATGGCTGGCGCTGTCCTTGTCCAGCTACGTCGCGGTGGCGCTGGTGGTGCATGTGCCCTGGAGACTGGTGCTGGAGCGGACCCTGATGCCGCATGTCGCCTTCAACGCCGCCACCCTGACCGTCGTGGTCGCCGTGCTCGGCACCACGATCAGCCCGTATCTGTTCTTCTGGCAGGCGCAGGAGGAGGTCGAGGAGATCGAGCGTCGCGCCATCGGCCTGCCGTTGCGCGACGCGCCGGCGACCGCTGCGGCCGAATTCCGCCGCATCCGCATCGACACCTGGCTCGGCATGGGCCTGTCCAACATCGTCGCCCTGTTCATCGTCATCACCGCCGCCGCCACCCTGCACGCGCACGGCATCACCGACATCCAGACCTCGTCGCAGGCCGCCCTGGCGCTGGAGCCGATCGCCGGCCGCTACGCGTTCTGGCTGTTCGCGCTCGGCATTGTCGGCACCGGTCTGCTCGCGGTGCCGGTCCTGGCCGGCTCGGCGGCCTATGCGATCGGCGAGGCGCTCGGCTGGTCGGTCGGCCTGGCCCGCAAGCCAGCCGCCGCCAGGGCGTTCTACGCCGTGCTCAGCGCCGCGATCCTGCTCGGCTGCGCGATGAACGCGATCCATATCGACCCGGTGCAGGCGCTGTTCTGGAGTGCCGTGATTAACGGCGTCGCCGCGGTGCCGATCATGGCGCTGATGATGCACATGGCATGCAGGCCGGCGATCATGGGCGCGTTCGTGCTGCCGCGGCTGTTGCGTCTGGGCGGCTGGCTGGCCACCGCTTCGATGGCCGCCGCCGCGATCGGCATGGTCGCCACGATGGGCGCGTGATCAAGGCCTGCTTGTTCCGCGACAGGCACGATCGCGATGCGTCGGACCGGCCTCGCCCGCGCCGGCGAAGATTGACAGGCAGTAACGTCGTCCTTCATTTCACGCCTCGTGTCCCGGGCGGGTATGCCCGGACCGGCGCGCGGGCGCCCTGGCGTCCCGGCGTCGCGAGCCTGTGCCCGCCAACAGCGAGATAGCGTCCCGATGCCCGTGCACGCCTTCATCTTCCCCGGTCAGGGAAGCCAGTTCGCCGGGATGGGCCGGGACCTCGCGGCCGCGTTCTCGGCCGCCCGCGCCGTGTTCCAGGAGGTGGACGACGCGCTGGAGGAGAAGCTCTCCAAGCTGATGTTCTCCGGCCCGATCGAGGAGCTGACCCTCACCCAGAACACCCAGCCGGCGCTGATGGCGATGTCGCTGGCGGTGCTGCGGGTGCTGGAGAGCGAGGGCGGGCTGGTGCTGGCCGACAAGGCGACCCTGGTCGCCGGCCATTCGCTCGGCGAATATTCGGCGCTGGCCGCCGCCGGCAGCTTCGGCATCGCCGATACCGCCCGCCTGCTGCGGCTGCGCGGCACGGCGATGCAGAAGGCGGTGCCCGCCGGCGAGGGCGGCATGGCGGCGCTGATCGGCGTCGATCCCGACCAGGCGCGCGCGATCTGCGAGGCGGCGGCGGCGGTCCCGGCAGAGGACGGCGCGGCCGCGCGCTCGGAGGTGATCGAGGTCGCCAACGACAATGGCGGCGGCCAGGTGGTGATCTCCGGGGCGGCTGGCGCGGTGGCGAGAGCGATCGAGATCGCCAAGGCGCGGGGCGTGAAACGGGCGATGGCGCTGCCGGTGTCGGCGCCGTTCCATTGCGCGCTGA
>CAZZZA010000057.1:0-16825 GCA_964658455.1 uncultured Lichenihabitans sp.
GCTTGGAGAGCGAGCCGCGGCAGCCCTCGGCGAACAGCGTGTAGGGCGCGCGCAGTTCCATGCCGGCGGCATGGTTGGGGGTCGGTTCGCCGTCCTTGCCGATGCCCATGTCGCCGGTGGCGATGCCGACGATGCGGCCATCCTCCTCCAGCAGTTCGGCGGCGGCGAAGCCCGGATAGATCTCGACCCCGAGTTCCTCCGCCTGGGTCGCCAGCCAGCGACAGACATTGCCGAGGCTGACGATGTAGTTGCCATGGTTGGCCATCTGCGGCGGCGTCGGCAGCTTGAAGCTGCGCTTCTCCGTCAGATAGAGCATCGCATCGTCGCTGGCCGCGGTATCGAGCGGGGCGCCCTTCTCCCGCCAGTCGGGGATCAGCTCCTCGAGCGCGCGCGGCTCGATCACGGCGCCGGACAGGATGTGCGCGCCGATCTCCGAGCCTTTCTCGACCAGGCAGACCGCCAGGTCCGGGCCGCGCTGTTTCAGCCGGATCGCCGCCGCGAGGCCGGCCGGACCGCCGCCCACTACCACAACGTCGAACTCCATCGCCTCGCGGCCGGACAGGCTCATTTCGCGCTCGCTTCCCCGATTTGACCTCTATGTGGCCGCAGCGATGGCCTGGATCAACTCTCAGGTCTCAGGATGGCGGGCCGCCCAGTGGCTGGACAGCTCGATCACCGCGGCCGCCGTCTCCTCGATCGAGCGGTGGCTGACATCGACCACCGGCCAGCCATGGCTGAGGCAGAGCCGGCGCGCCCACAGCACCTCGCTGCGCACCAGGTCGGGATCGACATAGGTGTTCTCGCGCTCGTCCATCTCCTTGCCGCCGCCGCTGGGGGCGATCAGCCGCAGGCGGTTGCGCCGAATCTCGATCAGGGTGCGCGGATCGATCGTCAGCCCGATCACCGGACGCTTCACCGCCAGCAGGTCCGCCGGCAGCTCCACGCCCGGCACCAGCGGCACGTTCGCCGCCTTGACCCCGCGATTGGCGAGATAGAAGGCGGTCGGCGTCTTCGAGGCGCGCGACACCCCCACCAGCACCACGTCGGCATTGGCCAGCCCCGCGGTGGCCTGGCCGTCATCATGGGCCAGCACGTAGTGCATCGCCTCGATGCGCCGGTAGTATTCGGCGTCGAGCACGTACTGGTTGCCGGGCCGGCCGACCGCGGCCTCGCCGATGTACTCCTGCAGCATCGACAGCACCGGATCGAGCACGTTGAGGATCTGCACCCCCACCTGCGCGCAGGAGGCGTCGAGTTCCTGGCGCAGCTTGCGGTCCATCATCGAGGCCAGCACCGGGCCGGGATCGTCTGCGATGCCTTCCATGACCCGCCGCAGATGCAGCCGCGACCGGATCAGGTTCCAGCGATGATAGACCACCGCGGCATGCTCGAACTGCGCGACCGTGGCGCGGGCAATCGAGTTCAGCGTCTCGCCGGTCGCATCGGAGACCAGGTGCAGGCTGATCCGGTGCTGGACCATGCGCCCGGTCTTAGCCCGCCGCCGTCACTGGGTGACACGCGGGGTCTGTTCGGTGCGGTGCTGCAACGCCGCCTGCGCCGCCGCGAGCCGCGCGATCGGCACCCGGAACGGCGAGCAGGACACGTAGTCCAGGCCCAGCATCTCGCAGAACTCGATCGAGGACGGGTCGCCGCCATGCTCGCCGCAGATGCCGAGCTTGATGCCCGACTTCGCCGCGCGGCCCTTCTCCGCGGCGATCCCGACCAGCGCGCCCACCCCGTCGCGATCCAGGGTCACGAACGGATCGCGCGGCAGCAGGCCCTTCTCGATGTAGTACGGCAGGAACGAGCCGGCATCGTCGCGCGACAGGCCGAACGTGGTCTGGGTGAGATCGTTGGTGCCGAACGAGAAGAAGTCGGCATGCGCGGCGATCTGGTCGGCGGTCAGCGCCGCGCGCGGCAGCTCGATCATGGTGCCGACCGTGTAGTCGATGGGCACGCCGCCGCTGCCGACGATCTCGCGGGCGACCGCCTCGACGTCGGCGCGCGTGAGCTGCAGTTCCGACGCGCTGCCGACCAGCGGGATCATGATCTCCGGCGTCACCGGCCGGCCGGTCTCGCGCCCGACCAGCACCGCGGCCTCGAAGATCGCCCGTGCCTGCATGCGGTAGATTTCCGGGAAGGTGATTCCGAGACGGCAGCCGCGATGGCCGAGCATCGGGTTGCTCTCGCTCAGGCTGGCATGGCGCTGCTTCACCACGTCGAGGCTCTCGCCCATGCTGCGCGCCAGGTCCGCCAGCTCGGTCTCGGTATGCGGCAGGAACTCGTGCAGCGGCGGGTCGAGCAGCCTGATCGTCACCGGCAGGTCGCCCATGATGCGGAACAGGGCGGCGAAATCGTCGCGCTGGAACGGCAGCAGCGTCTCCAGCGCCTTGGCCCGGGCGGCGGCGTTCTCGGCCATAATCATCTGCCGCACCGCGCCGATCCGCTCCGGCGCGAAGAACATGTGCTCGGTGCGGCAGAGGCCGATCCCCTCGGCGCCGAACCTGGCGGCGGTGGCGGCATCCTCCGGCGTCTCGGCGTTGGCGCGCACCTTGAGGCGCCGCACCTGGTCGGCCCAGCCCATCAGCGTGGAGAAATCGCCGGACAGGGTCGGCTGGATGGTGGCGACGCGGCCGGCGAACACCTCGCCGGTGGAGCCGTCGAGGGTGATCCAGTCGCCGGCCTTGAGCGTGTGCGGCCCGGCCGACAGCGTCTGCGCCTTGTAGTCGACGCGGATGCCGCCGCAGCCGGCGACGCAGGCGCGGCCCATGCCGCGCGCCACCACCGCGGCGTGGCTGGTCATGCCGCCACGGGTGGTCAGCACGCCGCGGGCGGCGTGCATGCCGTGCACGTCCTCCGGACTGGTCTCGATCCGCACCAGGATCACGTCCTCGCCCTTGGCGGCGCGGGCCTCGACCTCGTCGGCGCTGAACACGATCGCGCCGCCGGCAGCCCCAGGCGAGGCCGGCAGGCCGCGCGCGAGCACGGTGCGCTCGGATTTCGGATCCAGCGTCGGGTGCAGCAGCTGGTCGAGCGATGCCGGCGAGATGCGCTGGATCGCCTCCTCGTGGCTGATCCGCCCTTCCTGGGCCATCTCGATGGCGATGCGCAGGCTGGCCGCGGCGGTGCGTTTGCCCGAGCGCGTCTGCAGCATGTACAGCTTGTTCTGCTGCACCGTGAACTCGATGTCCTGCATGTCGCGATAGTGGCGCTCGAGCGTGTCGCGCACCGCCAGCAGCTCGGCATAGGCGTCGGGCAGCACCGTCTCCATCGACAGCTCGCCGTCCTTGGCGCGTGCCTGGCTCATCGGCTGCGGGGTACGGATGCCGGCGACTACGTCCTCGCCCTGCGCGTTCACCAGATACTCGCCGTAGAAGATGTTCTCGCCGGTGGACGGGTCGCGGGTGAAGCAGACGCCGGTGGCGCAATCCTCGCCCATGTTGCCGAACACCATCGCCTGCACGTTGACCGCGGTGCCCCAGTCGGCCGGGATGTCGTGCAGGCGGCGGTAGGTGTTGGCGCGCGGGTTCATCCAGGAGCCGAACACCGCGCCGATCGCGCCCCAGAGCTGGTCGTCCGGCGATTGCGGGAACGGCTTGCCGGTCTCGCGCGCCACCAGTTCCTTGTAGCTCTCTACCACCTGACCCCAGTTCTCCGCCGACAGCGCGGTATCCTCGAGCACGTCGGTCTCGGTCTTGATGTCCTCGATGATCTCCTCGAACCGGTGGTGCGACACGCCGAGCACCACCGAGCCGTACATCTGGATGAAACGGCGGTAGCTGTCCCAGGCGAAACGCGGGTCGCCGGAGGAGGCCTCGAGGCCGCGCACGGTCTCGTCGTTCAGGCCCAGATTGAGCACGGTATCCATCATGCCCGGCATCGAGACCCTGGCGCCGGAGCGCACCGAGACCAGCAGCGGCCGGTCCTTGTCGCCGAAGCCGAGCCCGACCGCATCCTCGATCAGCCGGAGCGCCGCATCCACCTGCGGCTTGAGGTCGTCGGGATAGGACCGGTCGTTGCGGTAGTACTCGGTGCAGAGTTCGGTGGTGATGGTGAAGCCGGGCGGCACCGGCAGGCCGATGCCGGCCATTTCCGCCAGGTTGGCGCCCTTGCCGCCCAGCAGGTTGCGCATATCCGCCCGGCCCTCGTTGCGGCCGGCGCCAAAGCTGTAGACCCACTGCGTCATGACCGCGTCTCCTTGGCCATCCGGGCCCCGAGGCGGGCCGGCCTGGCGCGTCTTTCAGTCGAACACCCTGCCGGCAAAGACACGGTGTAATGTCAGCGGCACGGTATAGGAGTAACGGCGGCTGGAAAAGCGCGCCGAAACTGCTTTTCACTTGTGCGGTGCAGCAATAGGACTGACAAATACCGTAGAAGCGCCAGCGGTTTGCCGGCACCGCCGAACCCCGGCATACTCAAGACCGGGCCGGGTTAGCACAGTGGTAGTGCAGCGGTTTTGTAAACCGAAGGCCGGGGGTTCAAATCCCTCACCCGGCACCAGACCATCGCCCCTGCAAGCCCTTGTATCGCCATCCGTATTGATCGGTCCGGGCCGACAGATGCCGTGCCATGCCAACCGACGGCCCCGGCCGATCCGGTAGCGGCCATCCGCAAAACGTTAGTGAAGGCTCGCCGTCGCCCGGCTGCCGGCAACAGCGCGGATTGGCAATCGCCAACCTGGAAGCCGGGCCGACCGCGCCGTCCCGGCCGGCGGCAGGACGCTCCGTCTCACAAGACGAGACACAGCATATTTATGTGGACTTGCTTACGCAGCCGTTTTGACGCGCAATCCTGTGGCCGGTCTCGCGTCGCCGTTGCGTTATAACCAATGCGCCGGGGCGTACCTGCGAAGAAAAAAGCGCCGGATACCCTGCGTTCTACAGCGTTTGTTAAGTCATTCGTGTGAATGTTTCGGGGTCACCGGCTTGCGATGGGGAAGCAGCAATGGTTTATATTCGCGACATGATCTTTTCCAAAACCATCCTCGCCGCCGCCTTCGTCGTCGCCAGCGGCGCCGCCGCCATGGCCGACACGCTGCCCCATCTGGACCTGACCGGCGCGACGCAGACGCTCGATGTCGGCTTCGCAACCATGCCGGCATGGCGCACCGGCCGGACCCCCTGGCCACCGGTGGCGCAGCCCTTCACCTCCAAAAGCTTCACCCTGAACGCCTCGTTGTTCAGCGGCCTGCAGGCGAGCTACAGCCCGAAGGCGAGCGATACGTTCTCGCCGGCCTGGGCCAGCCTCAGCAACGAGCAGGAAGCCTACCCCAACGGCGACGCCATGACCGATCTGAAGATCAACCCGTTCAGCGTGAACGAGGGCGTGCTGTCGATCACCGCCGGCCCGCTCAGCGCCGCGGCCCAGGCCACCCTGCCGCCGGGGATCCACCGCACCTACCTCAGCGGCGCGCTCAACACCTACCCGTACAGCCAGACCTACGGCTATTTCGAGATGGATGCCGAGATCCCCTCTGGTCGCGGCCTGTGGCCGGCCTTCTGGCTGCTGTCGGTCGACGACAACTGGCCGCCGGAGATCGACGCCCCGGAAGTTCTCGGCCACGACCCGACCACCGCCTATTTCTCGCTGCACACGACCGACAAGGCGTGGGTCGCGACCCAGCGCGACGCCTATAACGGCAGCGCCACCACCAACGCGATCCATACCGGGATCGACGGCTCGCAGGGCTTCCACCGCTACGGCGTCGATTGGGGACCGCAGACCATCACCTTCTACATCGACGGCATCGCGGTCGGACAGCGGACCACGCCGGGCGACATGCACAAGCCGTTCTACCTGATCGCCAACCTCGCGGTCGGCGGCGCCGGCTCGTGGCCCGGCCCGCCGAACGCGTCGACGGTGTTTCCGGCGACGATGCGTATCCTCGGCATCAAGGTGTGGCAGCGACCGGCCTACGCCGCGGCGGCGAAGGCCGGGCGCTGATCCCGGCGCGCACCGCCGGCGGCCGCCACGCCCTGGTGCCGTAGACCCAGATCACCGGCAGCAGGAAGCTGCCGGGCGAGAACGGGTCGAGGAAGTCCAGTTCGACGAAGAAGCGGATCGCATAGAAGACCATCAGCGCGCAGAGGAACGCCGCCTCCGGTCCCGGCCAGGTCAGGCCGGCCCTGACCGCGACCACACCGGCGGCGACGATCGACCCGGCCATCATCACCACGCCCAGCGCCCCCAGCTCGACCGCGGTCTCGTAGTACAGATTGTGGAAATGGAACCCCGCCCGGCTCTCGATCTGGGCGTAGCGCCACAGGCCCTCGGCCTCGACATGGCCCTGCACCCAGAAGGACTGGTAGCCGAGGCCCAGCAGCGGCCGCATCGCGATGTAGTCCCGCGCCCGCGACCACAGGAAGGTGCGGCCGGTCAGGCTGGTGTCCTTGCCGGCGGCGGCCAGCGTCGATGACAGGTCGAACCCTTCCTGCAGGGCGACGACCACGACGCAGGCGACGCCGATCGCCAGGATCGCGGTCAGCGACAGCAGCAGGCTGCGCTCCTCTCGGCGCAGACGGCCGAGCACCATGATCGACGCCGCGGCGGCGACCGCGCCGCCGCCGGCGAACAGCGCGCCCAGCGAGTGCGCCTTGACCAGGATGACCGGGTCGAGCAGCAGCCCGGCCAGCGCCAGCAGCCGCAGCAGCAGCGGCTGGCGCGGATCGCCGAGCACCGGGATGCTGCTGATCATCGACAGGCAGGCGAAGCTCGCCAGGTTGTTCTTGCTGCCGAAGATGCCGATCAGCGCCACCTCGCCGGTGGTTCCCACCGCGGCTGTGGTGCGCAGCGCCGCGCTCAGCACCATGCCGATCAGCAGCGCGCCCATCAGCGACGAGATCAGGCCGCGCGGGTTCTGCGCCCGCGCCGCGACGATCGCGATCACGGTGAAGAGCACGAACTCGATGCCGAGCTTGAGCGAGATCGCCGGCTCGATCGACCACAGCGCCGACAGGGTGGCATAGACCGGCAGGATCCAGGGCAGGCGATACGCCTCCATCCAGGCGAGACACCGGCGCGGCCAGGCGGCGATGTAGAGCACCCAGGCCCCCAGGCACACGGCCATGCCCAGCGAGCCGATCCTGTTGGCCAGCACGAAGCCGGCGAACGACACGAACGACAGCCACCAGACCGACGACGCGGCCGGCCGCGCCGTGACGGCGGCCGGCCCGGGTGCGGGGAGAACGCCGCCGCCGGCGCCGCTCATCGGCCGCCGGCGCCGAACCGGTTGAGCACCGCGCCGAACACCATCCGCCGGTCGAGACCGGCGGCGCGCAGGCTTTCCGCCACCGCCGCGCCGTCATGCCGACCGGCCACCACCACCAGCACCAGCGCGGCGACCTCGTCGAACACCGCATGCGCCACGGCCGGTTCCGACAGAGCCGGGAAATCGACCACCACCATGTCGGCCTCGCGGCGCAGCGCCTCCAGCGTGCTCCTGGTGGCGGCGGTGGGATCCGACCGGCCCGACAGGTCGAGCAGACGGGCGGAGAAGCCGGCACTCTCGAGTGCTGCGACCAGATGGGTGGCGATGGTGCTGGTGCCGGCGCCATGCTCCGGCGCCACGATCCCGACCACCCGGCCCCGGCCGGCCCTGGCGGGCGGCTGCACGCGCAGCTGCAGCCGCCTGATCCCCTGGTCGAACAGCGGCGAGGGCCTGCGGCCGGGCAGCGTCGCCAGGCAGGCAAGGCCGGTCTGGTTGGCTAGGTCGGTCGGGCCGCGAAACCGCCGGTCGAGCGCCTCGCGCAGCACGCTCGCGGCGAACCCCGCGCCCAGCCCGAGCACGATCGCCGCCACAAGCACCAGCTTGCCCTGCGGCTTGCTCTTGGTCAGCGGCGGGTGTGCCACGGTGATCACCCGTGCATCCGCGACCGGGAACGACTCGTCCTGGGTCGATTGCGCGGCGCGCTGCAGGAACGCGCCGTAGAGCGTCTGGTAGGAGTCGGCGGCGCTCTGCAGCGAGCGCAGGGTCGCGCGGTCCATGTTGGACGAGGCGGACCGGCCGACCAGGGCGTCGAGGCGCGCCTGCAAGGCGGCCTGGCCGGCGCGGGCGACCTCGAGATCGCTGTCGGCGGTCTTCTCGATCCGACGCATCTCGCTGTCGATCGACGCCTGCAGCGTCGCCATCTCCTGGCGCATCGTCACCGCGGCGTAGTGATCGCGGCCGTAGCGCGCCGACCATTCGGCGAGATGCTGCGCGTCGGTGAGGTAGCGTTCCCGCAGACCGTTGATGACCGGGCTGTTGAGCGCCTCCACCACCGCGGTGCCGTTCCCGTTCACCGCCTCGCGGATACGCTCCAGCCGCGCCTGCGCGGCCGCGGTCCGGCCCTGGGCCGCCACCAGCTGGCTGTTCAGCTCGGCGAGCTGCTGGTCGTCCAGCGTGCCATGGCCGGTATCGACGATGCCGGTCCTGGCCTTGAAGGCCTGCACCGCCTGGTCGGCTTTCAGCGCCCGGTTGCGCGCCTCAGCGAGCCGATCCTCCATCCAGCCCGCCGCCTGACGGTTGGCGCTGGCGCGGTCCGCGATCTGGCCCGCGACATAGGCGTCGGCCACGCCGTTGGCCAGCTTCGCCGCCATCCCCGGCGAGGTCGCGGTGGCATCGATCTCGATCACGTAGGTGAGGCCGATCCGGTGCGGCACGATCATCGACAGCAGCTGCTGCGCCAGCCGGTCCTCGCGCGCCATCGCGGCGGCGGCAGGGTCCTGCGGCCCGGCGACGGCGGCATGCAGGTGCGCCATCAGCCGCGACAGCAGCGAGGGCGGCGGCGAGAAGGCCGGATCGTCGGCGAGATCGAGACGGGCGACCACCTTGCGGGCCAGGCCAGGCGACCGCAGCACCTCGACCTCGCTCTCGATCATCGCGCTCTCGATCTGCGCGTCCGAGACCAGCGGATGCTGCCGGAACAGGTCGGTCTGGCGCTTGTCGATCAGCAGCGTCGCGCTGGCGGCGAAGCGCGGCGTGGCGAGCAGGAGATACAGCACCGCCAGGCCGACCGCGCCGGCGACACAGGCGGCCAGCAGGGTCCGGTTGCGGCGCAGGAAGCCGCCGAGTTCGCCGATCCAGGCGAAGGGCGGCGGCGACGGCGCGCCGGCGAGCAGGGTCGGGTCATCGGCGAAGGGGGCGTTCATTGGCATGCACCGAGTTCGGCGTTTCGCAGCGGCGCCGGGCGTGACGGGGCCGGCGCCCGGACCCCGGGAACCGGGTCGCCGTCGCGGGCGAAATCGATCAGGCCACGATAGCAGGCTTCGGCGGAGAAATGGCGCTGCGCCACCGCTAGCCCCGCCTGTCCCAGCCGCATGCGGGCGTCGCGGTCATGCAGCAGGGCGGCGATGCCGGCGACGAAATCGTCCGGCTGGTCGGCCTGGACCAGCGCCCCGGACACCAGCGCGCCCACGCCCTGCAGCGTGGTCTCGGTGGCGATGATCGCCTTGCCATGGCCGAGCGCCTCGACCAGCTTGATCTTGAGCCCGGAGCCCAGGCGCAGCGGCGAGATCACGATGCCGGCCTGGCGATAGGCCGCGTCCAAATCGTCGACGCGGCCGAGCAGCGTGACGTTGGCGTGGCCGCCCTCGAGCGGGCCGCAGCAGCTGCCGGCGATCCGCAGCCGCGCATCCGGGAACCGCGCCAGCACCGCCGGCCACACCTGCGCCAGGAACCATTCCATCGCGTCCAGGTTCGGCAGCGTGTTGCTGCCGACGAACAACAGGCTGCCATCGTCGCCCGGCTGCGCCGCCTCGACCGGCGTCACCGCCATCGGCGCCAGGATCACGGGCGTGTTCGGCAGCAGGTGCCTGATCTTGTCGGCCTCCTCGGCCTGGATGGCGAGCACCGCGTCCGCCTGCCCGAGCAGGGCGGCTTCCGCCTGCCGGTCGAGACGCACCACCGCGCGCGCCGCATCCTGGTCGGAGAAGAAATCATGCATGACGACGGCGCTGGGCGCGCAGGGTCGCAGCGCGAACGGGATCGCCTCGTTGAGGAAGGCATAATCCGTCAGCACCAGGTCAGGGCGACGCACCACGCTGGCGATGAACAGCCGGTCGGCATCGGTCAGCGGCACCGCGATCGCGTGCGGCGCCTTGCGGTCCAGCCCGTCGATACGCAGATGCAGCCGGCGCAGCAGCCGGTCGGCGATCCCCGCCGCCGCGCGCAGGGCGATGCGCGGATCGCGCGCCACCACCACCGGGCCGAAGCGCATCGCGCCGCGTATGCTGATCGTCGAGAAGAGGCGCATCGCCGGATCGAGCCGCAGCACCGGCCAGCGGCCGAACATCGCCGGCGACGGCGAGATCAGGTCGATCGCGTATCCCGCCTGCCGCAGCGCGGCGCAGATGCTGAGCAGATAGACCGAACTGCCGTTGGTCGCGCCGACGATCCGCTGCCGCGACAGCAGCACCGCCTGCCGGCCGGGTGCCGGCTGCGTGGCACGATGGGTGCCGCGCCGCAGCGCGCGCCGCAACCGGTCGCGCACCGGGATCGCCAGCAGCGCCGCGACGCCTGGCCTGCGCGCCGAAAGACGGACACAGTCGGCCCACCGGCGCTGCTTCAGCGCCGCCACCAGCGTCTCGAACTCCAGCGCGCGCAGGATGGTCCGCCGGCGCAGATCGAGGGCGTCGACGATCTCCGGGGTCAGCGAGGCGGGCGACTGCGTCGTGCGGAGCCGGCTGTCGGCGTCGAGCATCGGCAGCAGGGTCCGCGACGACAGGCGATGCGAGATCGACTGGCCATGCCGGCGATAGAAATAGCTCAGCTGCGGGCTGATGCGGAACCGCGCGCCGGCCAGCAGCAGCCGCAGCACCAGATCGTAATCCTCGGCGATGCGCAGGCTGGTGTCGTAGCGGCAGCCGGATCGTTCGAGGAACGCGCTGCGAAACACCGGCTTGAGATAGCCGAGCGGCATGCCGCCGGAGAAGAAGGCGTTCGAGCGGATATAGGCGGCGGCGGAGACCGGCTGGGAGAAATCCCGGTGTCCCGGCAGCAGCGTGGTGCTCGGCGCCGTCCGGTCATCGTCGAACAGGATCTGGTTGTCGGCGACGATGTCCGCCTGCCAGGCGGTCGCGGCATCGATCAGCGCCGCCAGCCGGCCCGGATGCATGATGTCGTCGCTGTCCAGGATCGCCACCCACCGGCCGCGCGCGACGCCGAGGCCCGCATTGCGCGCCGCCGCCGGTCCGGTCCTGCCGCCGGTCCGCAGCAGCCTGACCCGGCCGTCCCGGGCGGCGAACCGTTCCACCCGCGCCACGCTGTCGTCGGTCGATCCGTCATCGACCACGATCAGTTCGAGATCGCGCAGCGTCTGCCGGGCGACCGAAGCCATCGCGTCGACGATGAACGGGCCGCCATTGTAGTTCGCCATGATGACGCTGACCTGCGGCGCGCCCTGGTCGGTCTCAGCTTGCATGGGCGCCCGGACTCCAGATCCTGATCGAGCGGATCGACAGGCTGGCCGGAAAGCGCGTTCGCGCGTCCGTCGGACCGGGCCAGCTTCCGCGATCGCCGACGGCGAGATTGACGATCAGGTAGAACGGCTTGTGCATGTCGGACGGCGTCGGCCGCTCGGCGGTCACGACGTCGTCGAGATAGAAGGTGATGCGGCTCGGCGTCCAGTCGACGGCGTAGCGGTGGAACCCCGCCGAGAGGTCCGACGCGGCGTGGCTGTTCTGCGTGGTGGTGCTGCCGTTGTAGCTGCCCGGCTGCGACGCGACCCAGGCCTTGTCGGTGGTGTGGATCGACTGGTACGCGATCGTCGTGTCGTGGCCCAGGATCTCGGCGATGTCGATTTCCGGCGGCCAGGACTGGTCGACCGGCAGCAGCCAGAAGGCCGGCCAGAGTCCGCGTCCCTTCGGCAGCCTGGCCGTCACCTCGAAATAGCCGTAGGTCTGGCCGAACGGATAGGTGTTGAAGGCGCCGGACAGGTAGGCCCGCATCATGTCCGCCGGCAGCGTCGCCGCCGCGCGGGCCGGCATCGGCGACGCGGTCAGCTGCAGCGCGCCGTCCTGGATCGAGAACGGGCTCAGCCCCAGATCGGCCATCGCGTCGGCGTCGGGATAGGCTTCCTGCTCGTGGCCGAGCGACGCCCAGGCAGGGCTCGACGACGCCGCCGGCTTGTAGGGCGGCCGCAGGCCGCTCGCCAGGCCGGCACGCAGCGCGAAACCGCGATCGGAGAACGGCAGCGCCGTCGCCGGTGCCGGCAGCGCGCCGCCGCGCCAGTGCGGCATGGTCGCGAAACCGAGTTCGAGAACCGGCGCCGACGCCGGCGCCGCGCGCGCCGCGACCGGGCAGGCGGCGCCGAGACCGAGCAGACAGGCGGCGGCGATGCGCAGCGGCGTTCGGCGGATCCGATCCGGCATTAAACGTTCTCGGCGGGCGGCAGCAGCATCGACGGGATCGTCTTGATCATGATCTCGATATCACGCAGCGGCGACCACTTGCCGATATACTGGAAGTCGAACTCCACCCGCTTGCGCAGCTGCTCCTCGGTATCGGTGTTGCCGCGCCAGCCATTGACCTGCGCCCACCCCGTCATGCCGGGCTTGACCCGGTAGCGCAGCATGTATTCCGGGATCACCTCGGCATAGATCCTGCCGTCGGCTTTCGCGCGCGGCGCGTGCGGGCGCGGGCCGACCAGCGACATCTGTCCGAACAGGACGTTGAACACCTGCGGCAGCTCGTCGATGGAATATTTGCGCAGGTAGCGGCCGACGCGCGTGACGCGCCGGTCCCCGGCGGTCACCAGCGTTTCCGCCGACGCGTCCGCCTGCGCGATATGCAACGTCCTGAACTTGAAGATGCTGAACTGGCGCCCGTACTGGCCCGACCGCATCTGCCGGAACATCACCGGCCCGCGGCTGTCGAGCTTGATCAGGATCGCGACCACCAGGAACAGCGGGATCAGCGGCAGCAGCAGCACGCAGACGCCGGCCACATCGACGCTGCGCTTGAACACCGCGCCGGCCGCCGAGAAGGGCGGCAGCATGAGGGTCGGCATGACCACGCCCTGGAACTGGCCGTCGCCGCGACCGGGCAGGGCGGGCGGCACATGGTCTGGAACCAGCTTCACCGTCAGCGGCAGGAAGCGCAGCCGTTCCAGGAGTTGCGAGATCCGGGCGCCGGCCGACCAGGGCAGCGCCATGTAGACTTCGTCGAGTTCCTCTTCATGGATGAAGGAGACGAGATCGCTGACCGTGCCCAGACACGGCAGCAGCGGGCTCAGCGGTCCCGGACGGTCGAGCCGGTCGTCGAAATAACCGACGACATGGATGCGCGAGGTGCGATCCGCGTTCATCTGCGCCAGCATCATCGAGGCGGAGAAGCTGTTGCCGATGAAGGCGACCGCCCGGCGCGGCCGGTAGCGTGCCGGCACCCGCGCGGTGAGGCGGTCGTGGGCGGCGCGCACCGCGACGACGCAACATGCGGAGAGCAGGAACCAGACCATGAACGATGCGAGATCGACCTGGTCGCGGCTGCGGGTGGCGACCAGCCCGAGGATCAGCGCCAGCCAGAGCAGCCAGCTCGAATCGTTCTCCCGCCGCTTCGAGACCTGCCGGATGACCATCGCGATCCCGGACAGCAGCACGTAGGCCACCGTCAGGCCGACGATCTCGCGGGCGCTGGCCAGACCGGGGAGGATCCATGCGGCGAGGCTGCTGCCGAGAAGGATCGCCGCACCCTCGGCGAGCAGCCCGGCCGCCGCCACGCCCGGCATGAAGCAGCGGTTCAACCACGACCGATGCTCGCGGTCCGAATGCATGGTCGGCGGGTGAACCGCCCTCAGTCCAACGTTCATTGTCTGTCCCCGAGAGTGGTCGTCTCAAAAAGGAAGCACAGTGGAACGGTCCGGACTTGCAACGGATGAGTGCCGAAAGATTCAAGCCGGGTCGTCTTCAGGCCCTTGATCGGTGCAGGAAGGTGGGTGAGCGCCGGCATCAATCGCGCAGCGCGCGCGCCACCGTTAACTCCCGTGCTGTAGTGTGTTTGAAGCCGGTATCGCAAGCGGATTTTTACTTGCCGGACCGCGCCGGCGACAGCATCAAATTGTCGCCGTTTTTGGACGTTTCAGCGCCGGTCTGGATCGCTTTTTCTGCACGTCGGCGACGATCAGGCAGATGCGCTCGATCAGGTCCTGCCGCGCCGCATGGTCGAGCAGCGCGTGGTCGGCCTGCGGGATGACCTGGACGCGCGGCAGCCCGGGGCCGCGGGACGGAACGGCGCGCGACCCGGCCGACAGCGCCAGTTCCGACAGGCCCGGATCGCCGTCGCTATAGACCAGATACAGGCGCTTGCCGGCGCGCTCGAGTGCGGCGAGCCAGCGCCGCACCTGCCCGGCGCGCGTCTGCAGACCGGTCAGGCGTTCGAGCAGCAGACAGGCCTTGTTGAACAGGCTCGCCAGCAGCCGCCGTATCAGCGTGGCGCCGATCGACAGGATATGGGCATCGCCCCTGAAGATGCGTCGCCAGGTCTCGCGTCGCACGACCGCTTTCAGATAGAAGACCGACGGGCGGCGCTGCCGCCGGTTCTCCACCTGCAGCGATACGCCGTCCCGCCAGACGAATTTCTGCAGGTTGACGACCACCAGGCCGCCGATGCGCGGGTCGCGCAATCCGGCATGGAAGGCCGCGTAGGCACCCGAGCAGATGCCGACCACGATCAGCGCGCCGTAGCCACGGTGCGTCAACGCGTCGGCGGCGGCGGCCAGGTCGTCGACGATGCCGCGATCGTAGGGATCGAGCCTGCGGCCTGGGCAGGCGCCGCTCTCCCCGAACCCGGCGGCGTCGAACCGCAGCGAGGCCACCCCCCTGGCGGCCAGCTGTCGGGCCAGGGTCACGTAGATGCGGCCGTCACCGGTGCGGCGGCCGAACCCGGTATTCACCATCACCACCACCGGCGAACCGGTCGCGTCCGCCCCGGGCGGCGTGCAGAGCACGCCATACAGGCGCTGGTCGGCGCCGAAGCGCATGGCTGCCTCGGAGGCGCCGGGAAGGTCCAGGATGCCGGGCGCGACCGGGGACGGCGCCGGTCCCGGCTGCGCCGCCGGCGTCGGCAGCGACCGGCACCAGGCGATCAGGCTGGCGAAGGCCTGTTCCGGCACCATGGTGGAGAACGCGTCCTGCAGGAAGCCGCGCGCGTCGGGGAAATCGTCGCGGACCACCCGCGCGCCGAGCGTCTGCAGCCGCTCCTCTAGAGCGGCGATCGACGGCGTGTTGCCGTCATCGACCAGCAGGATGTCGGGGGCGGTGGCCGGCAGCTTGCGCAGGTCGATCGCCGACAGCGCCTCAAGCGTCTCGCCGCTCAGCCGGTCGCCGACCACGTCGAGATGCGCGACCGACTGCGCCGGCGGCGGCAGCAGGTTCGCCTCCCGCCAGGTATTGGCCAGCAGGCGTAGTTCGCGCGCGTAGCTCCTGCCCGAGACCACCGGCGCCAGGCAGCCGACGCCGACCACCCGCTTGGTATCGGCCGCGGCCCGTAGCGCCAGCGCCGCGCCGAGCCGCAGGCCGACCAGGATCACGTGCTCGGCGGGCGTGCTGTCGAGCAGCATCGCGATCGCCGCCTCGACTCCTGCCTGCCAGGCAGCGACCCGATCCGGGTCGGTCTCGCTGCCCGCCGAATCGCCGGTGCCCGGATAGTCGAAGCGCAGCACGCTGAAACCGTGCGTGTGCAGCCGCTCCGCCAGGATCCGGCAGGCGCGATAGGTCAGCATCGCTTCCTGTCCGAACGGCGGGCAGATCACCACGCCGATGCGGCCGGAGCCGATATCCAGCCAGCCCGCGCAGCCATCGAAGACGACCGGCGTCATGGCAGCGCGCCCACTGTCTCGGGCACGGCAGACGGCACGGCGCTGCGCGCCTGGAACGAGACGGTCTGCGCCGCATTGAGCGCGGTGACGACGCCACGCGGCGGCGCGTGCCATCCCGCATCCGGCCGCAACCCGATCCGGCGTCGCCGTCCCGGCGGCAGATGGAACCAGTCATGGTCGGCCTGGTGGCCGTCGGCGACGATCTGTACGGCCTGGGCGAAACGCTCCGCCGTGATGCTGACGGCCCAGCCCTGCCCGTCCGGTTCGAGAACCGCATCCAGGCCGAGATCGTCCGCCGGCAGGGCGCGTCCCCGTGGGAAATGGAACGCCTCCGACAGCACCTCGCCGGTCTCGGCGCACAGCAGGCTGGCGATCGTCACCTGGTGCTCCGGCGGGCCGAAGCAGTACGCACGGGTGATGTCGAAGAACCGGTCCAGCAGCGACTGGCTGGAGAGCGAGAGCGCGCCGCGCGGCGGCAGCGCGATCGCGCGCTCGGCGGACACCACCACCACCCGGCCGCGACGCAGGCATTCGAGCCGGACGATCGCCGACAGCGGCTCGGGCCGCTCGTTCACAACATGCAGCCCGAGCCCGTCCAGCCCCTCGTCGGACAGCAGGATCTGCACCGGCGCCAGCACCCGCCGCAGACCGTGCCAGGCGGCCTTGCGGTGGCCGTGATGGTCGATCACGCCCCAGCCGCTGCCGGGCGCCAGGTCCTGCAGCTGCCAGACCAGGCCGCCGCGGCAGGAGGAACCCGGCCGACGCCATTCCGCGAACACCGCCTCCATCAGGTCCGCCGTCACCGCCCTGGACAGCGCGCGATAGCGGTCGTGATCCTCGATCCGCAGCCGCGCCGGCTCGACCGCGTAGAGGCTGCCGAGATAATGGTCGCGTATGTCGGCGAAGTCCCAGGACGCGCCCTGGTCGCGCGGCGCGATCGCGGTCGCGTGCAGCGACGGCGATCCGGCGCCGGGCAGGTTGGCGAAGGCCAGGCATTCGCTGGCGAACCGCACCCCGGCGCGGCGCGCATCCTC
>CAZZZA010000058.1:0-16495 GCA_964658455.1 uncultured Lichenihabitans sp.
CCCGCAGCACGTTCAGATGGGCCTGGTGGTCGACGGCCCAGGCATCGGCCGGGGCGCCGGTGCGCGAGGCGAGGCAGGACACCACGGCGTCGAACCGTTCGCCGCGGAACCCGTCCCGGGCCAGCGACACGGGATCGGTGACCGCGGCGACCCGGTAGAGCGCGCCCGGCTGCTCGACCGGCGTGCCGCGCACCAGGCACACCACGGCGTGTCCGCGCGCCACCAGCGCCCGCGCGGTGGCGCGCCCGATGGTGCCGGTGGCGCCGAGCAGCAGGACTCGTCTCGGGTGGGGCGATCGGTCTGCGCTTGGTTCGGGCATCGGCGCACCCTACACCCGACCGGTCAGCCGCGCGCCGTATCCGCGCCGATCATGAGGCGGTTCAGCGCGCGGTCGGCTCCGGATTTCACGAAATCGTCGAAGGCGTGGGTGGAGACGGCGATGATGTGGTCCCGGATGAAGCGGGCGCCCTCGGCTGCGCCGTCCTCGGCGTTCTTCAGGCAGCACTCCCATTCCAGCACCGCCCAGCCGTCGAAGCCGTAGCCGGTCAGCTTGGAGAAGATCGCCTTGAAATCGACCTGGCCGTCGCCCGGCGAGCGGAAGCGGCCGGCGCGGCTGAGCCAGGGCTGGTAGCCGCCATAGGCGCCGGTCTTGCCGTTCGGCCGGAACTCGGCGTCCTTGACATGGAAGGTCTTGATCCGCTCGTGGTAGTGGTCGATGTAGGCGAGGTAGTCGAGCGACTGCAGCACGAAGTGGCTCGGGTCGTACATGATGTTGCAGCGCGGGTGGTTGTCGACGCGCTCGAGGAACATCTCGAAGGTCAGGCCGTCATGCAGATCCTCCG
Source organism: uncultured Lichenihabitans sp. (assembly GCA_964658455.1). Taxonomy (GTDB): domain Bacteria; phylum Pseudomonadota; class Alphaproteobacteria; order Acetobacterales; family Acetobacteraceae; genus Lichenicola. The sequence continues at coordinate 843 of CAZZZA010000058.1, forward strand.
TCGGGTGGATCTCGTAGCAGAGATCGACCCCGCTGGCGTCGAAGGCATCCAGGATCGGCCGCCAGCGCCGCGCCAGCTCGTCGAAGCCGTCCGCGATCAGGCCGTCGGGCCATTGCGGGTAGGGGTAGAGATACGGCCACAGCAAGGTGCCGCTGAAGGTGACGTGGCGGTCGAGGCCGAGGCGTTCGGAAGCCTTCGCGGCCAGCATGAGCTGGCGCACCGCCCATGCCTGCCTCGCCGCTGGATCGCGATGCAGCGCCGTCGGCGCGAACGAGTCCGCCGGGAGGTCGAAGGCTGGATGCAGCGCCACCAGCTGGCCCTGTAGGTGGCTCGCGAGTTCCGTCACCACCAGCCCGTGCGCGGCGAGCCGGCCCTTGTAGTCGTCGCAATAGCCCTGGCTGGAGGCGGCCAGTTCGAGATCGATGACGCGCTTGTCCCAGCTCGGGATCTGCACGCCTGCGAAACCCTTGGCGGACGCCCAGCCGGCCAGGCCCTCCAGCGTATCTAATGGCGCCACGTCCCGCGCGAACTGGGCGAGAAACACGCCCGGCCCCTTGATCGTCCGCATCGCGTCGCCTCCCTCAGCCGGCGATCGCGGCGGCCTGGCGGTCGTTGCGCCCGAGTTCGTGCTCGAGCGCGCTGAGGCCGGCGCCGCCCGCCATGTGGAACATCAGCTCGTCGAGGCTGAGCGCCGAGCGCGGCTGGTCGAGATCGACCGCGCCACGCGACAGCACGATGAAATGGTCGCCGACCATGTAGGCGTGGTGAGGGTTGTGGGTGATGAAGATGACGCCGATGCCCTGTTCGCGCGCCGCCGCCGCCACGTATTTCAGCACGATTCCGGACTGGTTGACGCCGAGCGCCGCGGTCGGCTCGTCGAGGATCAGCACCCGTGCGCCGAAATAGACCGCCCGCGCGATCGCCACGCACTGCCGCTGGCCGCCCGACATGGCGCCGACCGGGCGATCGAGGTCGTCGACGGCGATGCCCATCTTGCGCAGCTGCGCGTCGGCGATCGCCCACATGCTGTCGATGTCGAGGCGGCTCAGCGGGCCGGTGCCCTTGCGCAGCTCCGAGCCGAGAAAGAAGTTGCGCCAGATCGGCAGCAGCGGCACCAGGGCCAGGGTCTGGTAGACGGCGGCGATGCCGAGATCGAGCGCCTCGCGCGGCGAGGCGAAGCTGCGCGGCACGCCATCGACCGCGTAGGTGCCCTTGTCGTGCTTGTGCAGCCCGGACAGGATGCTGATCAGCGTTGACTTGCCGGCGCCGTTGTCGCCGAGGATGCAGGTCACCTCGCCCTGGCGCACCGCGAGGCTGACGCCGCGCAGCGCGTTGATGGCGCCGTAGCTCTTGCCCACGTCGGTGAGCTGCATGATCGGATCGGATTGATCGTTGCCCATTAGGCCCCCCTGGTGACGCGCGAGCGGATCCAGAAATTGACGACGGTGGCGATCAGCAGCATCGCGCCGACGAAGAACATGAACCAGTCCGCGTCCCAGTCGGCGTAGATCACCCCTTCCGTCGTCATGCCGAAGATGAAGGCGCCGAGCGCCGAACCGATCGCAGACCCGTAGCCGCCGGTGAGCAGGCAGCCGCCGACCACCGAGGCGGCGATGTAGAGCAGCTCGTTGCCGACGCCGGCGCCCGATTGCACGGTGTCGTAGGCGAACAGCATGTGCATGCCGAGGAACCAGGCGCCGAAGCCGACCGCCATGAACAGGCCGACCGTGACCTTGCGGGTCGGCACGCCGACCGCGCGCGCGCTGTCGCGCTGGCCGCCGACGGCGAAGATCCAGTTGCCGACACGGGTCCTGAGCAGCACCCAGGTCGCGACCGCGACCAGGATGATCCAGTACAGGATGGCGATCGAGACGTTGATCCTGCCGAAGCGGAGGCTGGAGGCGAAGATCGCGTGCGCCGAGGCGAACCCGGGTATGCCGGCGATGTCCTGGGTCGCCACGTTGCCGGTGATCAGCTTGGTGATCGCGATGTTCAGGCCCTGCAGCATCAGGAAGGTCGACAAGGTGACAAGGAAGCTCGGCAGCCGCGTGCGCAGCAGCAGGTAGCCGTTGAGCGCGCCGATCGAGAGCGAGAAGACCAGCGCGAAGGCGATGCCCGCCCACACGTTGCCTACCAGCTGGGTCGCGAACATCGAGGCCACCAGCGAGGATGCGGTCACCGAGACGCCCGCCGACAGGTCGAACTCGCCGCCGATCATCAGCAGCGCCACCGGCACCGCCGGAATGCCGATCGTCGCCGACTGGTACAGCACCGTCATGAACGACGAGGGCTGGTGGAAGGGCGGCGCCATGATCGAGAAGAAGATCAGCACCAGGAGCGCGCCGCCCAGCGCTCCCGCTTCCGGGCGGTTGAGCACGCGCCGCCAGAGCGAGTGATGGGCGGCGGCGCGTGTCGCCGCCCGGGTCGGCATCGTTTGCGTGAGGTTTGCCATGGTTCTTTCCCGAGCGACGAAGGCGACGGCTACGCCGTCAGCGGGTGCCCGCCTTGGCGAACTTCGCGACTTCGACGATGTTGGTCTTGTCGACGAAGGTCGGGCCGGTCAGCACCGGCTGCCCGCCGCCGACGAGATCGCCGTTCGTCTTGTAGAGCCAGATCAGGTCGACGGATTCGTAGCCCTCGACGTAGGGCTGCTGGTCGATCGCCCATTGCAGCTTGCCGCTGCCGATCAGGTCGGCGACGCGCGGCGTGAGATCGAAGGTGCCGACCTTCGCCTTGCTGCCGGCATCGGCGACCGCATCGAGGGCGGTGGGCGCGAACGGCGCGCCGAGCGTCACCACGTAGTCGGTATCCGGGTTCTGCTGCAGCTTGGCGGTGATGCGGGCCTTGGCGCTCGCCATGTCGTAGCCGTTGACATAGAGGATGTAGAGCGCGCCCTTGAAGGTCTTCTTCAAGCCGTCGCATCGCTGCTCGAGCTGCACCGCGCCCTGCTGCTGGTCGACGCAGATCGCGCTCTTCGAGCCTTCCGCGTTCAGCTTGTCGCCGACCGCTTCGCCAGCGATCATCTCGTCCTGGCCGACATACATCGACACGCCCATTTTCTTGTACGTATCGGCGCCGGCGTTGAAACCGACGATCGGAATGCCCGCTTCCTGCGCCTGCTTGATCGCGCCGGACTCGGCATCTGGAAAGGCGATCGTCAGCGCGATGCCATCGACATGCTGCTGCACCGCGTTGCCGATCAGCTGCGCTTCCTTGTTGGCGGTCGGATCGGCGTAGTAGACGAGCTGGATATCATCCTTCTTGGCGGCGGCCTCGGCGCCCTTGCGGATGATGTCCCAGAACGTGTCGCCGGGCTGCCCGTGCGTGATCATCGCCACCTTCATCCGCCCTTCGGCGATACCGGGCGTGGCGCCGAGCGCCGTCGCGCCGGCGGCGACGCCAGCAGCCAGGGCAGCGGCTTTGAGACGGTTCATTCGTTCCTCCTCTGTGCTTCGACAGCATTGTGTTCGGGCAATGACTTGCCTCTATCTCCGGCCTTGCCGCCTGTCTCGATACGCAACGACGCAGACCGCGTCGCCACGTTTGTCGTCTCGCCTAGACGTAGGCCGGCCGGATCCAGCGCGGCTGGCCGGCCTCGTGGCAATCCACCACCGCCTCGACGAAGGCTACTCCCTTCAACCCGTCCCGTCCGGTCGGCACGTCGAGGCCGATGCCGGCCGGGCTGCGTCCCTCGCGACGGGCCCGGATCGCCTCGGCGAAGCCGCGATAGAGATTGGCGAAAGCCTCGATATAGCCTTCGGGATGGCCGGGCGGCGTACGGGCGCGCAGCATCGCCGCCTGGCAGAGATCCTGGCGGCCGCGCTTCACCGCCGCCGGGCGACCGTCGAGCGTCGCATGCTCCAGCGTGTCCGGCTGCTCCTGCGACCAGGACAGGCTGCCGGTCTCGCCGAACACGCGCAGCCGCAGGCCGTTCGAGCAGCCGATCGCCACCTGCGACGACCAGAGCAGGCCGCGGGCCCCGCCCTCATAGCGCAGCATGACATGCGCGTTGTCGTCGAGCGGGCGGCCGGGCACGAACGTCGCGAGGTCGGCGCACAGCGTGTCGAGCGTGAGACCGGTGACGAAGCCGGCCAGGTGATAGGCGTGGGTGCCAATGTCGCCGATGCTGCCGCCGCGGCCGGACCGGCCGGGATCGGTGCGCCAGGCCGCCTGCTGGTTGCCCTGCCGTTCGATCGCCGTCGCCATCCATTCGAGCGGATACTCGACCTGGACCACGCGGACCGCGCCGATCGCGCCCGCCCGCACCATGGCCCTGGCCTCGTGGACCATCGGATAGCCGCAATAGGTGTAGGTCACGCCGAGAAACCGGCCGCAGGCGTCGGCGATCCCGGTCAGCGACACCGCATCCTCGAGCGTCGTGGTCAGCGGCTTCTCGCAGATCACGTCGAAGCCGGCCTGCAGGAACGCCCTGGCGATCGGGAAATGGGTGTGGTTGGGCGTGCAGACTACGACCACGTCGACGCCATCCTCGCGTTGCCGCTCGGCGTCGATCATCGCCCGGTAATCGTCGTAGGACCGCGACGGCGCGATCAGGTTCTCGGCGGCGAAGGCGTGGCCGCGCGCGGCGTCGACGTCGAACGCGCCCGCTACCAGCTCGTACTGGCCGTCCAGCCGCGCGGCGAGGCGGTGCAGACCGCCGATATAGGCGCCCTGTCCGCCGCCGATCATGCCCAGCCGCAGGCGCCGCGCGCCGATCGGCGCGTCGCCCGACACCGGCATCCCGCCTGGCACGCCGACCGTCTGGGGCGCGGCATCGGCCGGCGCACAGGCTGGAGCGTTCGGGTGCAGCATGTGCCGATAGACCTCCCCAGCGGCGACTTCCGTGTCGCCATTCTTGCAGCGGTAGCCCGATCCGCCGGCGCAACGGGCCCGACGGCGCTCCGGCAGATCAGTAGCACAAACATAAAGCTGCGCAATCCCGCAGTTTGCAAAATCTATTGCAAGCCGGGGACGGCCGGCATAGGTTTCGCCGGCCGAGGGAGGGAAGACGTGCCGAGCAAGCAGCGACTGGGTATTGGCCTGATCGGGTCGGGGTTCATGGGCAGGACGCATGCGCTCGGCTTCGCGGTGGCGCGGCGGGTGTTCGATCTGCCGTTCGAGATCGACCTTGCGGTGCTGGCAGATGTCGATGCCCCGACCGCGGCGCGAGCCGCCGACGCGCTGGGCTTTCGCCGTTCCACCGCGAACTGGCGCGATCTCCTCGACGACCCGGAGGTGCAGGTGATCGACATCACCACGCCGAACGTGCTGCACCGCGAGATGGCGCTGGCCGCGATCGCCGCCGGCAAGCACGTCTATTGCGAGAAGCCGCTGGCGCCGACCGCTGCGGAGGCGCTGGAGATGGCGCAGGCGGCGACGAAAGCCGGCGTCGCCACCCAGGTCGGTTTCAACTACCTGAAAAACCCGATGCTGGCGCTGGCGAAACGGCTGATCGAGTCCGGCGCGATCGGCACGGTCCGCACCTTCCGCGGCGTACACGCCGAGGACTACATGGCCGACCAGGCCCAGCCCTGGAGCTGGCGTCTGGACCCGGCCGGCGGCGGCGGCGCGCTGGCCGACATCGGCAGCCACATCCTGGCCACCGCCCGCTACCTGATCGGCCCGGTGACGGAGATGATCGCCGAGGTCGCGACACCGATCGGCGCGCGACCGGTCGCCGCCGGCGCCACCGAGACCCGGCCGGTCGCGGTCGACGACGTCACCAGCATGCTGGTGCGGTTCGCCAACGGCGCCACCGGCACCATCGAGGCGAGCTGGATCGCCACCGGCCGCAAGATGCAGCATGATTTCGAGATCTACGGCTCGAAGGGCGCCATCACCTTCACCCAGGAGCGCTTCAACGAACTCGGGCTTTACAGCACCGACGACGCGACCGGCCTGCGCGGTTTCCGCACCATCCTGGCCGGGCCGGATCATGCGCCCTACGGCGCGTTCTGTGTCGCGGCCGGTCACCAGATCGGCTTCAACGACCTGAAGGCGATCGAGGTGCGCGACTTCCTGCTGGCGGTCGCGGGCGAGACGCCGTCCGGGCCCGGCTTCGTCGAGGGCTACGAGGTGCAGAAACTGGTCGAACTCGCCTACCGCTCCGCCCGTGAGCGCCGGTGGCTGAGCGTCGACTGAAACCACGATCGGCTCGAGCCGAACCAAGACCGATCGAAAAGCAAAGCGGGAGCGAAGCATGCGTGAGACCGTCCGCCTGACCATGACCCAGGCGCTGGTGCGCTACCTCCAGGTTCAGCGCACCGTGATCGACGGCGCGGACGCGCCGCTGTTTCCCGGCGTGTTCGCCATCTTCGGCCACGGCAACGTCACCTGCCTCTCCGAGGCGCTCGAGGCGGTCAAGGACGACTTCCCCACCTGGCGCGGCCAGAACGAGCAATCCATGGCGCTGGCGGCGATCGCGTTCGCGAAGGCCCGGCGCCGGCGCCAGATCATGGTCGCCGCCACCTCGATCGGACCGGGGGCGTTGAACATGGTCACCGCCGCCGGCACCGCGCTGGCCAACCGGCTGCCGGTGCTGCTGCTCGCCGGCGACACCTTCCAGAACCGGCGGCCCGACCCGGTGCTGCAGCAGGCGGAGCAGTTCAACGATCCTACCATCACCGTCAACGACAGTTTCAAGCCGGTGGTCCGGTTCTGGGACCGGATCACCCATCCCGAGCAGATCATCGCCTCGCTGCCGCAGGCGGTCGCGGCGATGCTCGATCCCGGTGATTGCGGGCCGGCCTTCATCGCCCTGCCGCAGGACATCCAGGAGATCGCGGTGGACTATCCGGCCGCCTTCTTCGAGCCGGTCGTCCACCAGGTGCCACGGCCGCGCGCCGATCGCGAGCGGATCGATCAGGCGGTGGCGATGCTGAAGACGGCGCGGCGGCCGCTGCTGATCGCCGGCGGCGGCGTGCGCTATTCCTTCGCCGAGGCCGAGGTGGCCCGCTTCGCCGAGCAGCACCGCATTCCGTTGGTCGAGACCATCGCCGGCAAGAGTTCGGTCACCCACGACCACCCCGCCCATGTCGGCCCGCTCGGCATCATCGGCGCCGCGTCGGCGAACGAACTCGCCGCCGAGGCCGACGTGATCCTGTCGATCGGCACGAGGCTGCAGGATTTCACCACCGGCTCCTGGACCGCGTTTGCCGAGGATGCGCGCTTCATCTCGGTCAACACCGCGCGCTGGGATGCGGTCAAGCATCGCGCGCTGCCGGTGGTCGGCGACGCCCGCGAGACGGTCGCCGAACTGGACGCGGCGCTGGCCGGCTGGCAGGCCGACGCCGGCTGGATGGACAAGGGCCGGCGCGCCTTCGCGGCGTGGAACGCCACCCTCGACGATCTGCAGAAGCCCACCAACGACGCCGTGCCCACCTACGCCCAGGTGATCGGGGTCGTGAACGCCAAGGCCGGCGAGCGGGACTACGTCATCACCGCCGCCGGCGGGCTGCCAGGCGAGACCACCAAGAACTGGCGCGTGAAGGCCGAGAACACCTTCGATTGCGAGTTCGGCTTCTCCAACATGGGCTACGAGATCGCCGCCGGCTGGGGTGCGGCGATGGCCGACCCGACGCGCACGCCGATCGTCATGGTGGGCGACGGCACCTACATGATGATGAACTCAGACATCTACTCGTCGGTGCTCGCCGGGCACAAATTCATCCTGATCGTGTGCGACAATGGCGGCTATGCGGTCATCAACCGGCTGCAGATCGGCAAGGGGGCCGCCGCCTTCAACAACCTGCTCCGCGACTGCCGGGTCAAGGAGCCGTTCGCCGTCGACTTCGCCAAGCATGCGGAAAGCATGGGCGCGCTGACGCGACGGGTCGAGAGCCTGGCCGATCTCGGCCTCGCCATGGACTGGGCCAAGACCACCGACCGCACCACCGTCATCACCATCGTCTCCGACGCGTTCCGCTGGAGCCCCGGCGATGCGTGGTGGGATGTCGGCGTGCCGCAGGTCAGCGCGCGCGAGTCGGTCCGCGAGGCGCGCGCGGCGCAGGTGGAGCAGCGCAAGCACCAGCGCGTCGGCGTCTGAGCGGCGAGGCGGGGATGCCGCGACTTGACGGCCGCGCCTCCGCCGCCGCCAATGTCGGCAACATGCTCGAGGTCGAAACAAAGCCGATGCAGTCCAGGGCGCCGACGGATTACGAGGCGCTGGTCGCTTTGATCGAGGCCGAATATGACGGCCTGAGCAGGAGCTTCCAGACGATCTCGCGCTATCTCACGCAGAATCCCAACGACGTCGCGATCAACTCGATCAACGATCTGGCGGCGAAGTGCAACGTGCACGCGTCGAGCCTGGTACGGTTCGCGCAGAGTCTCGGCTATTCCGGCTTCAAGGATCTCAAGGAACTGTTCAACCGGCGTCTGGCCACCGCCGCGCCGGGGTTCGAGGCCCGGGTCAATGCGTTGCGCGACGACCTGGCCTTGCACAAGCGCGGCAGCGCCAAGAGCTTCCTCGGCGACCTGGTGGCGCGCGACACCGCGACGCTGCAGGACCTGTTCAACGACATCAGCGAGGAGAGCATGGTGCGCGCGGTCGCGATGCTGGAGGCGGCGGACACGATCTATGTCGCCGGCCAGCTGCGTTCGGCGCCGATCGCGATCTTCGTCCGCTATGTGCTGACCATGCTCGAGCGGCGGGTGATCCTGCTCGATGCCAATGGCGGGCTGGCCACGCATGTGGCGCGCGCCATGCGTCCGAAGGACCTGCTGTTCGCGATCTCGTTCCGCTTCTACGCCAAGGAGGTGGTCAGCATCGCCGAGGCGGCGCAGGCGGCGGGCGTGCCGGTGATCGCGATCAGCGACGGCAACCTTTCGCCGCTGGCCAAATGCGCCGACGTGCTGTTCTCGGTCCCGGAGGGCGATTACGCATTCTCGCGGTCGCTGGCAGCGCCGATGTGCCTGGCGCAGGCGCTGATGGTGGCGCTCGCCGCCAAGCTGCAGAAGGATCTGCGGCCGCAGATCCCGACCGTCACCGCGCGCCAGTCGCGGGCCTGACGACGCGGCCGACGCCGGCCGGCACGGCAAGAGACAAAAACTGCATGAATTGCATATCTGCAATTTTTCTTGCGCGGTGGCGGCGGGCGGGCTAGCGTCCCGGATCGAGGCGGTCGCGGCCGCGCCAGGGGATGCACGCTCATGTATGCGCAACGCGGATTGTTCATCGACGGCGCGTGGCGCCAGCATGGCGGCGCCGGCGAGCTGACGGTGCTGGATCCTGCGAGCGGCGCCACGCTGGGCAGCTGCCCGGCCGCCTCGGCGGAGGACACCAGGGAGGCGATCGAGGCGGCGAGCCGCGGCCTGGCGGCATGGAGCGCCACCGCGGCATGGACCCGCGCCGACATCCTGCACAAGGTCGCCGACGTGATGGCGGCGCGCACCGAGGCGGCGGCGCGGATCATCACCCAGGAAGCCGGCAAGCCGCTCGCGCAGTCGTGGCGCGAGTGGCAGCTTTCCGTGGACCAGTTCCGCTGGTACGCCGAGGAGGCGCGACGCATCTACGGCCGCATCGTCGAGAGCCGGGTGCCGGGCGGGCGCATCGAGGTGTCGCACGAGCCGATCGGCGTGGTCGCCGCCTTCACCGCATGGAATTTTCCTGCGGTCCTGATCGCCCGCAAGGTCGCGCCGGCACTCGCCGCCGGCTGCTCGATCATCGTTCGTCCGTCCCGGGAGGTGCCGGGCGTGGCGATGGCGATCTTCGCCTGTCTCGCCGAGGCCGGGGTGCCGGCCGGGGTCGCCAACCTGCTGCTCGGCAGCACCGACGACACCTACCGGGTGCTGATGGAGTCGCCGGTGGTGCGGAAGGTGTCGCTCACCGGCTCGACCGAGGTCGGCCAGCAGATGATCCGCGACGCGGCGGCGACCATGAAGCGGGTGAGCATGGAACTCGGCGGCAACGCACCGATGATCGTGTTCGACGATGCCGACCTCGATCGGACGCTCGACCTGGCGGTGGCGACCAAATACGCCAATGCCGGCCAGGTCTGCGTCACGCCGGACCGGTTCTATGTGCATGAATCGCTGTGCGACCGGTTCGCCGAAGGTTTCGCCGCCCGGGCCAGGGCGCTCAGGCTCGGCAGCGGCCTCGACGAGGCCACGCAGATGGGGCCGCTGATCAACCGGCGCCGGCGCGACGCGATCGAGGCGGTGGTCGCCGATGCGCGCGACCGCGGCGGCAGGATCCAGGCCGGCGGCGGGGTGCCGTCGGACCGCACCGCCGGCTTCTTCTTCGAGCCCACCGTCATCACCGGGCTGCCGGACGATGCGAGGGCACTGGCGGAGGAGAATTTCGGCCCGATCGCCGCGATCACCGCGTTTGGCTCCGACGAGGAGGCCTATCGCCGCGCCAACGCCAGCCCGTACGGCCTGTCCGCCTATGCCTTCACGCGCTCGGCCGGCCGCGCCAGGGAGGCGGCGGCGCGCGTCCAGAGCGGCATGGTCGGCATCAACAGCTTCGCCCTGGCGGCGGCCGAGGCGCCGTTCGGCGGCACCAAGTACAGCGGCATGGGGCGCGAGGGCGGTTGCGAGGGGATCGGCGACTACGCCAACGTCAAGCTCGCCCAGGTGGTGCTCTGATGTTCGCCAACCCGATCAAGACGCTGTGGGCGCAGGACAAGGCGGCGATCAATGGCTGGCTGTCGGTGGGCAACGGCTTCACCGCCGAGATCATGGCCGCCGCCGGCTACGATTCGATCACCGCCGACCTGCAGCACGGCGCGTTCGACTACCACGCGCTGCTCGGCATGTTCCAGGCGATGCGCGCCAGCGGCGTCGCCATCATGGCGCGGGTGCCGTGGCTCGATGCCGGGGCGATCATGAAGGTGCTCGATGCCGGCGCCCACGGCGTGATCTGCCCGATGATCAACTCGCGCGAGGAGGCGGAGCGGCTGGTGTCGTATGTGCGCTATCCGCCGCACGGCACGCGCTCGTTCGGACCGACGCGTGCGGGTGTCGCCGCCGGGCCGAGCTACGGCGGCGAGGCGGACGACGCGATCGTCTGCCTGGCGATGATCGAGACCCGCGAGGCGTTCGAGCGTGTCGAGGAGATCGCGGCGACGCCGGGGCTCGACGGGCTGTATATCGGCCCAGCCGACCTGACCCTGGGGCTGACCGGCAGGCGCTACCGCACCGGCTTCGACCGCGAGGAACCGGAGATGGTCGACGCCATCCTGCGCGTGCTCGCGGTCGCCCACCAGGCCGGCATCCGCGCCGGGCTGCATAACGGGTCGGCGGCCTATGCGGCCAAGGCGATCGACTGGGGGTTCGACCTCGTCACCGTCTCCAACGATGTCCGCCTGCTGGCGGGCGCTGCCGAGGCGAGCGTGGCCGAGACCCGCAGACGTGTCGCCGCGGCGCCGGGCGGAGGCTACTGACGATGCCGCACGTGCTGGTCGCCGGCCGCATCCACGAATCCGGGCTCGACGTGCTGCGCCAGGCGCCGGGCGTCACCTTCGAGATGGTGGATGCCGTCTCCACCGCTTCCTACGCGCCGAGGCTGCCGGAGGCCGACGCGCTGCTGATCCGCACCCAGCCGCTGCCGGCGTCGGTGCTCGGCACCGCAGGTCGGCTGCGGATCGTCTCCCGGCATGGCGTCGGTTTCGATGCGGTCGATGTGGCGGCGCTCGATGCCAGGGGGATCCCGCTGGCGATCGTCGGCGACGTCAATTCCCGGCCGGTCGCCGAGCACACGCTGGCGCTGATGCTGGCGCTGGCCAAGCGGTTGCCGGCCTATGACCGCGCCAGCCGCGACGGCGCGTGGGGGATACGCGACAGCTTCTCCGCGACCGAACTGCACGGCAAGCGCCTGCTGCTCATCGGTTTCGGCCGGATCGGGCGGCTGGTCGCCGGCATGGCGACCGCGTTCGGCATGGCGGTGTCGGCGCACGATCCGTTCCAGGGCGAGGGCGCGATCCGTGCCGCCGGGGCCGAGCCGGCGCCCGATCTCGGGGCGGCGCTGGCGGCGGCGGACGTGGTGTCGCTGCACGTGCCGAAGGCGGGGGCGACGCCGCTGATCGGCGCCGCGGAACTGGCGCTGATGCGGCCGCACGCTCTGATCGTCAACACCGCCCGTGGCGGTCTCGTCGACGAGGACGCGCTCGCCGATGCGCTGGAACAGGGCCGGATCGGCGGCGCGGGGCTCGACGTGTTCGTCGACGAGCCGCCATCCGGCGGATCGCGGCTGCTGCGGTGCGACCGCGCCATCCTGTCCCCGCATTCGGCCGGGCTGACGCGGGAATGCGCGGCGCGGATGGGCGAGGTCGCGGCCCGCAACATCATCGATTTCTTCGCCGGCCGGCTCGACCCCGGCCTGGTGGTCAACCGGCCGGTGGCGACGCCCTAGTTCCGCGCTATCGGATCACCTCGTAGCCGGTCGCCGCCATCACCCGCAGCAGCTCTTTATGGCCGATCTTCGCCATCTGCAGCGGCGGGTTCTTGACCGGATCCTGTTCCGCCTCCACCACGAACCAGCCTTCGTAGCCATGCGAGGCCAGGCGCCCGACGATCGCCTCGAAATCCAGGCTGCCGTCGCCGGGGACGGTGAAGGCGCCCTTGACGACCGCGTCGAGGAAGCTTTCCCGCTCGCGGTCGAGCGCGTCCACCACCGCGCGGCGGATGTCCTTGGTGTGAACATGGCTGATGCGGCGATGATGCTTGTCGATCACCCGCAGCACGTCGCCGCCGGCAAACGCCATGTGCCCGGCATCGAACAGCAGCGGCAGGCCCTCGCCGGAATGTTTCATCAGCAGATCGAGTTCCGCCTCGGTCTCGATCGGCGCCGCCATGTGGTGATGATACGAGATCGGCATGCCCTGTTCGGCGCACCATTCGCCGAACGCCGTCATCTTGCGTCCGTAGTCCCTGGTCTCCTGCTCAGACAGCCGGCGCTTGGTCGAGAGCGGGGCGTTGCGATCGCCCTGGATCGTGCCCGCGGTCTCGCCATAGACGATGCAGGGCGCATCGACCGCCTTGAACAGCGCCATCTGCTCGGCGATGCGGTCCTTCTCCGCTTCGAGATCGCCGTCGAGCAGCCGGCCGGAGAACCAGCCGCCGCAGACGCGCATGCCGTGCTGCTCGAGCACCGGCTTCAGCACGCTTGCCTGCATCGGGAAACGCCGGCCGGTTTCCATGCCGCTGAACCCGGCTTCCCGGGCTTCCGCCAGGCAGCCCTGCAGGGAGATGTCGCCGCTCAGCTCGACGAGATCGTCGTTCCACCAGGCGATCGGGGCAATTCCAAGTCTCGCTTTCATTCGATGTTTCGTCCCTGTTCCGCCGGATGCTCAGACCGCGAGGCGCTCGACCGGGGTCGGCGGCGCCGAGGCGTAGGCGCCCCATACCGATTGATCGAAATTGATCACCGAGCCCGTCATCATGCCGGAATCCGCCGATGCCAGGAATGCCACCGCCCGGGCGACTTCCTGCGGCGCGAGCAGGCGTCCGAACGGCTGCTCGGCGGCTGCCTTGTCGAGCCAGTTGGCGTCGGCGCCATGATACTCGCGCTGGATACGGTCCTCGCCATCCGATGCCATCCAGCCGATATTGAGCTGGTTGACGCGGATCTTGTTGCGCATCGCCGCGAACGCGGTGTTGCGGGTGAGCGTCGCCAACGCCCCCTTGGAGGCGCAATACGGCGCGATGAACGGCTGCCCGGCGAGCGCCGAGGTCGAGCCGATATTGACGATCGAGCCTTCGGTGCCGTTGCGGACCATGCGCCGGATCGCTTCCTGCATCAGGAAGAACGGCGCGCGCACGTTCACGGCGAACATCCGGTCGAACAGGGCTTCGTCCGTGGTCAGGATGTCGCCGCGATCGGTCAGGCCGGCCGCATTCACCAGGATGTCGACGCGTCCGAACGCGCTGTCCAGCGCGTCGAACACCGCCCGGCAATCGGCAACCTTCTCGAGATCGGCCTGCACGAAGCGAACCGTGCAACCGGTCTGCTGCGCGATCGCATGCGCGACGGCATCGCCTTTCTCGCGGTTGCGGCCGCAAGTCACCAGCCCGGCGGCCCCGGCCTCTGCCAACGCCACGGCGATCGCGGCGCCGAGCCCCTGCGTTCCGCCGGTGACGACGGCGATCTTCCCATCGACCTTGTTCACGATGTCCCATCCTCTCGCAGCAAAAATTGCGGCTGTTTGGTTTGTGGAAATTATATTGACATAGCGGCGGCCGTGCAACAAGGTCTGGGCCGTCGTGGCGGGCGGCGGAACATGACGCGGACGCGCATGCGCCGGATGCGAAATCCGGCCGGTGAGAGACGGAGACTTGAATGTTGCGGATCGCGGTTCTGGGATGCGGCCGGATTGGGAAGATGCACGCCGCGCACGTCGCGCGCCATCCGCGGGCGGAACTCGCCTGCGTGTATGACGTGCACCGCCCGTCCGCTGAGGCGGTCGCCAGCGCCCAGGGCGTGAGCGCGGCGCCGAGTGCCGAGGCGGTTTTCGCGTCCGACGCGGTCGATGCGGTGCTGGTCGCCACCGCCACCCCGACCCATGCGGACTACATCGAGATGGCCGTCGCCGCCGGGAAGGCGGTGCTCTGCGAGAAGCCGATCGACCTCGATCTGGCCCGCGTCAACGCGTGCGCCGCGAAGATCGGCGATACCAGGATCCCGATCCAGCTTGGGTTCAACCGCCGCTTCGATCCGGGTCATAGCGCCGCGCGTGCGGCGCTGCTGGCCGGCGAGATCGGCGAGCTGCACCAGGTCATCATCACCTCTCGCGATCCGGCGCTACCGTCCCGCGCCTATCTGGAGGCGGCGGGCGGCCTGTTCAGGGACATGACGATCCATGATTTCGACCTCGCCCGCTTCATGCTGGGCGAGGAGCCGACCGAGGTGTTCGCGCTGGCCAACGCCCTGATCGATCCGGCGCTCGGCGCGGCACTCGGCGGCGAGGTGGACAGCGCCATGGTTGTCATGCGCACCGCCTCGGGCAAGCAGTGCCACATCAACAACTCGCGGACCGCGGTCTACGGCTACGATCAGCGGGTGGAGTTGATGGGCGCCAGCGGCATGCTGATCTCGGACAACCGCAAGCCGCACGAGATGCGACGCTTCAGCGACACGATGGTGGAATCCAGCGCGCCCTATCAGCTGTTCTTCCTCGAGCGCTACCACGAGGCGTTCATGGCGGAGATCGACGGTTTCGTCGATTGCGTCGAGAACGGCGCGAAGCCGCTGGCCAGCTTCGACGACGGACGCCGGGCACTGATCCTCGCCGAGGCGGCCTATCTGTCGATGCGCGAGAAGCGTCTGGTCCAGGTGTCGGAGATCGCCTGACGCCGTCCCCGATTGAGGCCGTTCCAGCAGGCTGCCATCGGGGCGTTTCTGCGCTATAGGCTTATGGCGCGGCTGGAGGGCACGGAGCATGGACCCCACCAATTTGCTGGATCCAGCGAATCCGCTGTCGCCGCTGTCACCGGTCAACCCGGCAAATCCACTGAACCCGCTCAACCCACTCAATCCACAGAGCCTGAACTATCTCGGGACCGGTGGCACCATGCCTGTCCGACAGGCGGTTCTTTTCATGCTCGCTGCCATCGTGGTGACTGCGGCGGTGGTTGCTTCATGTGCTTATGCGGCCTTGGCGGGTCTACGCAGGACCGAACGACGACACGCGGCACAGCGATCGGCGTGGATGTCG